>QEUW01000042.1 GCA_003577005.1 Chloroflexota bacterium | reverse complement strand
GAGATCGCCGGCGTCATCGGCGACACGCCTACGCTGGTCAGTGATGACCCGCAGCAGGCGCTGGCCGTCGCCCAATCTATGCGCGGCGAGCGCGACATCGTGCTGCTTACCGGTTCGACCTACATGATCGAACAGGCGCTCAACTCGGACCCTTATCTGCGCCACATAAACTCATCATTTGGCTGGCGCACGGCGGTAGATACGGAGGCGCAAGGCACGGTGCAGTTGACGTTGCCCAAACCGCCGCCGGCGCTGCGCTAACGCACTTTCAAATATGAATTCGATGGAGGTTGGAACCTAATCAGTAACCAGCCTCCTGCTCGTACTCCTCCTCGTTCTCGTTCTGCCAAGTCTTTGTCGAGGACGAGGAGGAGTACGAGTACGATGGGGCTGAATCGTAACCCAAATCAAAATAAGTCCAATACCTGGCGGATTCCATTTTCTACAGAAACCGTGAGCATACCGCTGATAGCGCCCACTCGCTGGATCAGAGCAGATTTGTCCAGTGTAATGATTTGAGTGATATTCACTACCGAATCCTTTGGAAGGCCAGTCTCATGTGCCGAGAGCTGTACGTTACCTGGCATATCGGCCAACAATAAGTTTGAGGAAAGCGCAATGACAATCACCGTCTGCAGCCGGCTAGCGTTGTACCAATCGGACTGGATAATCAACACAGGCCGTCGATAACCGGGCGCTGAACCAACGGGGTCCCCCAGGTCCGCCCACCAGACTTCGCCTCGTTGCATTACCACTCCTCACGCCGTAGGAGATCAAGCTGCGCTCGGCGCAGAGCGGGATCAAGGGTGGTGTCTACCTTTTCACAGACTGCATTGATCCGTTCAGTTAGGCCTTCGTGAGCATGAGCGGCCAGATATTCGCGCAGCGCCAAGGCAAAGAGCTGGCTTCGGCTCATCCCCCGCCGGCGCGCCATGCGGTCGGCCATTTCAAAGAGATCGTTCGGAAGAGAGACGGCGGTTTTCATACCCAGGTTATACCATGATCTTCCGATTGCGTCAAGCGAGCCAGAATGATGACAGAACCCGAATTGACACCCGTCACCGAGGAACTTCCCCCTGACCATCGCAGCGGCATCGTCGCTGTCATTGGCCGGCCCAACGTGGGCAAATCGACCCTGCTCAACCGGCTGCTGGGCCAGAAGATCGCCATTACCAGCCCCAAGCCACAGACGACGCGCGACCAGTTGCTGGGCATCCTCACAGAAGATGACATGCAGATCCTTTTGCTCGACACGCCCGGCATCCACGCACCGCAACACAAACTAGGCGAATACATGGTGCGCGTGGCGCAGGAGACCATCGAAGAGGCCGATGTGCTGCTCTGGCTGGTGGATGCCAACACGCCACCCAAAGCAGAGGAGCGCCAGATCGCTGACCTGCTCCAGCGTCTACAACGCAAGAAACCGCTGCCGCCGCTCATCTTTGGGCTCAACAAGGTGGACGAGCGACCACCTGGTGCCAGCCTGCCCCAAGAACGGGCGGACGAATATCTGGCGCTGGTGCCCTGGCTCGATCCTGCCGAAAATCCGCTGCTCGTAACCTGGCACCCACTCAGCGGGCTGACTGGCGAAGGCGTGGCGGAATTGCTGGCGCTGGTGCGCGAACGGCTGCCTCTCGGCCCGCGCTACTTTCCAGAGGACCAGGTCACCGACCTGCAAGTGCGCTTCATCGTCGCCGAATTGATCCGCGAACAGGCGCTGCGGCTACTCCAGCAGGAGGTGCCCCACAGTATCGCCGTCGAAGTGGACGAGTTTAGCGAGCGCGATGACGGCATGACCTACATCTCCGCCGTCATCTATGTCGAGCGGGCCAGCCAGAAAGGGATTGTCCTGGGCCAGAAGGGCAGCATGATCAAAAAGATCGGCCAGGCGGCGCGACCGGAGATCGAAGAGCTGGTGGGGACGCGCGTCTATCTCGATCTGTGGGTGAAGGTGTGGGAGAAGTGGCGCACCCGCGAAGCCATGTTGCGGCGGCTAGGGTACGCCATCGCCAAGGGGTAGCGTGGATGGGCCAACCTGTGCTGCTGTTGTCCGCCTGCTGCTTTGGTATAACGTTGGGCGGTGTGTTATGATCGTATTGCTTCGCTCGCCCATTGCACTACGGCTTCAAAGGTAGACTGATATGTATGAATTTTATGTAGTCATCGAGCGCGATGAAGATGGGATGTTCGTGGGAGAAGTCCCTCAGCTACCGGGGTGCTATAGCCAGGGGAAGACGATAGATGAATTGCTGCAGAATATGCGTGAGGTAATCGAATTATGTCTGGAAGAAATCGATGAAGTTGATTTCCTTCCAGAATTTATTGGCGTGCAGAAGGTCATTGTGTAATGCCGCCGCTTCCTGTGCTACAAGCACATGAACTCATTCAGGCGCTGGAGCGAGCAGGTTTTCAGCGCATCCGCCAGCGGGGTAGTCACGTTCGATTGCGACATGAGGATGGCCGTGTTGTATCTGTGCCAGTGCATCGTGGACAAGACATTGGGCGCGGTCTGCTACGCAAGATCTTGCGCGATAGTGACTTGACGGTGAATGAACTCTTGAATTTGCTAAAGTAATCCCGTTTGCCAGATGAAGAATCATGAACTGTAGGGTTGCCCCTACGACATTCATAGTGCTTAAAATGGCAAAGGGTATCAATCGTATGAACCCGCGCACCCTAAAGGTCCTCGAATACGAAAAAATCCTCGAAAAGGTAGCTGCCCATTGCGCCTTTAGCGGTGGGATGGAGCTGGCGCGCTCGCTGCTACCCAGCGACGATCTGCCCACCATCCACGAGCACCTGGCGCAGACCGATGAGGCCTTCCGCCTGTTGGAGCAGAAGAACGACATTCACTTTGGCGGCGTCCGCGACTTGGCGCCCTTGATGGACAAAGCCGAGCGTGGTTCGCTCCTCTTTGCGCCCGACCTGCTCGAAGTAAAACATACGCTCCTGCGCGCCCGCAGTCTGCGCAACCTGCTCACCCGGCTGGAGCACGCCTACCCGCGGCTGGCTGCCATCGCCGCCAATATCGAGCCGTGTGACCATGTGGTGGCCGAGATCGGTCGCTGTATCAACGAGCGCGGCGAAGTGGTAGACAGCGCCAGCCCTGCCCTGGCTCAGATCCGCCAGGAGTTGCGTGCGGCGCAGGATCGCCTGCTCTCCACACTCGAACGGCTGGTGCAGGGCGCCGATGTCAAACCGTACCTGCAAGACGCCATTGTCACCCAGCGCCAGGGCCGTTATGTGATCCCCGTGCGCCAGGAGTATAAAGGCAACATCGATGGCATCGTCCACGACCAGTCGGCCAGCGGCGCCACGCTCTTTATCGAGCCGATCAAGGTCGTACAGCAAAACAACGCCGTGCGCGAGTTGGAATTGCAGGAAGACAAAGAGGTGCGCCGCATCCTCTCCGAATTGACCCAACTGGTGGCCGAAGAGGCCATCTACGTGCGCCGCAACGTCCACGTGCTGGCTGAACTCGATTTCACCTTTGCCAAAGCCAAGTACGCCTACCAGATCGACGCCACTGTGCCGGAGGTAGTCCCTTTCCGCAAGCCCTACCCAATCAAGAGTGAGCAGGAGGCTGGTAGACAGGAAGACAGGGAGACAGGCGACAACGCCGACGAGACGACAGCCCAAAATCCAAAACCCGAAATCCTCCACCCCGGCTCGGTAATCGATCTGCACCGAGCCCGCCATCCGCTGCTTGACCCGGCGCAGGTGGTGCCCATCGATGTCTACCTGGACGACGAGACCTATCTCATCGTCATCACCGGCCCCAATACGGGTGGCAAAACGGTGACCTTGAAGACCGTGGGGCTCTTGGCGCTCATGGCGCAATCAGGCATGATGATCCCAGCTGAACCCAACAGCAAGCTCTCGGTCTTCGAGGGGATCTACGCCGATATCGGCGATGAGCAGAGCATCGAGCAGAGCCTGAGCACCTTTAGCAGCCATTTGACCCATATCATCGAGATTCTGGAAGAGGCGGACCCGCACAGCCTGGTGCTGCTCGACGAACTAGGCGCCGGCACCGACCCGGATGAAGGGTCGGCGCTGGCGATGGCGTTGCTCGACAACCTGCGCGACCGCGGCATCACCACCTTTGCGACGACCCACTACAGCGACCTGAAGCTCTACGCCCACAACACTCTTGGCGTGCGCAACGCCTCGGTCGAGTTCGATGTAGAGACGCTCAGCCCGACCTACGAACTGAGCATCGGTCTGCCGGGCCGCTCCAATGCGCTGACTATCGCCCGCCGTTTGGGGCTCAACCCGGCGATTGTGGACCGGGCCGAATCCATCGTCCGGCCCGATACGCTCCGAGAGCCGCGCCAAAGAGCGAGAACGGCAGGCGCAACTGGTGGAGCGCGACCTGCGCCACCAACTGGCCCATATCGAAGAGGCGCGCCGTGCTGTCCTCGCCGAGGCGCGCGAGACCATGCAGACCGAGTTGGAAAGCGTCCGCCGCGAGATCGACCAGGTGCGGCGCCAGTTGAGCCGGGGCGGTACGGCAGGCACCAGCGCTCATGAAGAATTTCTGTCGCGCGCCGCCCAAGAGATCAGCCGCCGCCAGCAGGCCGGTGAGGAAGTGAACCGCGAGGTCCTCATCCCCGGCGAGAGCAGCGAGCGGTTGGATGGCCCGATTGAAGTAGGGGATCGCGTCTTTGTGGCCAGCTTGCAGGCCAGTGGGGAGGTACTCTCTATCTCCCCCAATGGCGAAGCCGACGTGCAGTTGGGCAAGTTCCGGCTCAAGCTGCCGGTCAAACGGCTCGAACTGCGCCAGAAGGCAGTGAAAGAGACAACCAGTTCGCCGGTCTCTGTGCGTATGGGGGCGCTGCCAGAAAGCCCTGGCCTGGAGCTAGACCTGCGCGGGGAACGCGTCGAAGATGGGCTGGACCGGCTAGAGCGGTATCTGAACAGCGCATCACTTGCCCGCTTACCTTGGGTCCGTATCATCCACGGGAAAGGGACAGGCGCCATGCGCGATGCCATCCGCACCGCGCTCAAGAACCATCCCCTCGTACGTGAATCTCGCTCGGGCGGAGACGGCGAGGGCGGTGAGGGCGTGACGGTGGTGCGGCTTGTGGGTGGGTAGTTCTTTGTCACGGCTCATTCATCGATGAACCATTATCTAAACTGCGGTTGCTTTGAAAACGCGCATGATAGTTGGGTGAATAAGCAAAAATCTCACGTTTTCAAACAGAGCAAAGTATAGTTGACCAACCGGCTGACAACCAATTCCCAATCACCAATCATCAACAACATCCAGAAAGCTCGCTTGCCTATGAGCGTCGCAACCAGCAACAAACTTGTCTGTAGCGTCGGCGTGACGGCGTACAATGAGGAGAGCAACATCGGACCTCTGTTGTCCGCGCTGCTCGACCAACATCTGCACCAGGTGGAGATCGCCGAAATCATTGTCGTCGCCAGCGCTTGTACAGATCAGACAGTGACCATCGTGCGCGACTACATAGCGCGCGACCCGCGCATCAAGCTCATCGAGCAGGAGCGGCGCGAGGGCAAGACGAGCGCCGTAAACCTCTTCTTGCAAGCGGCACAGAGCGACATTTGCGTGCTGGAGAGCGGAGATACGATTCCCCACGAACATGCCATCGAAAGCATGGTCCGTATGTTCAATGACCCAGACGTAGGGATGGTGGGCGCGCACAAGATGCCGGTCAACACACCGGACCATATTGCCGGTCTGCTCACCCATCTGCGGCTGCGCATGGAGCACGAGCTCTGTCTGGAGATCCCCCGGTTGGGCGAGTTGATCGCCTTTCGCAAGGTTTTCGAGCGCATCCCGCTCGACGTGGCCATGGATGAAGCCTTTGTCGAGGCGTTGGTAGTCCGGCATGGGCTAAAGGTGCAGTATGCGCCTGATGCGCTGGTCTACAACACCGGGCCGACCACCATCAGCGACTTTGTCCGGCAGCGGCGGCGCAACCATGCCGGCCATCTCTATCTCAAACACAAGTACGGGTATGCGGTGAGCAGCATCCAGAATAGCCGGGTGATGCGTGTGGCGCTCAAAGAATTATGGGGCGTCGTCCAGTTGTTGTGGGTGCTCTTTCTGCTGGCTCTGTTGGAAGGCTGGAGCCGGCTGCTGGGCTGGTATGATTTCGCTATCAAGCGCGACCGTCACGTGGTCTGGAACATGGCGTGGACCCAGAAACAGGACGTGCAGAGCATCCGCCGCAGCGCCGAACAGCCGGCGCACAAACAAGTATGAGCACTCGTCTTGCCAATCTGCTCAAGCTGGCAGTCAGTGCCGGCTTGCTCTATCTTTTCTTTACCCGGCTGGAAGACCCGGTCGAGCTCTGGCAGCAGATCGTCGGCGCCAACAAGTCGATGTTGCTGGCTGGCGCCGCCTGCTACGCTTCGGCAGTGGCGCTAAGCGGTCTCAAGTGGGGTATGTTGCTCGACGCTGTGGGGTTGCCCGTGCGCTTGCCACGGCTGCTCTCGTACCAGTGGGTGGCCGAGTTTTTTAACAACTTTCTGCCGGCACAGGTGGGGGGCGATGTCATGCGTGGCTACGCCCTGGCTGTCGATACCCGGCGTCGCGCTGATGCTGCGGCCAGCATTCTCATTGATCGATTCTTGGGGTTGCTCGTCTTTATGGCTTCAGCGGCGCTGGCCGCAGTAGCTACTCTGCTCTGGGGAAGGCCGGTCGGCGTCACGGTTTCGGGAGAACGGCTGCTCTTTATGCGTCTGATCGCCCTGGGAAGTAGCGCTGCGTCGCTGCTGCTGTTGGCGCTGTTGGCGGCGCTATTGAGTCGCCGGTTGAAGTATCTCGTTGAGTGGATATTGCAACGCCTACCCCTGGCGAGCCGCATCGGGCCAATTTGGCGAAAACTGGCGCAAGCGTTTAACGCCTACCGCCAGGTCTACCGTGTGCTGGTTCTGTCGGCCATCGTGAGCTTTGCCATCGTCGTGCTGACCAGCATCAACATCTGGCTGATCACCAACGCCATGAGCCCCGGCGGGATTGGGGGGGTCGAGGTGCTGGTCATCAACCCCATCATCGTCTTTATCAGCCTCTTTGTGCCATTTCTACCCGGTGGTCTAGGTGTGCGTCAAGGCGCCTTCTATGCGACCTTTTATCTAATTGGGCGAAGTGGTGACCTCGGTTTTGCCGTCGGCATCCTGCAACAGATCATCGGTCTTCTTGTCAGCCTGCCGGGTGGCTATCTTTGGGTGCGCGGCAACCGGCAGCCGAGCGGCCAGCCGCCGCGCCTGCCCGCTGACCCGCCGGCGGAACCTCAATTGCGTTGATGTGACCTTGAGCCGGACACGGAACCCAAACAAACTGGAACCATAAGCAGTTGGCGCTTTCGGCGCCTTTTAGAAGCTGTTTGAAAAGGGGAATTGCCGCCTTGGTGCGTTGCACGCCCAGCGTGCGATGCGCCTGGGGGGTTGGCTTCGTCGAAAGGCGCCACGCACCCGGCGGGTGCATCGCACCGGTTGTCACCCCACTTTTCAAACAACTTCTTAGAGCCCGCTGTGCGAACACAGAAAACATAGAGAAATGAGAGCGACTACAGCGGAAAGGCTCTCTGTGGTACTCGTAGAAACTCTGTGTCCTCTGTATTCGCAAAGCGCCAACCGCTTTTTTGCTGTGCCAATTCCTCCAGCGCCCTGCACGGAAAGATGTTCCGGCGCCTCGTTTTTACGGAATTTACGGAAGAAAATCATGGAAGCCGATCGATATCTAGATGAAGCGGAAGCGCGCCAGCTCTACGCAGACGGCGACAGTGCGCACGACTTTGACCATGTGCTGCGCGTCACCCACCTTGCCACCTATATCGCTTCACGCGAAGGGGGTGATGTAACGGTTGTGCGGCTGGCTGCGCTCTTGCACGATGTGTCGATCTCCGGCGCTGGGCGTCGTGCCCACCACCTGGCCGCCGCCGACTTTGCCGGTGAATTGTTGCACAGTCGTGGGCTGGGAACAAAACGTACCGCCAGCGTCGTCCATTGTATCGAGGCGCACCGCTTTCGCAACCGCACGGTCCAGCCGGCCACGTTGGAAGCCCAATGTCTGTATGATGCAGACAAACTGGACAGCATCGGCGCCATCGGTGTTGCGCGCGTCTTTGCGTATGCAGGCGCCCACAACAGCCGCCTCTGGACAGAATCCTGGCGTGCAGTGCCACCTATCGAACAAAAACCGGCCGGCGCCGAATATACGCCGGTGCATGAGTACGTCTACAAGTTGCAACGGATCCTGGCGACGTTGCACACAGCGACGGCCCGTACCTTGGGTGAGCGCCGACATACCTTTATGGCCACGTTTTTCGACCAATTAGACGCCGAAATGCGGGGTTTGGCCTGATTTTGCGATTATATAGATCAGGTGGGTGCGTTGTTCCCCGATGCGCCGTTTACCCCAATTATCTGGATCATTGGTTGAATTTTAGGAAGAATTTATGAATGACAAAAAGATGTGGTATCACTGGCTGCTGCTGGCAAGTCTGCTATCGAGCCTTGTATTTGGGCAGCCAACGCCCGGGCTGGCCCAGCCTAACACACCAGGGGAAGAAAATCTACACCTATCACTAAGTGATTTTGCTCCAGGCGAGATTCTAGTGGGGCTCAAGAACGATACCGTCAGCGTATCTGGCCTCTTATCAACTATGGCAGTGGAGGTTATCGCCGCGCTTGAAGAGTGTACGGACAAGAGTAACGCCAGCGCAGCAAGTGTCCTCCATCTGCGTGTGCCCGAGGGTCGCGAATGGGAGGCAATTGAAGAACTACAAAGTGATCCGTCCGTTCGCTTTGCCGAGCCGAACTGGCTTGTCTATGCCGCAGATGCCTATAGCGGCCAGGCGCTGGCTCAGCCGGAGACACCTTTTCTTGTCAACGATCCGAGCTATATCGAACGGCAGTGGTATCTACAACGCATCAAAACCAGCCGCGCCTGGAGCTTGGCCTATGACCCCGATGGCTTTCACGGGCAATTAACCACGATCCAGGTAGCCGTCATCGACAGCGGGGTTGATTTGAATCATCCCGAATTTGCCGGCATCTTGTTGCCGGGGAAAAACTATGTCACGCTCGGAGCGCCTCCGGTGGACAGATACGGCCACGGCACCCACGTAACCGGGTTGATCGGTGCGCTGATCAACAACGAAAAGGGGATCGCTGGGATCGCACCCAAGGTCAAAATCGACCCGCGTAAAGTGCTCAGCGACAGCGGCAGCGGCACAATCGACAATGTGGCGCGCGGAATCTGCGAAGCGGTCGATGCCGGCGCCAACATCATCAACCTGAGCCTCGAATCAGCATCGGCCGGAACCATGAGAGAGGCAGTAGCCTATGCCGCCGCAAAAGGGGTGTTGCTGATCGGCGCCGCCGGCAACCGTGGGCTACAGACAGTGGCCTACCCGGCTGCCTTTCCAGAGGTGATGGCCGTGGCAGCAGTCACCTACGACGACGTACGCGCCAACTACAGTAACTACAATCCGACGACCCGGATCATCGAGATCGCCGCGCCTGGTGGCGTCACCCAGCAGCCCATCTACAGCACATGGGCCGAAGATGCCTGGTGTCGCGATGTTCGGGCAACGCTGCCGGAGAGCGGTTACTGTACTGCCGAGGGCACAAGCATGGCTGCCGCCGTCGTAACCGGCGCTGCCGCGCTGGTCTGGAGCTTGAGTTGTTGCCGCACGGCCGATGATGTGCGTAGCCTCTTGCGCGAGACCGCAGCGCCTATCGCCGGCAGTGTCTTTGAAGTTGGGGATGGACGGCTAGACCTGCACGCTGCCGTCCGCAAAATATTACGTAGCGATCTCCAGCTTTCTCACACCCATCTCTATTTTGAAACAGGCTCTGCTAATATGCCCTATACGGCTACAATCCGCCTGGCAAATCCCAGCGGGGATTCCATTCGCTGGGAGGCAGGGCTGCTCGGATCCCCCAACTGGTTGCAATTGGCTGCGGCGGATGATCAAGGGATCGTCAGCGGTGAGAGCAGGTATGGCCAACCCGGCCATCTCTCGTTCGTCGTTGCCCCGTCTAGCGCGATGTCCGGGTTCTACAATGCCCGCGCTCAGGTGATTGGCACTCGTAGCGACACTACGCAAGTCATCCAACAGGTAGTAATCGATCTCCTGGTTGGCGCCCTCGCGCCACAAGCCTATCTACCGTTTGTGATGCATACCAGCGGCGGTACAATTCCCCCTCCCGCTGCAGTCTGGGAAAGACCGGCGGATGAGCGGGACCGCACGGTCATTCGCCTTTCGAATGATAACTCGGTCAAGAGCACGTTGCCGTTTACCTTTACGTTGCAGGGTCTCGACTATAACGAAGTGCAGATCAACGCCAACGGCTTTGTCAGCCTTGGGACGGGAACCCTGGCCGAGAGCAACGCGAACAGATGTCTGCCCAACCGCGATGAGATTGGCGCCGCCATCTATGGCTGGTGGTCGGACCTCGACCCCACCGCAAACGGTGCGCGCGTTTCCACCTTTAAGCCGGTCGCCAATAAGTTCGTTATCGAATATACCGGCGTACCAAGCCGGGCGCTGGGTGGAACTCCAGCTTATATGGTAAACTTCCAGATCGTGCTCTCTGACAACGGTAATATTAGCCTGAACTATGGGCAGATGCCCAACTTGGCCAATGAGCCGGCGGTCACCATTGGCGTCGAAGCGCGCGATGGGCTGTTTTTCAACCAGATCGCCTGTCGCAACACGACAACCGAACTGGGCTATTTGCCTGTCTCGAATCAGTCCTTACTATTAAAGGCAGAGGAGAGTCTCCATTGAATACAAGCGCAGACGATCATCGCCGGCAGGCCGGCGCACAGGGTAGCGTACCCATTGCCATCGTGACAGTGAGCGATACCCGCACGCCTGAAACCGACAGCAGCGGGCAACTCATCCGTAGTCTGGCTGAGGCAGCGGGTCACCAGATTGTCGATTACCGCATCGTGAAAGACGAGCCGGATCAGGTTGCGCAAGCGCTGGCAGATTTTAGCACTGGCGCCGCCCGGCTGGTCATCTTCAACGGCGGTACGGGCATCAGCCAGCGCGACCGCACCTATGATGTGATCAGCAAGGCGTTGGAAAAGACGCTGCCCGGCTTTGGCGAACTCTTTCGGATGCTCAGCTATGAGCAGGTAGGTGCAGCCGCCATGCTCAGCCGAGCCACCGCCGGGGTCTATCGCAACCGGGTAATCTTTAGCCTGCCCGGTTCGCCTAATGCGGTGCAACTGGCGCTAGAGAAGCTGATCCTGCCGGAGATTCAACATCTGGCGTGGGAATTGATCCGGTGAGAAGAATAACAGACGATAGACGATGGTCTCATCGTCTATCGTCTGTTAGGAGAAATGGAATGAACGACAGCTCGATCATCGACCAGATCTTTGCCGCATTTCGCGAGCGGGGGCATCGCAGCTATGGGGAGGCAGTGACGGAAGCAGAGCACATGCTGCAGAGCGCCACCTTTGCCGAACAAGCGGGCTGTGAGCCAACGCTGATCGCTGCCGCCCTGCTCCACGATTACGGCCACCTGCTCCACGACCTGGGCGAAGATGTTGCTGACCAGGGAATCGACGCTGTTCACGAGCAGATCGGGGCCGACTATCTGCAACAATACTTTGTGCCCCAAGTGACCGAGCCAGGGCGTCTGCATGTGGCGGCCAAACGCTATCTCTGCGCCGTGGACCCGGCCTACTTCGCCACCCTATCACCGGCATCGGTGCAAAGCTTAGCCTTACAGGGTGGCCCCATGAGCGCTGAAGAGGTGCGGGCGTTTGAAGCATCACCACATTTTGCCGCCGCAGTGCAGTTGCGCCGATTCGATGACCTGGGCAAGGTTCCCGGCATGGTCACACCACCCCTAGAGCACTTCCGGCCCTATCTGGAGGCGGGACTCAAGTAAACGCTTAGAGCGCAGCGAAGAGGTCCACCAAGTTGTCGTCTGGGTCGCGTACCACTGCGTAGCGTTGGCCCCAAAAGGCATCCCACGGTGCTTTGTACCCCTGGTAGCCGTGGTCCAGAATGCGCTGGTAAAGGGCATCCACCTCGGCTGGGCTATCACATTTGAAGGCCAACGTCACCCGCTGCCCCACCGGCTGCACCCAATCGGGATAGATCCCTCTCATCATTTCTTCCGTGTCCCAGGCGATACGATAACCATTGGGCGTAATGACCTCTACATGGGACTGCGTTTCGGCGCCCTCTGGGATCGCCAACTCCAGCAGGCGATAGAAGCGCAACGCCGCAGCCATATCGCGTACGGTGATACCGATCATGTCAGGTTGGATAGCCACGATGATGACTCCTTTCGTTTACCCGATCCACTCGCGCCACTGCTGCGATGGCTCTTTGTTGAGCGCCTTGAGATAGACAGTGGCCTTACCGTAGAAAATCAGCAATGCCTCCTGATACACAGCCAGCTGAATCTGAAGTGGCAACTGAAAGTTAGGCCCACGCACGACGACTTTGTTTTGAACCTCCTCCTCGGATAACCCTGCGATAGTCGCCTTCAACTCCTGGTCAAGCTCGGCAAACCAGGCAGTCAAGCGGGCCACACTCTGCTCCAACGCCGCCTCTGGGTTGCGATAAGAAAAGTCCATCGTAAAATGCTTGAATGACTCGATATAAGCGTGCTCGATCTCGCCGATCTCCTTGCAGAGTGCGCCCAGGGTCGGGTTGGCCCCACCGGGAGAGAAGCGAAGTTCTTCGTCGGTGAGGATCTCCATCAGTTGTGTGCGCAGGCTCTGATACATCTCGAAGGTCGGCCAGTATTCTGTCATGATACTGTTCATAGTGTCCTCCGGGGTAGTACGCTGCCGTGAATTGGTGGGATACAGCCATATTCTAGCACAAATGTTCGCATCAACAAAAGAAGAGAAATCGTTGCAGCAGCTCTGCGTATCCCTCGAACGGCTATAAAATAAACTTGGGCTGATATCTCCCGTAGGTAAGAGCGACAACATTTGCCCACAGCGCATCACAAGCAGCCACTGTACGGCTGAGCTCCGCGGCAGTCGCCCCTGGAGCGGCAAGCAACGCTTCCATCTGCTCTATATATCCGGGCGGCAGGAGGGAAAAGGTTGCCAGCGTGGTCATGACCCCCTTATCGCTCATGAAATAGACCTCGTTGAGCGCAAAGAGCGCCTGCGTCAGATTGGCGGCCGTACGCGTCAGGCAGCCACCGGTGTTGTAAACATCACCGGTGGCTGCAAACGTGCGGGCATGGATCAACGTAAATTCCGCGCTCCACAGATGATCGGCGATGATGCGCGCTTTGAGCCGGGGTGGATAGGTGGTAACCTGCGCTTTAAGGCGAGCAATGTGCTGTGCAGGGTCGTACAGCGGAATACAAACCGCCGTCTCGGCCAGATAAATGACACTGTAGAAACCGTACGCCGGCTGCTGCCCATAGTCGTGCTGGATGACGCCGTGGTGCGCGTCGTCGATCGTGCGCTGCACCTGGTCGAGGTTGCGATAGAGAAAATCGACTTTGCCGGCGGCTGTGTTGATCCAGGCTCCGCCATTCACCCACGGCCCCCATTCATAAAAGCCGGTCATGACAGGCTCACCACTCACCGAGATAGCGCGGGCAAGGTGGCGCACATCGTCAAGCGCAAAGGGCGTCTGCTGGGAATAGTAGATGCCAATATCCAGGTCAGAATCTTCCCGCTGTGTGCCGCGCGCATAGGAGCCGCCGAGGACAACTGCCTCAACGCCGGGAATCTGTTTCAGTGTATCCACAACGGTATCGAGCACTGCCCGTTTTGCGGCGGGAACCGTGACAGGAATAGGCATGATCAGGTTCACCCTTGGCGTGCGTTGTAGACGATGTTGCCACTGGCGCGAAAAGCCTCAAAAACGGCGCGCGCCTCCTCGCGCAGCACCCCGTCGATCACTTCGATCCCGCGGTGGCGCAATTCGCCGGCCCACCCCGCCGGAACCGGGCCCTCGTCGAAACCGGTGATCTCCTCCAGTTCCGGCCCGCTACCGGCAATGACCAGCGAACGGACCCCCGACCAGATTACAGCCCCATAGCACATGATACAGGGTCGCCAATTGACCACTAACTGGTGAGCCGGCAAGCCAGGTCCACCCAGATCCCAGGCGCCGAGCAGTTGCTGCGCCACCGAGAGCGCCATCACCTCAGCGTGGGCAGACGAGCAGTTCATGGGCAAGACGCGGTTGACGCCGATCACGACCAGCCGCCCACTGTCACGCTCAAAGACGCCGGCCGCAAAGGGCCCGCCGGTCTGGCGCTCAAAGTTGAGTTGCGAAAAACGAATGACGGCGGCCATGCGTTCTTCCAACGTCGGCAAGAACGGGGGCAGGGCTGCCAGCTCGGCGCGAGTCCAATCCGGCAGCGTCAAATGTACTTCAGACATAGGGTGTGCTCCGCATGTGGATGGTGAAATCAGTAAAGTTGTGCGACAATGCTTGGCAAAGAGCCGGCCTGATGGCCATGACCAATATAGCACGGCTTGACCGAATCCTTCAATTATAGATTGTAGGGCAAGATGGCATCTTGCCCACCAGCAAATAAAGGGGAACCTATGACAGACCGCATTGCTGCGCTGGAGCTATTTCCGCTGCGCATCCCCCGCGAGACCCCCTATCTGGGCCCCCTGGAGCCCGGCGTACAGGTGAGCGAACGGGGCTATTTCATCCGCCCCGGCAACCAGACCGTCTACAGCATCCACGACCACACGGTGCTGGTCAAGATAAAGACGGAAAGGGGTCTTATTGGCTGGGGCGAAAGTTTTGGCGTTGTCGCGCCAGAGGCAGTTGCGCTGATTGCACAGGATCTCCTAACACCGCTGGTTCTTGGCCGCGACCCCCACGATGCCGTCGCCATTGCCGAGGATATGTACAACGCCATGCGCGTGCGTGGCTTTTTTGGCGGCTTCTATGTCGATGCCCTGGCGGGGATCGATATTGCGCTCTGGGACCTCCGTGGCAAATTGACAGGGTTGCCCATCTGCAAACTGCTGGGGGCGCAACGCCATACCCGTATCCCCGCCTACGTCTCTGGTCTACCCAAAGCCACAGTGGAAGAGCGGGCGCAGTTGGCCAAAACCTGGATCGACCGGGGCTTTTCCGCAGTCAAGTTTGCCGCCGCCGTCGCACACGAGGGCGAACTGGCCGAGATGCAGGCCATCCGCGCGGCCATAGGTCCAGGCCCCAAAATTCTGGCCGACCTCCATTGGAAATACACCGACCAGGAGGCGATCAAACTGATTACGGCGCTCGAAGCCTATGACCTGGCTGTGGCCGAAGCGCCCGTCCAATCCGAAGATCTGGAGGGCCAGACACGCGTGGCTGCGGCCGTCAAAACACCGGTCGCCATCGGCGAGGAATTACGCACCGTCTTCGAGTACCGCCCGCGCTTTGTCCACCGCTGCATGAGCATCATCCAGCCGGAGATGGCGCACATGGGCATTACCCAGTTTTGGCAGGTCTGCCAGATGGCGCGCGCCTTTCACTGCCAGGTCATGCCCCACGCCACCATCGGTGTGGGGATCGCCCAGGCTGCCAGCCTCCACGTCTCTGCCGCGCTCGCGAACCTGGTGATGCACGAGTACCAGCACTCGATCTTCGACCGCAATCTGCAATTTATCGATGGCAACATGCGATGTGAAGCCGGCTATTTCTATCTGCCGGATGGGCCAGGGTTGGGTGTCGAGCCGAGCGAGGCGGTGCTCCAATACGTCATGCGTGGCGAATAGGGCATCGCGAAGGTGGAGCCCAGCACCGTGAATTGACAGCAAAGCGCGGATTTGTGCCCGAGCACCGAGAATCGGCGTCTTTCTGTACACCCGCGGTTCTTACTCATTCACCTGACTTTTGAGAAGCCGCGGGGTAAATAGGTGTGTCTTGAAGTGGGGGCGGTCCAATCGAGGGCAAGGTGGCATCTTGCCGCTGACCCTGCATTCCGGGAAAGGGCCAATGAGGCGCCGTTCATGCAAACGGGCGCCGGCCCTTTCCCGGAATGCTTGTGGCGCCAAATTCTCGCCCCCAATCCTGGACGCACCCCAGGGGAATTGGCTGGATTGACTAAGGCATCGCAACTGGTTATACTCAGTGCAAAGTAGAATGGACAATGAACCGGGCGCAGACGAACGGGCGTGTCTCCAGATGATGCGCCGCCGTCACCGGCAGCTCGTAAAGGGTGAATGGTAATCAACATTGTTATACCTGTCATCTGCACAAAGGAGAGAGTATGCCCCATCACATCCGTTCCATCGGTGTTGGAGCCACCCGTGTCCACATCATCAATATCGGCGATGTCCAGGAGGACCTCAACGGATTGTTGTCACCCACTGAGGAGGAACGCGCAACGCATCGAGACCTCTTTGACCAACCCGCTCACCTGCCGATCCAGAGCATTTTGCTCGATATACCCGGTGCGCAGATTCTGGTCGATGCTGGCGCCTACGACTATCCGCCCGACAGCCCGCTCCTCATCCCTGGCTACACGCCGCCGCCGAACCTGGTCACCAGCCTGGCGGAGATTGACGTTGGCCCAAAGGCGATCACCCACGTCATCATCACCCATGCCCACGGCGACCACTTCAATGCGCTGACCGCACCGGAAGGCGATGTGTGGATGCCGGTCTTCCCCAACGCCCGCCACTACCTAGGTCGCGGCGACTGGGAAAAGATGCAGGGTGCGCTGGCCGATCCAAACTCGTTGGAGAGCCGCACCTTTGGCGCGCTCCACCGGCGCAACCAGCTCGAACTGGTGGACAACCCGACCGATCTGCCCGGCGGTGTGACCATCCTCCCCGCACCCGGTGAGTCACCGGGCCACCAGGTGGTGCGCGTCCAGAGTGAGGGACAGGTCCTCTACTGTATCGGTGACCTCTATCACATTAGCGCCGAAGTCGAACAGCCAGCGTGGATGCCACCTTGGAACGACGCCGCCGCCAATCGCCAGAGCCGCGCCACCTTCAACGAACGGTTCATCGCCGAAGACGCCCTGCTCGTCGCCAGCCATATTGCCGAGGTGGGGAGGATAAGGCGGACCGTAGATGGATATACATGGTCAAGTGTATCCTAGTTGTGCCCTATATAGGCTACCAGCCATAGACTCCACCCGTTCGTGGGAGGAATTATCATGTTGACAAGATTGCGCTTCAAAAACTGGAGGAGCCTACGGGATGTCGAGATTGACAACTTGACGCCGCTCACCGTCTTCATTGGAGCAAACTCAGCAGGTAAGTCGAATATTTTGGACGCGCTTTACTTTTTGCGCGAGTGTAGTGAACATGGCGTTGTCCGTGCTGTTCAAGAGCGCGGCGGTGTACAGAAAATTCACACGTTGAGAACGCCCCGGCAAGACCCTATTGAAATTGAGTTCACATACCGCAATAGTGTCCACGCATCACTGTTGAGTTATACACTTACTCTGGTATTCGAAGACGAAATGCTGCCTCGCATCATTGAAGTACTTAAAGATGATGCGGGCCGGGTCTATATGGAGTCCGATTCTGCTGGTGGCGGAAATATTTATCTAGACTTTGGGCAGGTGCAGCGCCTTCCGGTTTCGGAGTGGGAGCAAACGATGCTCGCTTCATTCGGCCCTGCTCCAATATACGCGCAACTTCATCAGACATTTCAGTACATCACCCAGCGATGGCAATTGCTTGATGAGAATTTCTTGCCGCCACAAAGCCTACCCACGGGTGTGTCTGGCGATTTGATGGTCATTGACCGTTGCGCTGACAATGTTCCGTTAATGCTAGACTTCCTGCACAAAGTAGAACCGAGCCTTTATGCAGAATTGCAGGCAGATCTGAAATGGCTCCTTGCTCATGTAGCTACTCTGGAGACAGAGAGCGACGACCGCGAGACCCGCTTTTTTATCAGGGAAGGATCATCTCAAGACCAGGAAGCGCCGACGATTTCAGCCGGTACTGTCCGGCTGGTGGCGATTCTAACGGCCTATCATGTGTTAAATTTCAAATCACGGGCGCAAATGGCCGGATTGGTTGTCGTAGAAGAACCTGACACTGCGCTTAATCCGTGGTTGCTGAGCCGCTTTGTTGAGCAGCTACGCAACTATGTTGACCGCGAGTATCTGCGCCAGTTCATTTTGACAACGCACAACCCACGTCTGCTTGACCATTTTCAACCCGAAGAAGTCCGGATTGTGCAACGAGACGAGAGGGGCTATACCACCGTTGAAAGAGTGCCCGAGTATATCCGTGATATTTGGTTGGATGAGTACGGGTTGGGTCAGGTCTGGTCAACCGGCTCCTTGGGAGCAGCTGCACAATGAGTGGGACGATCTTCTTGATTGTCGAAGACAAGACGGATGCTGAGGTCGTCCGAGCTATTCTCAGAGCCAAAGGCGTTTCGATCCGGGTCAAGACACTTACCTCGTCACAAGGGGGCTTATCCAGTTTGGTACGAGATTTATCACGGTTGATTGCGACTGCTCCGTCAAGCCGTGGCTCACCTGGCCCGCTCAAAACGTAGACAAAGGAAAAAGAGTTGACGCAACCGATGCCAACAACTCAACGCCCCAACCTGCTCTACATCCACACCGACCAGCACAACCCGTACGTGACCGGCTGCTATGGCGACCCGCTGGTGCAGACGCCCAACCTGGATCGGCTGGCGACCAACGGTGTCGTCTTCGACAACGTCTACTGCCCGTCTCCCATCTGTGTGCCGTCGCGCATGTCTATGCTCAGCGGGCGACATCCTCATCAAAACGAGGTGTGGACCAACAGCCATGTCCTTGATTCGGCTATCCCTACGCTGGCGCACGCAATGGGCGCCGCCGGCTACTGGCCTGCACTCATCGGCCGCATGCACGCCGTCGGGCCGGACCAACTGCACGGCTACAGCGAACGGCTCGTCGGCGATCATGCGCCAAACCACATCGGCGGGAGCGGTGTCGCCCGCGGTGTGCTCGATGGAACCGCCGGGCCGGACCGCATCAGCCTGGTCAAGTCGGGGCCCGGGCAGATGGCCTACCAGGTGCATGACGAGTATGTCACCGCCGCCACGGTGGACTATCTCAACCGGCTCGGGGTGAAGAAACGGAGCGATGGCCGGATCGACCCGTTCAGTATCAGCGTGGGGTTTATGCTGCCCCATCCACCCTACGTGGCCCGCCGCGAGGATTACGAACGTTATCGTGAGCACATGACCCTGCCGGCCAAGCCGCTCCCCTTTGAGCAGGTGCAACACCCCTTTCTGCGCGCCTGGCGCACACACACGGGCATCGAAAGCGTGAGCGAGGCGGAGATCTTGCGCGCCCGCGCTGCGTACTGGGGGCTTGTCCATCGTGTGGATGTTCTGGTCGGCCAGATCCTCGACGCGCTCGCCGCTAATGATCTGGCCGAGAACACCCTCATCGTCTATTCATCCGACCACGGTGACATGCAGGGTGAACACGGCCTCTGGTGGAAACATGTCTTCTACGAAGAGTCGGTCAAGGTGCCGCTGATCCTCTCGTGGCCTGGTGTGATCCCGCCGGGGCAACGGTGTGACCGGGTCATCAGCGCGCTGGATGTAAATGCCACCCTTCTCGATGCCCTGGCTGCGCCGCCGCTGCCCAATTCACCGGGCTGCAGCTTTCTCGGGCTAATCTCGGACGTGCGCGCCACGCCAGAATGGGAAGATGTGGCCTTTTCCGAGTACTGTGCCGACGAGTATGTGCCCGCCAGTGTAGACGGCGGTCGCACCTACCAGCGGATGATCCGCCAGGGTGAGTGGAAGCTGGTCTACTATCACGGCATGGCGCCACAACTCTTCAACCTGGCCGAAGACCCCGGCGAGCAGCTCGACCGCGCCCATGACCCGGCCTGCCGCGCTATCCGTGATGAGCTGGCAGCACGCATCCTTGCCGATTGGAACCCGGAGCTAGTCGCCCACAAGATGGCCGCCCTGCGCGCCGATAATCGGGTGCTGCGCGCCTGGGCGCAACAGACAAAGCCGCCCGACTACTATCGCTGGGAGTTGCGGCCCGAAATGAATTACCTGGACGAGTTGAGCTAGCAAAGGAGACAAAATGGTTTCCATTGAAGAAGTACGCTATCAGAATTGGCTGGATGGCCTCCGTCTGGCTAACGAACGGGCGGATCTGGTCGTGACGACCCAAGTGGGGCCGCGGGTGATCCGCTTTGGCTTTGTCGATGCTGACAACGAATTTGCCGAGTTGCCAGATGTCGCCATGCCCGCCTACGACGACACGTGGCGCATGTATGGTGGGCACCGGTTCTGGCACGCGCCGGAGGTTGCCCCACGCACCTATCACCCGGACAATGAGCCGGTGACCTGGCAGCAGCGGGATGATGGGGTGCGCGTAACCCAGCCCGTCGAAAAACACAATGGCATCCAAAAAGAACTGGACATCTGGCTTGCGCCGGACGCCGCCCATACCCGGATCACCCACCGGTTGACCAACCGGGGCGTCTGGCCGGTGGAGCTGGCGCCGTGGGCAATCTCGGTCATGGCGCCTGGTGGTGCGGGGGTCATCCCGCTGCCGCCGCGCGGTGCGCATGGGGTCGAGAATCTGCTGCCCACCAGCACGCTCAGCCTCTGGCCTTACACCGATATGAGTGACCCACGCTGGACGTGGGGACACCGCTATCTCTTGCTCCGCCAGGACCCAACCAGCCCCGGGCCACAGAAGATCGGCGCCTACGTGCCGGATGGGTGGGTGGCGTACGCTCGGCGCGGCCATCTCTTTGTCAAGCAAGTGACGCCGGTTGCCGGAGCCGTTTACCCCGACAGCAACTCGATGGTTGAACTTTATTCCGACCCTGCGTTTCAGGAAGTAGAAACCTTTGGCCCGCTCGTTCGGCTGGCGCCGGGCGCATCGGTTGAGCACGTCGAAGAGTGGCATCTGCTGCGCGATGTGCATCAGCCCGCAGGAGAACAAGACGTTATAGCAGAGGTTGTTCCACAAGTGGCGGCCCTACCAAAACCGCTTTCGATTTCAACAACTGTCAGTGAACCGTAAGCTTCAAAGACAGATTTTGTGCTATACTAAGATATGAACAGAGCCTGGTCGATTGGGCTGCTGCGTTAGTAACTGTCCTAGTGATATTGTCCTAGTGATATGAGGTGTGATAGATGCATGAGCCATTCATGCGTCATTTTTCTTGGGTATCACCATTGTTCAACCGGCACGCGACATTTAAAGCATGAGCCTGGATGTTGGAAAGCTTCATACAGGTTGCCACCGCGTCATAAATGACAGCCTGTACGTACATCCTCGTCATGTACGCCACTCTGCCGCCCCCGTCATTCTCGTCAAGTACAGACCTAGAAACAAGTAAGTCCTGGAGAGCGAATATGTCACCGGGTGCGTGTTCCACGATCGTGGAATTGCTACGTTGGCGCGCGCAAACAGAGCCCTGTTTGGCGGCCTACACGTATTTGGTTGACGGCGAGACACGGACAAAGACGCTTACTTACAAGTCGCTCGATCAACAGGCGCGAGCTATTGCCGCGCAACTACAGACCCTGGCCCAACCCGGCGAGCGGGCGCTGCTGCTCTACCCGCCCGGTTTGGACTTTATTACAGCTTTTTTTGGTTGTTTATATGCCGGCGTCGTTGCTGTTCCAGCCTACCCACCGCGCGCCAATCGCCCGGAGCCGCGGCTCCGGGCGATGATGGCCGACGCTCAAGCAACGCTTTCACTCACCACTACGCAGATTCTGACCACTATCGGACACCGGCTGCAACAAGAAAGTGGATTTCAGACACTCCAATGGCTGTCTACTGACCAGAGCGAAATGGCTGAGGCCGAAGCCTGGCGTGAGCCTGTCTTGCAGGCGGATTCGCTGGCCTTCTTGCAATACACCTCCGGCTCAACCAGCACCCCAAGAGGGGTGATGATCAGCCATGACCGGCTCCTGTACAATCTAGCCCAAGTACAACACCGGTTGCAAATCAGCACCGAGGATATTGGTGTCTCGTGGACGCCGCTTCACCACGATATGGGGTTGATCTGCGGCATCCTGCAGCCGCTTTTCAGTGGGACTCCGCTCATCTTGCTTTCGCCCACCGCGGTTGCAGAGCGCCCCATGCGCTGGCTACAAGCGATCTCGCATTACAGGGCGACGATGAGTGGTGGCCCCACTTTTGCCTATCAGTTCTGTCTGGACAGGACCACAGCGGAAGAGCGAGCCAATCTCGATCTGAGCAGATGGCGGATCGCTTTTTGTGGCGCCGAGCCCGTCCGCGCGAGCACGCTCGAACAGTTTGCTACCGCTTTTGCACCGGCCGGTTTTCGGCGCACCGCTTTTTATCCTGCTTACGGTTTGGCTGAAGCCACGCTCGTGGTAACAGTTGGTGAAGGCGTGGCTACCCCCCGGGTGTGTACGGTCAACCGGCATGAGATCGAGCATCACAATGTAGTTGAGGTCAGCGCCTCTGCTGAACCAGGACAGACCTTTGTCGGGTGTGGCTCTTCCTTGCCTGGTCAACAACTCGCCATTGTCGATCCGAAATCGCTTACTCGCTGCCCTCCAGGTCAGGTTGGGGAGATTTGGGTCGCCGGCCCCAGCGTCGCTCAGGGTTATTGGCAGCAACCCGAAACGACGCAAGAGGTTTTTCAGGCGCATCTTGCCGACACGGGCGAAGGTCCCTTTCTGCGCACTGGCGATCTCGGCTTTCTCAAAGATGGCGAGCTCTTTATCACGGGGAGGCTCAAAGAGCTAATCATCCTACGAGGTCTCAATTACTATCCCCAGGATATTGAAGAAACCGCTGTGCGCAGCCATACGGCCTTACAGCCAGATGGTGGGGCAGCCTTCTCAGTTGTTGCCGATGGAGAAGAGCAACTCGTACTGGTCCACGAAGTGAAGCGCAACCACCGCAATGCGAATGTAAATGAAGTTGCAAGAGCGATTCGCCTGGCCGTGGCTGCTGAACAGGAAATCGCAGTCTACGCCGTAGTCTTGGTCAGACTAGGCGCTATTCCTCGTACAACCAGCGGCAAAACACAACGCGGGCTCTGTCGGGCTGCGTTTTTGGCTGGCCGCTTGGAGCAAATTGGCATCAGCTATCTGGATAACACCCAGGCGATCGCACCCGCTGAGTTGCCGGCCATGGACAAGCCCCGCACGCCGACCGAGCAGACGCTGGCTGCAATCTGGAGCGAAATCCTCGGTGTAGAAGCGGTCCGCAGTCACGACAACTTCTTTGCATTGGGTGGCCACTCTCTGCTGGCAATGCAGGCCATTGCCCGCGTGCGTGAGTACTTAGAGGTCGAGTTGCCACTCTATACGGTTTTTGAAACGCCCACCCTCGCCGGGCTGGCGCAGCAGATCGATGCTGCCCCACCCGTACCCCAGAGGGGCGCCATACCACCCTTACGCCCCCAGCCTCAGAACGGCCCGCCGCCTCTCTCGTATGCGCAGGAGCGCATGTGGTTTGTTCACCAGATCCAGCCCGATAGCACAGCCTATAACCTGCCGCTCGGGGTGCGTCTTACCGGCCCGCTGGATGTTTCAGCTTTGGAGCAAAGCTTTCAGGAACTCGTGCGACGCCAAGCCAGCCTCCGCACGACCTTTGTCCAAATCGATGGACAGCCACGCCAACTAGTCGCTCCCCTTGCCCGCCTAAGTCTGCCGCGAGTCGACTTGCGCCATTTACCGCCGGGCGAGCGCAAACAAGAAGCCCACCGCCTGGCCCAGGCAGAAGGTCGCCGGCCGTTCGATATCAGTCGGGAGCAACTGCTGCGGCTCTTGCTGATCCAATTGGCGGATGAAGAGCACATTCTGGTTATTAACATGCAGCACACTATCGCTGATGCATGGTCTTTCAGTGTAATGGCGCGCGAACTGATTCAACTATACGAAGCCTTTTCAAATGGCGCTCCGGCTTACTTACCTGATCCGTGCATCCAATACACCGACTTTGCCTATTGGCAACGCAAGTGGCTGCAAGGCAAACACTTACAAGACCAACTTTCCTACTGGCGACAGCAATTAGCAGATGCGCCCATCCTCGAACTCCCGACGGATCATCCTCGACCAGCGGTACAAACTCATAACGGTTCTTACCTCTCGCTCGATCTTTCGCCCGCTCTGTTCCAGGCATTGCGCGAGATAAGCCGCCAAGAGGGTGTGACTCTCTTTATGACGCTCCTTGCCGCATTCAAGACCCTGCTCTATCGCTATACAGGCCAGGAAGATATTGTGGTTGGCACACCCATTGCCAATCGGCGCTGGAAGGAAACCGAAGGGCTGATCGGTACGTTTGTCAACACGCTGGCCATGCGCACCGATCTAACCGGCCAGCTAACCTTTCGTGAATTGCTGGGCCGGGTGCGTGAAGTCGCTCTACAAGCCTATGCCCATCAAGATATGCCCTTTGAGAAGCTGGTAGCCGAGTTACGCCCGGAACGAGATCCGAGTTACTCTCCGCTGGTGCAGGTGCTGTTCAACCTTACCAACATTCCAGTTCCCACGTTGAAGTTTGGTGAGGTCAAAGGAACAATTCTTGAGATCGACCGGGGCGCGGCGCAATTCGATCTCTCCTTAACTGTCACCGATCTTCAGTTTTACCAACGTATCTCGTTAGAATACAATACAGATCTCTATGAATCTCAAACGATCACTCGCATGTTGCGTCACTATCAGACGCTGCTCGAACAGATTGTTGCAGACGGTCTTGACCAGCCAATTGCAAAGTTGCAGTTACTAACAGCAGACGAGTGGCAGCAGATCGTCGTCGACTGGAATCATACGCAGCGTGACTATCCGGCTGCACAAGGTGTCCATCAGTTGTTTGAACAAGAGGCCGAGCGTAACCTCAACCGCGTGGCCGTGCGGGCCCCTGCGCTGGCGGGAACGCACGAAGAGCAGTTAACGTACGGGGAACTCAACCGGAGAGCCAATCAATTGGCGCACTATCTACAGAAGTTGGGGGTTGGGCCAGATGTTCCTGTCGGTATTAGCCTGGATCGCTCACCCGAGTTGGTCATTGGGCTGCTGGGGGTCCTCAAAGCCGGGGGGGCATATCTTCCACTCGACCCTACCTTTCCCAAGGAGCGGCTGGCCTTTATGCTGGCCGATGCACAGGCGTCGCTCTTGATAACCCAACAGCGGCTTGTAGCCGACAGTGCAGAGCAGAGCATCCGCGTGGTCTGCCTGGACAGCGACTGGGAGCAAATTGCCGCCGAGCCTACGGCCAATCCGCCGAGCCGGACGGCGCCCGATTCGCTGGCCTATGTCATCTACACATCCGGCTCTACCGGCAAACCCAAAGGGGTGGCAGTCTCGCACCATGCGCTGACAAACTTTTTGCACGCCATGCGCCAAGAACCGGGCCTGAGCCAGGAGGATATCCTGCTGGCGGTTACTACCGTTTCGTTTGATATCGCCGCATTAGAGTTGTACCTTCCACTGCTCTGCGGTGCGCAGGTTGTGCTCGCCAGCCGGGAGGTTGCCGCCGACGGCCAACGCCTGGCACAAAAACTGGTGGATTCTAAGGCGACAGTGATGCAGGCCACCCCTGCCACCTGGCGCCTGTTGGTGGAAGCAGGCTGGGCAGGGGATGCAAACCTCAAGATCCTTTGTGGGGGTGAACATTTGACACGCGACCTGGCCGATGCGCTGCTGACCCGGTGCGCCGAATTGTGGAACATGTACGGCCCAACCGAAACGACTGTTTGGTCCACGGTGCAGCGGGTGAGAAAGAACGAACCCATCACCATTGGCCGGCCGATTGCCAACACACAGCTCTATATTCTCGATACCCAGTTGCAGCCGGTGCCTATCGGCGTAGCCGGTGAACTATACATCGGTGGCGAGGGGCTGGCGCATGGTTATCTCTACCGGCCAGAATTGACCCGCGAGAAGTTTTTGCCCCACCCTTTCCAGCCTGGTTCATCTGCGCGTGTTTATAAAACCGGCGATCGGGCCCGTTACCTGCCCGACGGCAGCGTCCAATTTCTTGGCCGTCTCGACCACCAGGTGAAGATTCGCGGCTTTCGTATCGAACCTGGTGAAATTGAAACAGTTCTCGCACAACACCCGGCAGTGGAGCAGGCAGTCGTAACTGTCCGCACGGATCAGCCCGGTGACCCGCGCCTGGTAGCCTATGTGGTGCCTCAACCAGGGCACACACCCGGTGAGCGCACGTTAAACAACTTTCTCAAGGGGAAGTTGCCCGCGTATATGATCCCATCCTTCTTTGTGATAATGGAGAGCCTGCCGCTCACGCCGAACAACAAGATAGACCGTCGCTCCCTGCCCGCGCCTGAACGTGTAGTGGGCGACTCTGCCACCCTTGCACCGCGTACCTGGCTTGAGGTGGAACTGGTTCGGATTTGGGAGAGGATATTAGGATTAGGCATCGGTGACGTCGGCATTCGAGATAACTTTTTCGATCTGGGCGGGCACTCTCTGCTGGCTGTGCGTCTTCTCGTCGAAATCGAGCGGACCTTCCATATCAACCTGCCGCTCAGCACGCTATTCGAGGTCGCTACAATCGAGCAGCTTGCCCGGCTCATTGAACAACAAGGGCGGGTCCGGGGTTGGCCCTCCCTGGTTCCTCTCCAGGCGCACGGTCACAAACCGCCTTTTTTCTGCATCCACGGCATCACCGGAGACATCCTTTGGTTCCGAGAATTGGCGCTCCAGCTCGCTCCAGACCAACCCTTTTACGGCATCCAGGCGCGTGGGCTTGAAGGCTTGGAGCCGCCACTCGACAGGATCGAGGCAATGGCGAGCCGCTACATTGCTGAAATTCGTAGCTTCCAGCCCACCGGCCCCTATTTTCTCGGAGGCGCCAGTTTTGGCGGCGCAATCGCGCTCGAAATGAGCCGGCAACTCCTTGCGCAAGGGCAAGAAATCGCGCTCCTGGCAATGTTTGACCACGCGCCTCCCAATGTGACGTACGGTCTTCAGGGGACCCCAATAAGGCAGATCAGCTGGCTTCTTCGCTTTCTGCGCAATCTCCCTTTTTGGTTGGGCACGCTTCTGCAATCTGACCCGGCGCTGCTCATGCGGCGCCTAAGACGCAAATTGAACGCAGTGTGGAAGAGCAGTGGCCGCCCATTTCGACAGTATGGCTATGACCCTGGGCAGCTTGACGCCGCGGATATTGTTGACTACGGGGCTGAATTGCCAGAATACCGCCAACGGCTCATCGAGGCCCATTTCCGGGCTTTGCGGGCCTACCAGCCACAAATCTACCCCGGTAAGGTCATCCTCTTCCAGGCGCGCACGCAGTCGCTCTTGCCGGGGGCCGACCCTGTTGCGGGGTGGCGGCGCCTGGCCGCGGGGGGAGTGGAGCGCCATATCATTCCCGGTTCCCACGAAGGAATGTTCAAATCCCCCCATGTCGAGGTTCTGGCGGCAAAATTGCGTGAATGCCTGGCCGCCTCAAGTAGCCAAACGTCGATCCCTGGACAGGTACGTGAAACTCGATCTCTTTGGGCCACACTTTAAGGCGAATCCTTACCCTACCTATGCAACGATGCGCCAGGCGATGCCAGTCTACCGGCGCGACGCCGCAAACGGCAAGTCGATCTGGTTTATCACACGCTATGACGACGTAGCTGCTCTATTGCGTGACCACACGCACTTTGTCAAAGATGTGCGCAACACCATGACCCCAATGGAACGCGCCCAACTTCCGCCGACGCCGCCTCTGGTCAACCTATTGAGCAATCACATGCTCAACCTCGACCCGCCCGACCATACGCGTCTGCGCACGCTTGTCAATAAGGCATTTACTGCGGCAGTAGTGCAGCAGATGGCCGGGCGAGTTCAAGACATCGCCGATGATCTGCTTGATCGGGTGCAGGCTCGCGGCCGGATGGATTTGATCGAGGACTTTGCCTTCCCCCTGCCCATGACCGTCATCGCCGAGCTGTTGGGCATCCCGGCGCGCGACCGAGCGCGCTTTCGACGCTGGTCGGACGCCTTTGTCACGCCTTCGGTCAATCTCCAGCGCAGTACAAAAAAGTATCTCAAAACCCGCCGGCTGATGGAAGACTTTACCGGCTACCTGCGCCAGGTCTTTGCCGACCGGCGCCAACGCCCGCACAATGACCTGATCTCTTCATTGCTTGCAGTGGAGGAGGCAGGTGACCGGCTGAGCGAGGAGGAACTCTTTAGTATGATGATCCTTCTCGTCGTTGCCGGGCACGAGACCGTGGTCAACCTCATTGGCAACGGTGTACTGGCGTTGCTTCAACACCCGGCCCAGTTGGATCGGCTTCGGCAGCAGCCTGGTCTGATCCGGAATGCCGTTGAGGAGAGCCTGCGCTATGATGGGCCGGTGGAGCGCGCCACCATGCGTTTCGCCGCCGAGGACGTAGCCGTAGGGGGGCAGACCATCCGTCGCGGTGATGCTGTCAGCCTGGTGTTGGCCGCAGCGGATCGCGACCCGGCGCACTTCGAACACCCAAATCGCTTCGATCTGACACGGTCAAACATGCGCCACCTCGGTTTTGGCTTGGGGATACATTATTGTCTGGGTGCCCCACTGGCGCGACTAGAGGGAGAGATCGCATTTGCGACGCTCATACGCCGCCTACCGGACCTCCGGCTTGCGGTTGCGCCGGAAGCATTGGTCTGGCGTGGGGTGCCGATCTTGCGCGGGGTAACGGGGTTGCCAGTTCACTGGAACGCTGGCTCGGTGTAAGGCCATTTCTGACCGCACACGCTGGTCATACGGTGTGTGCTGGTCAGGGTTCTTATTTGTAGGGGAAACCAGTGCGCCGGCGTATGAGCGGTCTCACAACGCCATTGGCATTAGGGTGTGACCCAGTCTCCTTATCTGGTGTTTCTACACCAGTGGACGGTGTGCCGTTACCTGCCGGTTGTTCTGGTGTCACCTTGCTAGCAACCCAATCACCGGTGCCTGCGCTCGCTGCAGATCGATCTACCAGATCGTAATCGGCGCTGAGGATAACGTCAGGCATACCAGCGCCGGCCCGGCGGTTTGTCGTGCCTTGTCGCGCCCGCTGCCCATAAGCTGTCTGATAGTAACCGTACTTGCGGTTATAGAAGTCGATCTGGGGTGTAGGCACTCCGTTAAAAACGGCCCCGATGACACGAGTTTGGACCTGGCGCAAGGCGTCGAGGGCCCGCTTTGCCAGATCGCGACGGGTCTTCTGTGCGCGCACGACCAAAAGAATGCCATCAACTTGCGTGCCAAGGATAAGGCTGTCGACGACCGCAGTGAGCGGTGGGCTGTCGATGACGACGATGTCGGCGATCTCCTGCAACTTAGCAAGCAGATCGTTCATTCTCCGGGTGCCTAGCAGTTCAGCCGGATTGGGCGGCAAGGGGCCTGAGGTCAATACCGAAAGACCGGGAACAATCGTGGGCTGAAGGAGTTGGTCCAAGTTGGCATCTCCGGCCAACAGTGCGGTTGTAACCCCCATGTGGTTGTAGAGCTTAAAAAGCCGTTGCTGCGCGGGCCGGTGGAGGTCTGCGTCCATCAGAACCACTTTTTTGCCGGCGCTGGCCAGCGCAATGCTCAGATTGGCCGCTGTGAGTGACTTACCATCTTTTACTTCGGCGCTGGTGATCAGGAGCAGGCGCAGCGAGTGATCGACGGCGGAAAACTGCAAATTGGTGCGGACCATACGGTACGCTTCGACCGCAGTTGTCGGGTCGTTGTGCATCATGATCAGCTTGTCCTCGCCACCTTCTTTGGTCGTGCTCATAGCCGGCACTGAACCGAGCAAGGGCACGTCCAACACTTCTTTCAACTGCTCAGCATCGCGGAACGTTTTATCCACAAATTCGAGCAGATAGGCGCCACCGGCAGCCAGAACAAAACCAAGAACGGCGGCAACAGCCAGGTTCTTTGCAAGTTCAGAACTGATGGGTTCGTTGGGCCGCGCCACGGGCTCCAATACTCTCACTGCATTGACTGCCCCCCGCTGAGTGGTGGCCATCAGATCGGCATAGTTGCGCTGCATCGTGGTCAACTTCTCTTGCAGGGCGCGGATTTCCACTTGTTTGTCGGCCAAACCACGTGCACTGTCAATCGTGAGCAGTTCGTTCTCACGGTCGATGATCGCCTGTTCTGTTTCAGTGATACTCGCCTGCAACTTTGCCAGTTGCTGATCCACAAAATCCTGGCGCGCTTGTTCCTCTTCCGGGCCTAGCAAAATAATCTGCCGGACCAACTCCTCGGCAACAACAAAGGCGCGGTCAGGATCTTCGTCATAAACCGACAGTTGAATCATGGGGCGATTGGGAACATGACTTACGGTAAAATATGGCAACCATTCCATCCCCAGAGCCTCCATTGCAGCGATACGCACAGGTGCGCGGTTTGCAATGTCAGCGTAGGTCTCCGCCAACTGGTTGGTTAGATAGAATTCTCCGCCACTGGGATTTCGATCTTGGGTGCTTGACCCGACCATTAACGTTGCCCGCGCCATATATAATGGCGGCTGGCTAGTCACGTAGATAAAGCTGGCCAGCACCGCAACAAGCGTCGCAGCAACGAGTAACCACCACCAACGCAGAAGAGGTCGCAGATACTCGTACAGGTCGAATTGATCGCTCATGCTTTGTATTCCTCTATCGCCGTCGGCAACGTGCGAGGTATCGGGCCGGAAAGCCTATAATAGCACGAGAACGGCGCCGCAATGAATTCCTTAGCGTACCCAGACCGGATCCCAGTCTTCATAATCTGGATTCGCTGGCCCAGGCTGCCCCAAACTGCTGATTTCTCGCTGTTCCGAACCATCGGCGTTCATGATCCACAGCCGCCGCAAGCTAGTATCCCGGTTGGAGAAGAAGACAATCTGGCTGCCATCGGGTGACCAGCTAGGATGTTTGTCCCACTCGGTGCGATTAAAGGTGAGTTGCGTCAGCACCTGGCCTTCTGGGTCAATCGTAAAAATTTCGTCATTGCCCGTATTGTTGGTGACAAATGCGATCAGATTGCCGGTCGGAGACCAGGCAGGGTCATAGCTAATCTGGTCGGCGCCGCGGACTTTGGGGGGGAATGTCGTAATTCGACGTCTTTCACCGGAATCAGCGAAGCTGATTTTGATCTGGCGGACACCCGTGTCATCCGCTTCTACGATCACCGTTGCTCTTCCATCTGGCGAGCGCGTCAATTGCTCGCGCGCCATGGGATAGACGCGCGAGTCATTGATGCGTGACAACTGGTTGGTTGCCAGATCGAGAGCAAATATCTCCTCTACACCGTTGCGTGTGGTTTTGAAGAGAATGTGGTTACGCAACCCTGGCATGATTTGGTCCAGCGATGCCAGAGGTTGAGGCGTAGGTGTAATTGTAGGCGTCAGCGAAAGCGCTTCAATGATTGCGGTTGGCGTCGCTGTCGGCTCCACCGGCAAGGGTGTCGGCGTAATGACGATCCAATTCCACGGTGTCGGTCGCGGTGTTCCATTCGCCTCGGCGTCGGCTGTGGCTTGCGCCACCACCACGGCTGCGGTGAGCACATTTTCTGGCGTAGGCGTGGCCACCACATACTCGCCAAAGACGGCGTTAAACGGCACGGGCGTGGGCGTCTCGCGCAACGCAGCAGCGGCTGCAGCCGTCTCACGCGCAACGACCGTCAAAATGCTTTCCGCGGGAGGCGATGGATAGATCAAGATAGGTGTCACGTAGCCAGTCGGAACCGGTGTATAGGTGCCAGTCGTCTGTGCCACCGCGGTGGCGATGGCAGAGACAAAAGTAGCTGTTGCGTCATTTCCGGGTGTGGGCGTATCGGGCACGACCGCGGGCAACTCCAGTGCAAAAGCCACGGCCTGCACTGTCTCTAGATTTGCCGGAAACGGCGTCGGTGTCACCATCTGAAATGGGATGGGCGTATAGGTCCCTACGGCTGTGGCAACATAGGTGGCGGTTTCATTCAGCGCCACCACGGTCATGGGATTCTCAGGCACCGGAGTAGCTGTGGCTACGATCACGGGCTTGGTCGGGATGGGAGGGGGTGTTGGCGGCGGAGGACCGAGTGTCAGCAATAATTCAGGGGGATGGCCGGTTGTTTCAGGCCCTTGCCCGCTGTCCCAGCCAAAGCGGGTTTCCACCCCCTGTGTCGTCGCCTTGATGCGGACGATAATCCACTTGTCCCCGTTCAACAGCCGTTGTTCCAACCAGGCGCGATCCAGTGCCTCGAACTCCAGCACATTCACCTGGTCTTTGGCCAGCTCGTCTGTGCGAATGGGCGCCAGCGTGATCGAGGAAGGGGCGCTGAAAACTGTCATAAAGTCGGCGCCGGCCAGTTTCTCGAGAGCTTCTTCGGCCATCACCTCCACCCACCAGATGGTGTTCGGGTCGGCGACCAACCGGTCCTCGCGCAGACCCGTTAGCTTTAGCTGGGCCTTGAAGATCTCAGCCCCTCTTGGCACCCGGCTTATGTCAAACCGGATAGCGGAGATATATGTATCGTCCTGGAGTGAGCCGGCATACAGAAATGAATCGTTGGTATAGCCGCGTGGCATACTGTTGCTCGACCACCAACTGACATTGCCCGCTTTCGGGGCAAGCGCCATCGTCGTCGTATCTGCAACAGGGGTAACAGTAGGTAGGATGACAACCTCGGCTGTTGGCGTTGGCGCCAGTGTATCGGTCGCCGTTGGCTCCGGCTCTTCCGTCGCCGTTGCTGACTGTTCGGCTAACACAGCTGAGCCGGCCGCGTTCGTATCGGCGATTGGCTCAGCCGGTGCAGCATTGGAGGCCACTTGATAAGCAAGAAAGGCCGAGACGCCTGCCACCAGCGAGATCAAGAGCAATACGGCCAGCGCGCCACCAACAAAGAGTGGCGCTGACATCCTGCGTTTTGGTGGGCGTGGTGGATCACTCGCACGCCAAAGATGCGCATCACGGCTCCAGACCACTTCTCTGCGCAGCGGGACAATTGCTGTTTGTTCAGCCGGGTTGCTATGACGGGCTAATTCAATATGAAGAGGACAGCGCACATGCTCCGACGAGAGACAAAAATGCTGCTGGTGGCCGAGATCAGGCGCGCCAGGACGCCGTACAGCGTAACAGCGGTGCTCTGTTGTCGGCTCTGACAACATGATCGTCGGATCAGCATCTAACCCAAGATGGGGGCAATGAATTTGGGCAATCGGGATTGGTTTTTCTTTGTCTTCAACCATAATGCGTGTGGTGTCCTTGTGTCCTCAGACACTCCCCACAATCAGCGTAACCGCTGCCGCCAGATCCGCTACTATTTTTGCCCCAGGGACTCCCTCCAAAGCCGTGCGCAGCATGGACCCCTGACGCCCTGTCTCTACTAGAATCGATGAGCAACCGGCTGTTTGAGCGGCCTGAAAATCGGTAATTGCATCCCCAATAAAGACACACTGGCGCAGGTCGAGAGCATAGGTAGCAGCGGCCTGTCTGAGAAGCCCAGGTTTAGGCTTTCGGCACTCACAACCTTCATCGGGACGGTGCGGACAGACGAAGAAGGCGTCGATCCGCCCACCTGCCGCTTCGATCACTGCGCCAGCGCGCCGGTGGATCTCATCCACACATAAGCGGTCTACCACTCCGCGGCCAATAGCCGATTGATTGCTGATCACAAGAATAGGCGCCTTGAGCGCTGCCAGTCTAGCCAACGTTTGCAAGACCCCCGGCAGAAACTCAAACTCCTCCCAACTTTTGACATAATCCGCGCGCTCGCGATTGATTACCCCGTCGCGATCCAGCAAGATAGCCTGAAAGGCCAGGCGGCTGCCTTGGTCCAGTGAGCGCTGGTGGGCACTCATGTCAGTAATGCACACCATTGGGACGATGCTCACCGGCTGCGATAGGCTCGTTGACGTCGCCAACCGCAATGGGAAGTACCATCCCTTGGGTTGCATTCTGGCGAACTGCAACCGTCACCATATGGGCTAGCACCAGATGAACATCTTCGACCTGTTCGATACAGTTGTTTCGTACGACGATGGGCAAGTCTACCATTTGAGCCAGCTTGCCGCCCTCGTAGCCACTCCAGCCGACGGTAAACGCGTTGTACTGCCGGGCCAGGCGGACCGCCTCCAACACATTTGGCGAATTGCCGCTTGCCGAAATCGCAATGACGATGTCCCCTTCTTGGATCAGGTTGATCAACTGTTCCGCAAAGACATGTTGATAGCCCAGGTCATTGGCTGTTGCTGAGAAAACCGCCATATTATCGGTGAGGGCCAAGGCTCGCAGCCGGGGCAG
>QEUW01000041.1 GCA_003577005.1 Chloroflexota bacterium | reverse complement strand
CGCATCCACGGCAGCGTGCGCGAGGGTGTGGTCCACGGGTTGGGCAACCTCGACCACGAACTGACGGTGATCCGCGTAGGGCTGCGCAACCGCTACCAACTGACCATCCAGGATACCAGCAACGAGAGCGATGCCTACACCTTGCGGCTCTCCTATGGCCCAGAAGCGAACTGGACAAAGTCGAACTTTGAGCGGATGTTGAAGTTGAACGGGTAGACGATAGATAGACAATGGACCGGTGCAGGGATTTTCGCTGTCGTCCAGGGTCGTAAGGAGTGAGGAGGCGCAAATCGTATGCTCAGCCAATATGGCGTATACCAGTACGACGCAAATGAGCCGTTCAAGCTGGCCTTTTATGATACAGAGGATCTGAGCTTCCCATTTACCGGGACGCTCGTCATCCCACGCTTGCCAGAGCCGGGGGTGGAGCCTGATTACCGGGCCTTCAACCATCACGACTGGCTCGTTTATTCGCTGCTTTATCCGCGGCCCGCAACTAGTGCAGCCGAGGCGCAGGCGTCCTACCAGATGGTTTTCCCAACGCTGCGTACGGAGTACAACCTGCCCTTTGGCCTGGCGGCCGAAGATGCGGGAGAGTTACGTGGGCGGGTGCTCTGTTTTGTGGAGCGTGACCATCTGATGGTCGGCCACCCCTTCAAACAGAATGCTGCCATCTCGGCGCGCCCGCGCCTTGTATTGATCCGCCTGGAGGAGAAGCTGCCGGAAGATCTGCCACCGCTGACGCGTAACAAGGGGACATCACTCAGGAAGGGCGACCAGATCCCCGATTCGTTGCGAAGAGCGCTGTCCGCGATATTCGGGGGGACGTGCTATTACTTTGACCTGGCCGGCCACGCCATCGACGGCTATGCGGCGTGGCAGGTGCTCGATCGCGGGCGCATGATCCTGCGCCCGGAACCCTTTGCGCACAATACCGTTCTCGTCCAATTTGTCGACCTGCACGGCCAGCCGATCTCCCGCCTGGACACGCCTCTCGCTCATCTGGAGTTTGACCCTAAATTAGATGATGCTGGCCGGGTGGGTGATAAGGACAAAGATGACTGCGTCTATGGTCTACCATTCCCCAACAGCACCAACCGCACGCTGAAGGTGTATGCTACGGACAAGAGCTTTGCAGAGCGCAATATTCAGATTGCCTACTGGCCTGGGTTTGACTTTAGCTTCAAGCGTATAGAAACACAAGGAATGAGCATCGACCTGAAGAAAGACCATGACCCTAAAGAGGGCCCACTCCCACGCTTTGTGCGCTTCTGTCTCTTTCAACCGGCCGACGAATTTCAGACCGAGGCGGGCGGCTCGATCGAGGAGAACGGCGAGTTTTCGCTCAACAAGTACCGGCTCTTCAGCGAGCGCAACCAGGTCGAAATCTTCAACACAGGCGCTGAGTTTCTGGCCGATTTCTACAAGGAATTGACCGAACCTGACATCACAAGGAAGGTCAAGGCCGTTTATTTGACCAACTGGGAGTCGCGGCCGCATCTCTTTCTGCACGGGGTGATGCAAACCTACGGCATTGAGCGCAACCACGCCAGCGAGGAGCAGGTAAGCGACCAGCTTGCGGCCATCACCAACCCCGCCCACCACATTGCCGTCCGGCTCGACCCGGTGGATGGGTCGAGCACAGACGCCTACATCCTGCTGGCCGATCATATGGCGCGCAAGGATGCCATGCGGAGTTCGTTCCGCGTTTCTGTCGAGACCGTCACCGCGACAACGCCCAGGCTAGAGAAAGAAGAGGTTCATCACGGCTTTGTGCGCCGCGATTCGCTCTACGCCTGGCGGGTCCAGGCGCAGGATGGCGCCATCCATCAGCGCATTACGGCGAGTTGGAAGAACAGCCTGGGCGATGTGCGCACCCTCGAGCGCGAGCTCAATACAGAGCCCTTCAACCGCGAGTTGCGGGAGTTGCCGGCCGGTCTCTTCGAGCTAAGCATCAACAACGAGGACCCCCCCAAGGGTGTCCTGCTCCAGAAGGTGAGCTACGATGAGCTGTTGGCGCGCCTGGGCGTCAACCCGGGGGCACATTACCATCTGCTCTTCTTACACCTCACCAGCGGACGGTACGATGTCATCCCTGTGAACCAGAGCAGCAGCCCAGGACCGCACCTGCTCCACACCTTCGACCAACTCATTGCCGTCGAGCCAAAGGCTATTGCTCTGGTTTATCACGCCACTGCGACTGATTTCCGCACGGCGCTGGTGACCCACTTTCGCGAGATCGCCTATTCCAACGACGCCTTTGCCACCGGCGCAATTCCACTCTCCTCTGCCGAGTTGGGCGGCCTGCTGCGCACGCAGATCGCCGGGGGTGTAACGGTCAAGGCGCTCTATTGGGATAACTTTATGGCGAATTTGTCCAAGGATGAGGACTTCCACCGTGGCTTTACCAGCAACGTCGCCATGACCGAGGTCCTCAACCGCACGGTCAACGGCCGGCGTGGTTATGCTGTCCGCGATGCGGCGACCCGGCCCCTGGGTGCGTTTCACCAAAAAGGAATTGTGATCGTCAAGGAGGATGTTTCGGTCAGCATGGCAAAACGATATGAAGTTGTGGCTTATGTGGGCGGCATGGACCTGACGCTGAGCCGGTGGAGTACCGAGCACCACCATCGCCTGGACCCAGAACGGCAACGGGGCAAGGGCTGGTTCGATGCCCAGATGAAGCTGGTGGGCGAGGCGGCCATCGACGTGTTGCGCAACTTCAAACAACGCTGGGAGGCACTCAGCGAGTTCACTGGAGATAGCCCTTGCCGGCCTATCAACAGCGTCCCCGGCCTGGGAGGCGCCATCTCCATTCCCTCACCCCTGGTCGAGGAGTACGACCTGGACGAGCCGGGGCCCTTTGTGCAGATCACGCGTACGATTTCGCCCGCTTCGTGTTACAGCCAGATTCTGGACCCAAAGAAGAGCTTTGTCGATGACAAGGGCGAACTGGGCTCGTATCACACCTATCTCAAAGCCATCGCGCGGGCGCGCAAGTTTATCTTGATCAACGACCAGTACCTGTTTAGCGAGGAGATCACCAGCGCCATTCACGATGCGCTGCTCAAACCAGATGGCCCGGAGTGCGCCATCATCGTGCTGCCCAAAGACTTGAGCGAAAACGACCTGGTCGACCCCATGATCTTCAAAGTCCGGCAGCGGGCGCTGAGCGCCCTGCTCTACGGCGCCGAACGCGAGGGAAGTGGCCCCATCGACCTCAACCAACCGCAGCGCTACCGGGTAAAAGGTCCGCACAATGGCGTGTCGGTGGCGGATAAGGTGGTGTTGCTGACGCCCATCAACCGCAGCAGCGATGAAGTCTACGTCCACTCCAAGCTGATCATCGTGGATGATGTCTTTATGAGCATTGGCTCGGCCAACTTCACCTATCGCGGCTCCACCTACGAGATGGAGCTCAACGGCTCGGTCGTGGCGCGCAAGCTAACCCGGGGCGGCGGTGACCTCATTCGCGAACAGCGGGTTGAGATCTGCCGGCGTCTGTTGGGGCTGCCCCAATCCTACAGTACCCTGGTGCAGGATTACTATGCGACATTCAAACTCTTGAAAGCGGTAGAAAAGGAAAGCGCCTACGACCGGCAGCCAACGCTCAATCTCCACCCGCTGCGGCCTATGTGCAAACAGTTGCCGCCAAACTATGCCAAGAAGACGGGCGGCGCGGTGGCCGGCTTTGACGACGCGGTCGATTTTGTCATGGCCGCGGACCTCAATTCGCCAGGTCTGCTCTGGCTCAAGCAAAACGTCATCGACATCGATGGCCGCCAGCGCGACGACGACGCCACCCTGGCTGCGGCGGCGAGTTTTGCCACTTCACTCCTCTTCATGGGCGAGTTCCCCCGTAATTCGGCTGGCGCGTATGGCCGGATCTCGTTCAACCTCGAGGCTTGCGAACAGACGATCCGCACGGCATTGGAGCAGGGGCCGGTCCATCTCGACATCCACCTGGACTTTCCATCCGCTGAGGAGCCGCCACTCGGCGGGGATGTTCCACCCACGCCGGAGCCGCTACGCTTTGCCCGTCTGCCGTTGCGGCTGACCCCCCGGCCCGACGGGCAACCCGGCGACGTACTGGTGGTCCATGGTCTCGACGCCGGCCAACTGCTTGTCCCTGTGGCAATCGACCGGCTCGTGGATGTGAAGGCAAGCGTTGTGACCGGTGATGAACAACCGCTGGGCGCGGGCGGCAGCCTCCGCTTTGACCCCACTGGTTCGCCGCCCATTCTACCTGGTTCGTATCACAGCCGGACGCTTGTGGTGGCGGGCGTTGCTTGATCTCAGGCCGCCATCTGGGGGGCCGGTGGTTCAGCCGTGTGGGCGTCGGTGACAACGGCCAGGTCGGGGTGGCCGCGCAGCAGCGTAACAGGATAATCGACATCTTCGCCGTCGGCGCGGTCGGGGCTGCCAAACAGCGCAATACGCAGCGCCGTCCGCTGCCAGACGCCACCCTGACAATAAAGGCGGATGCGCCGGGCGGCCAGGATGTCGGCCATGCCCAGCGTCACAGCCATGGGTGGAAGGGCAGCAAAGTTGCCGCTCGCCGCCCGGCTAGCGTTCATCACCACCGTCTCTGGCGCCAGCGTGACCAGCCGGGTCTGGCTGGCTTTGAATTCGGCTGCGGTCACCTTGTACCAACGGCTGATGGGTGGTTCGTTAAAGGCAATGTGGCCGTGGATCCCAATACCGCCGTAGCAGGTATCGATCCCACCCACCTGGGCTATCTGCTGGCCGACGGCGTCGATGTGCAAAGGATCGGGAAAATGAACCTGTGCAGGAGGCGGGGCCAGCTCCGGGCGTAGGCGTTCCAGCAGGGTGCGCTGGACAAAGCCGGCAAAACTGAGCGGATGGTCCGGGCTGATTCGCCGTCCCTGCCAGTCGCAGTACTCATCCATAAAGAAGAGGTGGAGCTCGCGCCAACTGATTGTGTCCCGGTTGCACAGATCGACAAGCAACGGGTACTGGCCGATTGGTCCAACGGGTAGGATCAGCCGGGTCGGGCGGCCGGCGCGATTGTTGGCCACAATCTCAGCCGCTACAGCGTGCGCAAAGTGGTCAAAGAGGCTGGGCAGGTCGGGCAGGATGGTCAGCGGAATAGGACTTTGCGCCGCCAGTTCAGCGGCCGGAGCCAGAAATGTTGCGGGTAAGGTTGTCATACAGTTCCTGGTACAGCAATATTGGAGATGATCAGCTAAACCGTGTCCCGAATGAATCCTGGGAATTGTGCTACACTGCCGGGTGCAAGCTCGGTGCGATGCACCCGCAGGGTGCGTTGCACCTGGATGGGCCGGCGACGTCAGGTGCATCGCACGCTGGGCGTGCAACGCACCATCGCAACAATCGTTGATACAAGTGCAACGACCTGCAACATGAAATCGCCCTACCTGCATTGCCTATCCCATTGCGCCGGCCACCAAATGGCGGTACAATAAGACATTCGCAGCGCGGTCTGTCAACCGTATCATCGTCGAGATCCATATGCTGGACCTCATCGCGAGCTCTTTCTCCTATTTGCGGGATGCACAGCGCCGGGAGCTGAGCCTGGCGCAACGTTTGCGCGCCATCAGCCAAATGGCTCAGATTACAGACCAACTCTTTTTGATACAACCGGTTGGCCAGGCAGCGGAGATAGCAGGGACCATTTCTCTTTTGCTGCAAGAAGCGAGCCAGCTATTGCAGCAAGAATTAACACCTCTCTTCTTGCAACAACGCATCTACCTAGCGCCGGTAGAACAACTGGGCGAACAGCAGCGCGACTGGCTCTTTGCCTATTTTCATGAGCGCATCTATCCATTATTGACGCCGCTGGCGGTGGACCCAAGCCATCCCTTCCCTTATATCAGTTCCGACAGCCTGAACCTGCTGATCCTGTTGCAGCGGCCCGGACGTCCGGGCGCCCGCACATTGTATGCCCGGCTCAAAGTCCCCCGCCAGATCGTACCACGCCTGATCGATGTGCCACCCCTGGCCCAGGTCGACTCGCCTGTACTCCATAGCGACGAAGACGCCATCTATTGGGTCTGGAGCGAAGATGTAGTGGGTTACTTTGTTCACGAACTCTTCGCCGGCATGTCCGTAACCGGCATCTACCAGTTCCGAGTCCTGCGCGCCCCGGTTCCCAATGAGGGAACAGATGTTACGTTGGCCGAGCCAGTGCGCGACACAACGGCGCGCGTGGTGCGGCTGGATGTACAGCGCGACATCCCACCGGGCGTATTGCAATGGCTCGTTGCGCGGCTCGATGTGCCGGCGCACGCGGTCTTTCGCTGCGCCACACCTCTAGGGATGACCAACTGGGGAGATGTGGCGAATCGCCTCTATTCGGTTTGAGCGGCGCGCAAGGCCCGATCCATCCTGGCCAACCCTTCGGCGAGCAAGGTTTGCGGGCAGCCAAAATTGAGCCGCACAAAACCTTCACCACCGAGGCCAAAGGCTGCACCATCGACCAGCGCGACGCGCGCCTGTTCGAGGAAAAACGCCTGTGGTTTGTCCGGCAGGCCAAGCGCGCCAAAATCTAGCCAGGCCAAGTAGGTTGCTTCGGGTGCTGTCAAACGCACCTCTGGCCAGTGCTGGGTGACAAAGTCGATCAAAAACGCTCGATTAGCAGTCAGGTGAGCGCGCAGGGCAGTCAACCACTCGTCACCTTCAGCATAGGCGGCCTGAGCTGCGACCATGCCGAGTACATTGACATGCGGCACGATCCCCGCACTGGCGCGCTGGAGTTGTTGGCGCAATTCCGGGTTCTGCACAATCGCCATACTGCAACCCAGACCGGCCAGATTGTAGGTCTTGCTGGGGGCCAGCAGGGTGATACAATTCTCCGCGACCTCAGCATCCAGGCTCGCGATGGGGATGTGGCGCGTGTCGCCCAGGAGCAGGTCGCTATGGATCTCGTCTGAGCAAATGATCACGTCACGGCGCAGACAAATGTCGGCCAGGCGCAACAACTCATTTTGTGTGTAAGCGCGGCCAACAGGGTTGTGGGGGTTACAAAGCAAAAACAGGCGAGTGTTGGGTTGGATGGCTGCGACCAACGCATCGTAATCAACCGAGTAGCGCAACAACTGATCTTGCTGCTCCACGGCCAACTGGGCGCTGTGTAACACGCGTTCCTGGTTGCCGGGTGCTGACAAGAAGGGTGGATAAACCGGTGTCGTCACCAGCACGCCATCACCCGGTCTGCCGATAGCCCGGCTCACGACATTGAGCCCAGAGACCAGTCCGGGTAGATAAAGAATATCTTCCGGCGTGATCTGCCAAGAATAGAGATCCGCCATCCGTTGGCAAATCAGCTCTTTCAAAGCTGCGCCGTCACTCCCGTAGCCAAAGACGCCGTGCTCGATGCGTTTATGCAGCGCTCGGATCACCGGCTCTGGCGAGCGAAAGTCCATATCGGCCACCCACATGGGGATGACATCATCCCCAAAGCGGCTCCACTTGCCGCAGTCGGTGCCGCGGCGTTCGACAATTTCATCAAAATTGTATGGCATAACTTTTTCACTGTCCTGTATATCTGTTGCCAAGTCACCACGGCAAAGCATACACCACAGCGGGGAAAACGACAATCTGTTTGGGATTAGGGATTAGGCAGCTCTGTCCAGTTGCCTAATCCTTAACTATATTGACACATCAGGTTAGATACGATGCTACAGGTGCGATGCACTTGAAAAGTGCGTTGCACCTCCCATTAAGCTCTCTAACCTCATCTGTCAGTACACCTAACCCCTAATCTCTGCTCTACCGCAGGTCACGGCCAAAGGGAAGCAGCGCCAGGGGCAGCAGCTTGATATGCTGTTTGGCAAACGGGATGCCGATGATGGTGATCGCCAGAATGAGCGCGGCGACCAAATGAGCAACGGCGATCTCCCAGCCAAAAAAGATGATCCACAGCAGATTGAAAACCAGCCGCAGCGGGCTGTTGGCGTCTCTTCGCTCCACGACTTCTTTGCCAAACGGAGCAAAGGTGGCAAAGCCCAGTTTGATCGACTGTATCCCAAAGGGTATGCCGATAATGGTCAGGCAGAGCGCCAGACCCCCGATAATGTAGCCCAAACCGGCGATGAGACCGCCGAAGATCAGCCAGATAATGTTGCCAAGTATACTCATCTCGCACCTCACGAGTGTTACTTTGTTATCGCCAGTGCGCCCATGTTTGGTATAATGAGCACACTCTATTGCTACGTTGCTTCCAGCCAAAAGTTGCGCAATGGTTGACCTATCTCCTCGCCCCGCATCGGGTGCGCTGACCAAGACCGGTGGTTTTCTGGCCGGCTTCACTCACACGCTCCAGCCTTACATTGGCTGCCGCTTTGGCTGCGAGTACTGTTATGTCAAAAGGTTGAGCGTCCACCACTTTCACCAGCCAGCGTTGGCGTGGGGCGATTATGTGCATCCGCGCACGGGTATCGCCGAACAGTTGCGCAAGGAGTTGCAGCGTTTTTCTGCGCGTGGTGAACTGGACCAGTTGGCGATCTTTATGTCCAGCGCCACCGACCCCTACCAGGGGCAAGAGCGCCACTGGCGGCTGAGCCGCGCCTGTCTGGAAGTCTTTGCCGAGCACCCGCCTGGCCTGCTTGTTGTGCAGACCCGTTCGCCGCTGGTGGCGGACGATTTCGACCTGCTGCGGGCGCTTGGCGAGCGTTGCTGGCTCAACTTTACCCTCGAAACGGATCGCGACGACGTGCGCCAGGTGATGACACCGCGCTGCCCGGCCATTCCCCAGCGGCTGGCGACGTTGGCGCAGGCGCTGGCCGCCGATCTCAATGTCCAGGTCACGGTGAGCCCCTGTCTGCCCTACTCGACAGTTGCCACGTTTGGCGCACGATTACTGGCCTACAGCCAGCGGGTGATCGTGGACACCTATGTCAGCGGCGATGGGCAGGGCGGCAAACGCACAGCAACCACGCAGACAGCCCAACTCTACGCCCGCCATCACTGGGGGAATTGGCGCTCCGAAGAGGAGGCGCGCCGGTTGTACGATTGGCTCTCTGCGCGTATTGGCGAACGTGCTGGCTGGTCACAAGCAGGATTCACTGCTCTGGCAAAACAGACTCGCCCCGTTCACCTTCTGACCCGGAATGAGATGGTATGAAGCTGACCCTACACCATGCCCATCCCTGGGATCTGGACCCGGAGGAGGCAATCACCCTCCAGCGCAGGCTGGCTCAACTGGTCAAGGAAGAGCCGTGGCCCCAGCCACCCCGGAGCGTTGGCGGAGTGGATATGAGTGTCCGCGGAGATCAAGTGCAGGCGGCTGTTGTCGTCTTACAATTGCCGGAGCTGACCCCGGTCGACCAGGCAACCTGGCGTGGTCAGGTAGAATTTCCCTACATCCCTGGTCTGCTTAGCTTCCGCGAAGTGCCGGCAGTGTTGCGTACGTTGGAGCAACTCAAAACGCTACCCGATGTGCTTATGGCCGATGGGCAGGGTCGGGCTCATCCACGCCGCTTTGGGCTGGCCTGCCACCTGGGCGTCTTGCTCGACTGGCCCACCATTGGCGTGGCAAAGTCCCGGCTATATGGCATGCATGACGAACCGTCGCCAGAACAAGGCGCATACACACCGCTGCGCGCCGGCGGTGACGTGCTGGGCGTAGCGCTTCGCACCCGGGCGCAGACTCGCCCGGTCTATGTCAGTGTGGGCCATCGCGCCACGCTGAACCAAGCTATCGCGCTTACACTTTCCTGCACCATCCGTTACCGAATTCCCGAGCCTACGCGGCGCGCCCACCTGTTAAGCAAGCAGAAGGGCGAATAGTGTTTGCAGAAGCCCTTCACCGGGCCACAAGTTGGCGATATACACGGCTGTTATCACCGAGTGACCCAATCACCTTGCCACCCTTTCCTATTTCATCACGAGGCACAACAAAGGAGAATCCCCATGACCCTCTACGGCGGCATCGAGGCAGGCGGCACCAAGTTTGTCTGCGCGATCGGGGGTGGGCCCGATGAGATCCGGGCGGAGACCCGGTTTGCCACGACAACACCCGAAGAGAGTATCAGCCGGGCCATTGCCTTTCTGCGCGAGCACCACCGCCGCGAGCCGTTGAGCGCCATCGGTGTGGCCTCCTTTGGCCCACTTGACCCAGACCCACAGTCGCCCACTTTTGGCTACGTCACCACCACGCCAAAGCCGGGCTGGGCCCAAACCAACCTGGTGGGGCCGTTGCGCCAGGCGTTTGGCCTGCCGGTCGGCTTTGATACGGATGTAAACGGGGCTGCGCTTGGGGAACATCGCTGGGGTGCGGCGCAAGGACTCGACACCTTTGTCTATCTCACCATCGGGACGGGCCTGGGTGGGGGCGGCATGGTCAACGGGCAACTGATCCATGGCCTGATGCACCCGGAGATGGGTCACATGATGGTGCCCCATAACTGGGATGCAGACCCGTACCCCGGCTATTGTCCCTATCACGGGGATTGCTGGGAGGGATTGGCAGCCGGCCCGGCGCTGGAAGGGCGCTGGCTGACACGGGCCGAAAATCTCCCGCCCGAACACCCGGCCTGGGAGTTGGAGGCCCACTATCTGTCGCTGGGGCTGGTCAATATCATCTGTACGCTCTCACCGCAACGCGTCATCCTGGGTGGCGGTGTCATGGAGCAGCAGCAACTCTTCCCGCTCATCCAGACCCAGGTCTATACGCTGCTCAACGGCTATATCCAGTCAGCGCAGATTCTTGAAAATATGGATCGCTATATCGTACCCCCTGCCCTGGGTGGGCGGGCCGGCGTCCTCGGCGCCATTGCCCTGGCTGAACTGGCGGACGCAGCCACAATGGAAGCGAAGTAATGTTAGGGCGTGTGGCCTGATTTCATCTGTTCCAGCAGCGCTCGGAGCCGCGCAGCTTCGGCTTCGGCAGCATCCGCCCGGCGCGCCTCCTCTTGGGCGCGCTGCGCTTCCTGTGCGGCGCGTTGCGCTTCTTGTGTGGCGCGCTGCGCTTCTTGCTCGGCGCGTTCAACCGCTTCATCCAGGTCCGGGAGCGGGTGGTGGGTCTGTGGATCGACCAACCGCAGTAGACCCGCTTCCGGTCGTAGGATCAATTGCAACTCCTCGCTGTACAGTTCGCCATCTTCATTGGCTGGGATCACCTCATAGGCTCCTTCGACCAGCCGATAGCCCTCCAATTGATGCTCCAGATATTCATGGAGCGGGTCGAACATGAAGTACTCTTTTACCCCGAGTGCGGCGTAAAGAGAGAGTTTGCCAACCGTGTCCTCACTCTTTGTCTGGCGTGAAGTGATCTCGAAGATCACGCTGGGCGCCACCTTTTCTTCCCAGAGTTTGTACGAGCGGCGCGTGTGCTTCCCCACTCCTTTCACGACCATCACATCGGGAGATTTTCGTGCATTGGAATTGCCTTCGATGTAGTACAAAAAGATATTCCCAATCACATAGATATCGGGGACTTTACGAAAGAAATGGCGTAGAGCACCAATCAGGTGCAAAATGGCAAGTACATGGGTTTCGGTCTCGGCCATAGGTTGCCCGTCCGACGAGGGGTACTCGATGGGTGAGAACGCTTGTGGTTTTGTCGATTCGACCAACAGGGTGCTCATGATCTACTGCCTTTGTGAAAATCTGACTCCCGCGGTTGGCTACACTATACCAGAGATCCGTGATACAATCAACCTGGATGGATTCTCCGGGTGCGTCCAGCAAAAGGGGCGAGTTTGCACGACCCCCTTCCAGGAAGGGGGCGGGAACCGTCTGGTCGAGCAACCCTCTTTGCCCCCTTCCTGGAAGGTCGGCGGTCTGCCCCAAATTTCGGACACACCCAGATTCTTCCCCCGGCAAGCTCGTTCGTGGCGTAGGCCGCCGCATCCATGCTGAGAAGAGGCCATGTCAACCATCGATTTCGATCCAACTGAACATCCACACCGGCGGCGCAATCCACTGACCAACGAATGGGTTCTTGTTTCACCACACCGTACCAAGCGCCCGTGGCAGGGCCAGGTAGAGCGGCTCCCCCCCGATGAGCGGCCCCAGTATGACTCCACCTGCTATCTTTGCCCCGGCAACGCCCGCGCCGGTGGCAAGCGCAATCCGAATTACACCGGAACCTTTGTCTTCGACAATGACTTCGCTGCCCTGTTGCCTGAAGGTCCACGTGACAATGTCAGCCAAAACGAATTCTTTCAGGCTCAGGCTGAGACGGGCATCTGCCGGGTGATCTGCTTTAGTCCGCGCCACGACCTGACGCTGCCAGAGATGGAGGTCAGCGACATACGCCGCGTCGTGGATGTGTGGGCGAAACAGGTGACGGAGTTGGGTGCGCGCCCGGACATCAACTATGTGCAGCTCTTTGAGAACAAAGGCGCGGTGATGGGCAGTTCCAATCCGCACCCGCATGGGCAGTTGTGGGGGAATTTTCGTGTCCCTCAAGAGCCGGCCAAAGAGGGGATACAGCAGCGCGCCTATTACGAACGGAATGGCTCGCCCCTGCTGGTGGACTATCTCGCCGCCGAACTTGCGGCCGGTGAACGCCTAATGCTCGAACAGGAGCACTGGGTGGCCCTCGTGCCCTATTGGGCTGTCTGGCCGTTTGAAACGCTGGTGCTGCCCCGGCGTCACATCGTGGAATTACCTGGGCTCACCACCGACGAACGGGACGATCTGGCGCTCCTGTTCAAACGGCTGCTCACCCGCTACGACAACCTGTTCGAGACAAGCTTTCCCTATTCCATGGGCTGGCATGGGCAGCCAACCGATGGCGCCCGCCATCCACATTGGCAGCTTCACGCCCACTTCTATCCCCCGTTGCTGCGCTCGGCTACCGTCAAGAAGTTTATGGTCGGTTACGAGATGCTCGGCAACCCGCAGCGTGACATCACCGTTGAGCAGGCCGCAGAGCGATTGCGCGGGTTGAGCGATGTGCATTACAAGCAGTGGTAGACTCCGTTTGGGTCCCGCACCGCAATCTGCAGCCAACGCAACAAAATTTAGCAAAAGTCGTACCCAGGGCAACTGTCTCTCCGATTTTTTAGGACGATACATTTGAATACGCCGAGAATTAAGAGTAACTGAGAACCAAAACGTAAAAATCAGGTGTACGTATTCATAAGGTACGCATCTTTCTTTCTTTTTCAATGGGTGCCCCAGTTCAAAATGTAGAGCTTTCCCGCAGCCTCTTCTTTTGGGTACATCTTCAGTACTAGACGCGACTCAGCGTAAACCTCACTACATTCGCATACAAAAGTCTGTTGCAAAGTACGGACACGCAAAGTAGCTGCTGCACTAGCCACTTTGCGGGCGCAGTGGATAGTCACATACGCCTCGTTGCAACGCTGTCCGTGTAGTTGTGCCACGGACAGGTATGTTGCTCGGCGCCAAATGTTCAAGCAGTGACGGATCAAGGCGCAGAGAGGTGCTTTGTCAATGAAAGGAACATGTATGCCTACAAGATCAAGGACGATTCGCAGTGGGCTTATCTGGCTCTTTGGCGTGCTCGTGTTTCTGCCGGCAGCGGTGTATGCGGGTAGCCAAGAGCCGCTCGACTTTCGCCAAAACGACACCATTCCCCCTGGCAACGCCTCGCTCACAGTTGCTCATTTCGCCCCTTTCGCCGCTACGACGGAGGCAACTGAGGTAGCAGTGCATATTGACCAACAGGAGACGCTAACCGGCTTCCAGTTTGGCGACATCATCAGCGATGTCATTCTGGCGGCCGGCACCTACAGCGTTACGGTGTCGCCCGCAGACGCGCCGACCGAAACGGTTGCCATTAGCGACACGGTCACCTTGAGCGAAGGGGTGCGCTATACGCTGGCCGCGATTGGGGATGGCGCCAACCAGCCGCTGGAACTCTTCACCCTGGTTGACAGCCGCGAGGCCCCCGCCCAAGGGGCCAACGTACGCATCGCTCACCTGGCCCCCTTTGCCGCCAACATTGACGAGACCCGGGTAGATATCTGCACCGAAGACAATTCGGTCCTGGTGGACGATCTTCCGTATAAGGGCGTGACAGAATACCTGAATCTGGCTGCCGGTGACTACGATCTAAAGATTGCGCTCGTTGGCACCGATTGCCAGGACGTGGCGCTCGATCTGCCCTCGATCCGCCTGAGCAACGGGGAGATCGTCGAGCTGTACGCAATTGGCGATATCGCCAACCAGCCGCTTCAGATTGCCAGCACCACCGGCTACACATTGACACCAGGGCCAGGTGAGCGGCCGCGCATCACCATCGTCGTCGAGGCTGAGCCAAAGTCACGGCGCAACTTTATCTTTGGTGGCGATCTGGGTGATTTCAAGCTCGACGACCCCCGCCCTAACGACAACGACAAAGTCCGCAAGCGCAAATCCTTCCGCGTGGACCCGGGGACCTACAACGTGGGTGAGGTGGTACCGTACCGTTGGATCCTGCGGGACATCACCTGCGAGGGGGGAAACACGACCCCCAACGTGGCGGGCGCCTTCGTGACGATCAACGCCAATCTGGACGATGAGATCACCTGCACCTTCTTCAACCAGCGCGACAGCGCCCTGCGCGTCCGCAAATACTACGACGCCAATGATAACAGCCAACTCGATCGCGGCGAACAGAGACTGCCGGGCTGGGTGATGACGCTCTACGACGAGCAGGGCAATATGTTGGCGAGCGGCACGACCAATATCTTTGGCAAGAACAACTTCCGCTTCCTTGCGCCAGGCCGTTACACCGTCTGCGAGACGCAGATCGAGGGCTGGATCAACACGCAACCGGGCCGTCTCAATCCCAACTTTGACAACCGGCCTTGCTACACCTTCACGGCGGAGCCGGCTACGATCACCTATCTCCGCTTCGGCAATCTCGACAATGTGACATCTGCGGCAGCTACCCCACGCAGTGAGGAAGTCTATCTGGCGGGCATGTTCGTCGTCCCTGACCCCTATGAGGATGCCGACGATGCCAACTACTATGCACCAGCCAACGACATCGATCAGGATCTGCTCCAGCCGGACGACGGTGACCTACAGGGGCCTGGCGCTGCCAGCCAACTCTTCTTGCCGTTGATTCAACGGTAGCATGTCACGTATCTGCTGCGCCCACAAAAATAGAGGAGGGGTAATGGAGCTCCCTCCTCTATTTTTTGTTCAGCCGCGGAATCTCTCCCTTAGGCCCGGCGCAGCTTGCGGTACGTAATGCGGTGTGGACGGTCGGCGGCCGGCCCGCGGCGGCGGCGACGGTCCTCCTCATACTCGCTGTAGTTGCCGGGGAACCAGTAGACCTGGCTGTCCCCCTCAAAGGCCAGGATGTGGGTGGCGACGCGGTCGAGAAACCAGCGGTCGTGCGAAATGATCAGCGCCGAACCGGCAAAGCTTTCGAGCGCATCTTCCAGCGCCCGCAGCGTGTTTACATCCAGATCGTTGCTCGGCTCGTCGAGCAGGATCACGTTGGCGCCGGACTTGAGCATCTTCGCCAGGTGGACGCGGTTGCGTTCGCCGCCCGAAAGGGCGCCGACTTTCTTTTGTTGATCGGCGCCGCCAAAGTTGAAACGCGCCACGTAGGCCCGTGAATTCACCAACCGGTCACCTAGCGCCAGTTGCTCGTTGCCGCCCGAAATTTCTTCCCACACGGTCTTAGCAGGGTCAAGTGTTTCACGGCTCTGGTCGACATACGCCAGCTTGACCGTGTTGCCCACAGACAGCGTGCCCGCATCAGGCTGCTCCTGGCCGATAACCATGCGGAAAAGCGTAGTCTTGCCGGCGCCATTGGGGCCAATGATGCCAACGATGGCGCCGGGTGGCACGTCAAACGTCAGGTTTTCGTAGAGCAGATTGTCGCCAAACGCTTTGCTGATCGCCTCGGCATGGATCACGACATCCCCCAGCCGTGGGGCGGGCGCAATGTAGATTTCCCGTTCCTCGTTGAGGCGCTCGCGCTCCTGCGCCACCAGGTCGTTGTAGCGGGTGATGCGAGCTTTATTCTTGGCCTGGCGCGCCTTGGGCGTCATGTGGAGCCATTCGAGTTCGCGCTGCAAGGTCTTTTGGCGCGCCACCTCGCCCTTTTCCTCCTGCGCCAGCCGCTGTTGCTTCTGTTCCAGCCAGGAAGAGTAGTTGCCCTTCCAGGGAATACCGTACCCGCGATCCAGCTCCAGGATCCACCCGGCCACATTGTCGAGAAAGTAACGGTCATGCGTCACAGCGATGACGGTGCCTTCGTACTGCTGCAGGTGCTTCTCCAGCCACGCCACCGACTCGGCGTCCAAGTGATTGGTCGGCTCGTCGAGCAAGAGGATATCCGGCTCCTTGAGCAACAGGCGGCAGAGCGCCACCCGCCGCTGCTCGCCGCCTGACAGCACGGCGACCGGTGTGTCGCCCGGCGGGCAGCGGAGCGCATCCATCGCCTGTTCGAGCCGGCTGTCCAGGTCCCAGGCATTGAGCGCATCGAGCTTCTCTTGCACATCGCCCTGGCGCTGGATGAGCGCATCCATCTCGTCGGGGGTGAGCTCCTCGCCAAAGCGGGCGTTGATTTCATCGAACTCGCGCAGGGCATCCACCACCTCTTGTACACCCTCTTCCACCATGGCGCGGACGGTTTTGCTATCGTCGAGTTGTGGCTCTTGTTCCAGATAGCCGATGGTGTAGCCGGGGGCCATCATCGTTTCGCCATTGTACTCTTTCTCGACACCGGCCATGATGCGTAGCAGCGTGCTCTTGCCGGCTCCGTTCAGCCCCAATACGCCGATCTTGGCGCCGTAGAAATACGAGAGGCTAATGTCGCGCAACACTTGTTTATTGGGTGGGTAGGTCTTGCCTACACCCACCATGGAATAGATAATTTTTGTACTCATTGATTCAGATCCATTTGTCTTGCTATAGTTTCACGCGCAATCTACAGTGTAGCACGCGCCCGCCGCTTCATCCAACAGTTGGTCCACGAGGATGCATCCACTCTAACCTGGGCGTTGTCTTTTTTCCCCACTTCAGCTAAACTATAGGAACATCATCCAGAATTGTTCCTCCACCCAGCGCAGAAGGAGCAACAACCTATGAACCGCCGATTCTTGATCCTCTTTGGCATGATCGCTTTGCCTCTTTTTGTGGCGATAGTTGCGCTCCAAATGCGCGTGGACGCCGCCCCGACGGCGCAACTGATCCGCGATACCCGTTCAACGCCCGCCGAGCCCGAACCACTTGACCCGCCCCTCGCCGTGGTGCTCCGCCAACAGGTGCCGCTGACGCTGGCCCTCGGCCTCAGCGCCGTCGAAACCGCCACGACCGAACTCTCCGCCACGGTCCCGGTGACGCTCAGCTTCGACTTCAACTTTGTGGTGACTCAGACGTTGACTTCGACAGTTGCCTCGTCGATTACGCTCACCTTCTCCAACGGGCTGACCTTAACCGTGCCGGTCTCGCTCTCATTAGGTGCGGTCCCGTCGGCAACGCTCGTCGTCACCTCGCTTGAGCCGTTGACCGATGTTGCCGCCACACCGACGCCAACGATGACCCCAACCGAAACCGACACGCCTACACCCGAAGAGCCGACACCCACCCCGACAGCTACAGAGACGCTAACACCCACTGTTGTTGTGACAGAAACCGAGCCGCCCAGCGCAGTCATCCCACCCTTGACCAGCACGGTGATTATCACATCTAACCTGCGCGCCGGCCCCAGCGTTGAATTTGCGGTTGTGGGTCAGGCCGCACCCGGCCAGTCGGTGACCGTAGCGGGTGTCAGCGCCGATGGCGCCTGGTATCTACTCACCAATGGGGCATGGATCGCCGTGGCGCTGGTCGAAAATGCACCGGCCAACCCACCTATCGCCAACGAGCCGCTGATTGCCAGCGTCCAGGCGACTGCCACCGCGCTGGCCAGTACAGTGATCGCCGAGACGGTGGCGCCCACGCCCGAGGCGCCGGCGGTGATTCCGCTGCCCACGCCCACGCCCGTGCCGGCGCCCGTGCCCCCAACGGTGACGGTCGACGCCAACTTGCGCAGCGGCCCCGGCACCACCTTCCCCATCATCGGCGGCACGGTGACCGGACAGGCCATCAACATCGTGGCGCGCAACGAGGCCGGCGACTGGTTCCTGCTCGACAATGGGGGCTGGGTTGCATCCTTCCTGGTCGCCAACCCGCCCAATATCGTCGATGTGCCGGTCTTCGACCCCAACGCGCCGCCTCCGGCTGCGCCGGTGACAGCGCCCGCACCGGTGACAGAGACGGTGCCTGTCACCGCTCCGGCCACGGTGACAACCACTGCACCCATCGTGTTGGGCGTGCGCGACAACCTCTATCTGGTGGACGCCACCGAGGTGGTCGCCCGCTACAACCGGGCGCTGGATGAAATCGACCGGCTGATTACACAAGCGGGCCAGAACGAAGCGCTGCTGCAGGACCCGCAATGGATGCAATCGATGACAACGGTGATCGCCCTGCTGCGCGCCGCCGACGCCCGTGTGCGGACGCTTCAGCCGACAACCCAGCTTCAGGGTATCCACGACGACCTGACCGCCGCAGCCGACGCCTTCGACGCCGCGGCCACCCTGCTTGCCCAAGGGGTGGACCAGGGCGAACCCGCGCGCTTTGACGAAGCCTTTGTCGAGATCACACAGGGCACCGCCCGGCTCGTGAGCGCCAGCGATCGCATCGAGGCGTTCGCTCCCTAGATGCTGGCGTTAGACACCCATTCACAATTGCCAATTGTCAATTGACAATTGTGAATGAGGCTCTGTGCTCATCAAGCGGCTCCTTCACCCAGCCCCAAATGAGGAGATAACCGAGCGCAACGGCGACGGCGCCTACCGGCGCCAGCCCGGCCACCCCATACTCGGCATAGGCCAGCGGACCCGTAAAACCCGAAAGCGCGCCACCGACCACACCCGTTGCAAAAGAGAGTGTTACGACCTTACCCCGCTGGCTCGGCACTTGCTCGCTCACCAGCGACATATGGCTCACGGTGCCAAACTCAAAAAAGAAGCGGCTCAACGCCAGCGCGGCGACGACCCACACCAGGCTGCGGTCCAATACCGGCAGGAGAATGAAAAGCGCCAGACAGCCCGCCAGCCCAAACAAGACGCTCCGTCGCTTTCCCAGCCGGTCGGCGACCAGGCTGACCAGGACGCTCCCACACAGGTCGACGCCGCCAAAGACAAGCGCCACCGTCCCTAACTGTCCGGCTTGCAGACCATAGCCGTCAGCTAACCAGACGCCATACACGGTGAAGATATGTAGCACGCCAAAATTGACAAGAGCGCCAGCGAAAATAGCGCCCCAGGCTGATCTGCGATTCGAGGCAAAGGTGAAGAACTGGTGGACTCGCTGAGCCACTCCCAACACCGGCGCTGCCGGTCTCACAGTGGCGGAGCGCTCGGTGGGCGGCAGGTTCCCGAAGACGAACCACGCCACTATCAGACCTGCCGCCAACACAAAAAAGGGCGCCCGCCAGCCCACCCAGTCGATGAGCCTGCCCATCGCATACAGCCCGACGATGCCGGAAAGCGCCCAAGAGTATTCGAGAATGCCGAATCCGCGCGCCCGGTGGGCATAGGGGATCTGAAAGCTCAAATAGGCGCGCAAGGTGGGCACAAAGCTGTAAAAGCCCAACCCCATGAGCAACATCCCCAGCAAGGCCGACCAGAGGTTAGCGCTGGCACCCACCAGCACCAAGCCGGCAACGCCAATGAGCAGTTCGGCCCGCATGGCGCTGCGATAACCCCAGCGCTCCGCCAGGCCATCGAACAGGAGTGCAAAGATCCCCATCAAGCTGCGCAACCCCAACAACCGGCCCAAGACGACCACGTCGGTTCCCATCCCGGCGGCCATGACGGCCAGAAAGGGAAAGAAGAGCTGGTTGGCAGTATTGACCAACAGACGCGTCAGGACGCTGACGGTCATCAACGCGGATAGAGAGGCCAGGCGCCGTCCTGGCTTGACGCTCTGAATTGTCATGAGCTGTAACCGTTCGTTGGTCTTAAAAGATGGATAGAATCAACCCCAGCGCTAGGAGCAGGCTGAAGAGCAGGCTCAACCGCGCCGTACCGGCCAGGGTGGCGTTGAAGGTAGGGCCATCCTGGGCCTTTATCAGTGTACGCGCCAGCCGGACGGCCAGCGGCGCCGTGAGCCCCGGCAGCAACACCCAGATGGAGCGGCCAGCCGCCAGCCACAACAGCGCCGGTATTAGATACGCGCCGATGAGCAGCCCCACGTATTCGGCCAGGGTGGCTTTCCGCCCCAGGATGACCGCCAGCGTCCGCTTGTGGGCGCGGCGGTCGGTCTCCAGATCGCGCAGGTTGTTGACGACCAGGATGGCTGTGATCAGCAGCCCCGGCGCCACCGCGGCCAGCACCACGGTCGGAGTGAGGGTCAGCGCCTGCACATAGTAGGTTCCGCACACGGCCACCAACCCGAAGAAGAGAAAGACAAAGAGGTCCCCCAACCCGGAGTAGCCAAAGGGGAAGGGGCCGCCTGTGTAGGCCAGCGCCGCCAGGATCGACGCCACCCCGACGGCAACGACCGGCCAGCCCCCCACTGCCACCAAATAGAGTCCCAACATCACCGCCGCCCCAAAGACGACGGCCATGCCCACCCGCATGGCAGCCGGCGCAATGAGACCGCTGGCCGTCACCCGTGGTGGCCCCAGTCGGTCGGCGGTGTCCGCCCCGCGAAAGTAATCAAAATAGTCATTGGCAAAGTTGCTGCCAACCTGCAAGAGCAGCGCACCCAGCAACGCCGCCAGCGCCGGCCCTAGTGCCAGGACGCCATCGGCATAGGCCAGCGCAGCACCAACCAGCACCGGACCCACCGCGGCGGGTAGGGTTTTGGGACGAGCCGCCAACAGCCAGGCGCGGCGGCGAGCAAGAGTTGAAGTGGTCATATGTGATGCGTAGCGCGAAAAACGTGATGCGTAATGTGTAATTGACGGAGAACGCATTACGCATTACGCATCACGTTTTTCGATGCGGGTGCGCACGTCCGCCAATACCCGTTCGACAGCGGGCACATCGGGCGTGAGCGCCAAGACGTCTGCTAGAATCGCGAGTTGGTCGCGCCGTTGCTCGGCCTGGGTGGCGGCGAGCAGTTCTTCGACCAGCACTTTGCGCCCGCTGGTGAGCAACACCGTGGCGAGATAGCGATAGGCATCGAGCCGGCTGGATGTGCGCAGGAAGAGGGCAAGGAAATCCAGCCCGTGTGGCCCGCTGCGGTGGTTGACCAACAGGTCGAACAGGCCAACCAGGACGACCTCGTGCTCGCTTTCGCCATACCGTTCGATCAAGGCGGGGATCAACGAGTCGGGCAGCGTGGTCAGGTGGCTTAACGACGCAGAGAGCACTTCGGGCACGGTACGGGCGCCGTCCTGCATGACGTAGAAATAGAGCGGAGCGATCTCCCCCAGCGCAGCCAACAGCCGGGCAGCGGTCAACGCCGGTTCGCCCGACATGGGGTCGGTGTGTTCATTGGCCAGCAGGCGGATGGCATGGTAGCGCGCCAGCGTCTCATCCACCTCGTTGAGCGCATTGAGCGCTGCCGAGCGCAGCGCGGCGCCCTCCTCTTTGAAGGCGGGCGGCGGAAAGACGTACGTCGCCGCCGCCTGGGCGAGAAACGGAACATCCGCCGGCAAGACCAACGGGCGCAGCGCCCGGAGCACGGACGCCCGTAGATTGGCAGCAGGGTCGCGCGTGCGGCCCTGTTTTTCATAGTGCGCATAGAGTTCGAGCAGCGCCGGGCGGGCTTCAGCAGGCGGGTCTCGTTGCAAAACCTGGAGCGCGGCAAAGACCACCTCGTTACCCAGCCGGGGGTCGAGCAAGGTCACCGCCAGGCGCGCCTGCTCCTCGGGCTGGCCGGCCAGGTTGCGTAGGGATTGCAGGTGAGGAGAAGCAGGTTTGGGCACAAACACACTCTCATTCAGGCGACGTGTAACGTCAAGCCGATCAACCGGCCGCTAGCCGCCCCTGGCCATTATATTGGGCCGCGAGCAGGTTTTGCAAATCACAACGATTGACAACCGCCAGTAAACAGGATCAGGATCTATCCTTTTCCGACAGGGTAGTCAACTGGATCAGACGCGCCAGGAAGAAATCGATAAAGCGGTGGGCGTCGATCTCGAGCGCCACCTGCATATTGGGTGGCCGCTGCCAGACGCGATAAAAATCGGCCACGGTCTTGCCGAGGGAAAGCTCGCTCTGGAGATCGACTGTGACATAGAGAGGCCGTGTGACCACCAGATCGGGTTGGAAGACAAGCGCCAGCGCCAGGGGGTCGTTGATGGCGCAGCCGTCGATGCCCTGTTCTTCGTCGTGGTATTCCATGTAAAAGCGGGTGGCGTCGGCGACAAAGCGAGGAATGGCGCTCCCCTGTTCCAGCAGGCGCGCCACACCGGTCGCAGTTAGAATGCACTGATAGGTTACATCGAGCGGAACCAGTGTTAGCGGCCAACCGGCGTGATAGACGATGTGGGCCGCATGGGGATCGACATGGGTGTTGAACTCGGCCAGCGGCGTGCTGTTACCCTGGTGACGCAGCGCGCCGCCCATGACAATCACCTCGCGCACGGCGGGCACAATGCGTGGCTCGCGGCGAACGGCCAGCGCCAGGTTTGTGAGCGGCGCCACCGCCACGAGCGTGATCTCCCCGGGTGCAGCCAGGATGCGCTCGATGAGCAGGTCTACTGCGTGTTGGGACGCAGGCTTGCGGTTGGTAGGTGGCAGTTTGGCGTAGCCGAGACCCGTATCGCCATGCGTCTCTGGCGCGGTGAGCAGCGGCTGGATCAAGGGCGTCTCCACCCCGGCTGCCACCGGAATGTCGCTGGCGCCCGCCAGGTCGAGCACACGCAGCGCATTCTCGACGCCCTGGGCGGTGGTGCAATTGCCCGGCGCCACAGTGATCGCCTCCAACTGTACCTCCGGCGAGGCCAGCGCCAGCAGGATTGCCAGCGCGTCATCGATACCGGGGTCGGTGTCGAGAAGGATACGACGTGGTTGCATAGGCCAGAGTTTACCCGGCTGGCCGATGCAACGCAAATCAGCGCAGCGGAACCAGGGCTACCAGCAATTCCAAATTTGGCAAAGATAGACTGCGAATTCTCAAAAAGTCACGGATTCGCAGTTGAGCAATGAAAATCCGTGGCTTTCTGCCAATCCGCGGTTCTTCTCTGCGCATTCGTCTTGCATCAACGACGGATACGAAAGGCCAGTTCAGTGGCAAAGACATAGCGATTGATCTGCCACGGGCGACCCGCCACCAGTTCATAGAAGTAACGTTCATAGTGGTCGAGCATCCCCTTTTCATGGCCACTCAGGCTATGCACCGGAAACGAGACGATGACCACGGGGGTATCGACCCGGTCGAGGAGGCGGCGGCCCACTCCGTTCTCCACTTGCTCCAGACAGGGGATCGTCTTGAGCAGCAGCGCCACATCGGCTCGTTGGGGTGGATGGCACTGCAGGAGATCGCACACCTGCGCCCGGCCCTGAACACTCAACAAGGGGAAGCAACGGTTGAGAAAATCGATCTGGTCTTGATAGATGTCGTAGGCAAAGTAGCGGACGTTCCCGCCCAGTGGCATCCACGGTATGGCCAGCGGGTTGAGACCACAGGCCAGGTCAAGGATCGAGGTGATGGGCGGCAACCCGGTGAAAAGGGTGGTGTAAAAAGTATCGAGGATCGGCAACCGTTCGCGCGTCGATGCGTGATACGCCATGATGGCAGCGCAGGCGGCGCGCAGCCCAGCCCGATCCGGTGCCTCTTGCAGGGTATTATACCACTGCTCATAGGCAAAGGCGCCCTCTTGGTAGACTGCCGCAATCTGGTGCAGCTTGTTCTTTGTCGCCTTTACCGCTTCCTTAAAGTTGCGCCGCCTGGCTAGCTCTTGTGCACCCAGGTTGCGCACCAGCGCCGGTGCGATCTGCCGGTACTTGCGGCTCGTGGTCACGTTGGCGACAAGACGATCGAGTTCAGGAGCGGGCATGAGCGATTCGATCTTTGTGAAAATCAGACGCCGGGCTGTGCATGTTGTACAGTATACCAGCACGCTGTGCTATAATCCATAGGCTAGATGTGCAAAAATTGTCTGCTTTGCTTAAGCAAAGCAGACAAGATCGACATTTGCACCTCGGTTGATTTGATGCAAGCACCAAGCACCACGGAACGACAGGGCACGGCTGCTGTTTGTCCCGAGAACCCAGAGCGCCCCAGTCTGCGATTTTCTTGCTGGCCCACGTTCTGCCGGTGATCAAAACCAACCCCAACCTGATCTGGATGAGAGGTAAATTCATGAAGACCACCCGCGCCAGCGCATTGCCCCGCATCCGTGTGAGTGACAATCGCCGGTTTCTTGTTACTGAGGCCGGTGCACCCTTTTTCTGGCTGGCCGACACCGGCTGGGAACTCTTTCACCGGCTGACACGGGAAGAGGCCGCTCACTATTTTGCCACCCGGCGCCGCCAGCGTTTCAATGTGATCCAGGCCGTGGCGCTGGCCGAGTTCGATGGGCTCCATACACCCAATGCGTATGGTGAAACTCCGCTCACCGAGGACGACCCCACCCGCCCGAATGAAGCCTACTTCGCCTATGTCGATGAATTGATCCAACTGGCGGCGGCGCACGAGCTTTATATCGGTCTGCTGCCCACGTGGGGAGACAAGGTGAACCGCAACCAGTGGGGAGTCGGCCCCGTTGTCTTTACACCGGAGAATGCCTATGCCTACGGCCGTTTTCTCGGCGCGCGCTATAGGACGCAGACCAACGTGCTCTGGATCTTGGGTGGCGACCGCCCGGCGATCCACGAGGAGAACGACTATCGCCCGCTCTGGCGCGCGATGGCGACCGGCATCGACGAGGGCGCCGGCTTCCGTACGCTCAAAACCTACCATCCCAATGGTCGCCACGCCAGCAGCCTCTGGCTGCACGAGGAAAGCTGGCTCGACTTCAACATGATGCAGTCGGGCCACGGCAGCGGGCGTGATGCGCCGGTCTGGGAGCAGATCGAACGCGATTACAACCTCCAGCCGGCCAAACCCACGCTCGACGGCGAACCCAACTACGAAGACCACCCTGTCAACCCCTGGCCCCAGTGGAGCCCGGCCAACGGCTACTACCGCGCCTATGATGTGCGCAAACAGAGTTATCGCTCGGTCTTCGCCGGCGGCTGCGGCGTTACCTATGGGCACCACGCCGTCTGGCAATTTTTTGCGCCACCGCGACCGGCGATCAACCACGCCGACCGGCCCTGGCCAGAGGCCATCGAACGGCCTGGCGCCAACCAGATGCAATACTTGCGCGCGCTCATGGAATCCCGTCCCTTTGTCGAACGGGTGCCCGACCAGGCGCTGCTCGTCACGCTGGCCGGAGCCGCCGAAAGCCACATCCGCGCCACCCGCGCCGCCGATGGCAGCTACGCCCTTGTCTATTTGCCGGTACGCGAGGCGGTGACTATCAACCTCGAACGGCTCACCGGTCGTGGTATGGTTGCCTGGTGGTACAATCCGCGCACGGGCGAGGCGACAGCTATCGGCCAGGTTCACGCAATGGGGAAGGCCAGCTTTACCCCACCGGTAGATGGGCCAGACTGGGTGCTGGTGCTGGATGACCCGGCGCGGGAGTTTAGCCCACCAGGGGTAGTAGACGAGAACGATGGACGATAGACGATGATCCACCGTCCATCGTCATTCATAATTTATACAGAGAACGCATACAGCAACCTGAGATATTCGGCCTTGACACGAGGAGGCAGGTCGGGATCGCACTCGACTTCGGTCTGCCAATCCGCCAGCGTGATGAGCGCCTGTTCGCCCGCCCAGCAGCGGTGCGCTACACGCAGCAGCGGCGGCAGGCCAAACTCAAACCCGATCTGCTCCACAGTGCGATTCAATGCATTCATTTGGGCGACAAGTTCTGGGGCAAGGATCGACTCGTTAAACTGGCGCAGCGCCACCTTGAAACCAGCCGGCCAGTCGATCTGTGGGACAAAGGGGCGGTCGGGCTGTGCCAGATCAATGTGGCAGACAAACGGCTTCCCATCCTCGCGCAAAAAGAGCCAGGCGACCGTCTGGCGCAACAGCCGGGTGATGGCGTTGCCCGGCGCCAGCGCACCAGGATTGACCACCAGCACGCCGTCTACCTCATGGGTCAGCGGGATGTGCCAGTGTCCAAAGAGGGCGACCCGCGCACCGGCACGTTTGGCGCGCGCCACCGAACGGTCCAGCTTGGGGATGATCCGGTCATCACGGCGCGACTCCATCTCATCGATCCGATCGGGATAATGGCTGTGCCAGAGGAGCATGCGCACTCCGGCCACCGTAACGACCTGTTGATAGGGCAATTCACGCTGGGAATCCGCCGAGTCGTCGTTGCCGTGGACTGCGACGACAGGCGCGATACGGCTCAACTGGTCCAACACCCACAGTTCGCCCACATCCCCGGCGTGGAGCACCAGGTCGGCGCCGCCAAAGAGGTCAAAAAGCACCTCTGGCAGGGCCAGACAGCGCTGCGGCATGTGGGTATCGCTGATCAACGCAATGCGGGCAGCGATGCGTTCCGCCGGCAATTCAGCCGGTAAGAAAGGTAATAGAGACAATGACAATCTCCTCTCTGGACAAAGCGGGCAAGATGAATGACAATCCGAATCATAACGCACGAATGGGCGAATCGGTGCCATCGCCGCGGCCAATCTGCGCAATGGATACGTAATTTCTCAAAAGGCGATTTTTATCCACGACAATTCAATTCCTGTAGGAGTTACGCAGTTGCTCCAGGTGCGATGCACTTGCAAAGTGCGCTGCACCTCTGAGGAACGAATCCAACTGTGTAACTCCTATCCTGGATAAATTCGCCTGTTCTGTGGATTAAACAAGCGAAATGGAGACATCAGGATGAGTAATGCAGGATATACACCACAGCGCGCAATGGTGATCATGGCCCACCCGGATGACATCGAGTTTAGCTGTGCGGGGACGGTGGCGCGCTGGGTGCAGGCAGGCTGTAAAGTTGCCTATGTGCTGGTCACCAGCGGCGACGTGGGTATCGCAAAACCCGATATTACGCGCGCCCAGGCCGCCGAGATTCGCGAGGCCGAACAGTTGGCCGCCGCCGAGGTGCTTGGCGTCCGTGATGTGGTCTTTCTGCGCGAACCCGACGGCATGGTGGAGAACACCCTGGCACTGCGCAAAAAGCTGGTGCGCGAGATCCGCCGCTTCCGCCCCGAAGCGGTCATCACTACCGACCCGGCGGTCCTGTGGGCTGGTGAACATTACATCAACCATCCCGACCACCGGGCCGTCGGCTTTGCTGCGGTCGATGCTGTCTTCCCCGCCGCGGGCCAACCCCATGTCTTTGAAGAGCTGGCCGAGGAGGGGCTACAGGCGCACAAGGTGCGCAAGGTCTATGTAATGAACTGGGGCGAGGGCGCGCCTGGTACGGTCTATGTCAACACCACCGACACGATTGACCTCAAACTGGCCGCCCTGCGCAAACATGTGAGCCAGATGGGCGAGTGGGACCCGGAGCCGATGATGCGCCAGTGGGGCGCCGAGGCCGCCAAAGGCAAAGAGATGGAGTACGCCGAGGTCTTCCGCGTCATCACGCTGGTCAACGACGAGGAATGGGACAAGCTGAGCCAGATCGCGGCCGAAGTGGCGACGGGAGAGCGGTAGCGAGGTTGGGCGGATAGGGAGATGGGGTGGGAGCAATTCGTCTCTCACGCAACCCCCTTATCCCCCCATCTCCCTATTCCCCTACAAGTGGAGTGAGACAGCGCATGGGCAAATACGATGCAGCCAGTGGACGCGTCACCGGCGTCATCTATCGCGACGAGCAGAGTATAGATGAAGTCGAGAGCACGCTCTTCGTGGACCGCCGCCTCAACCCTACTTCCTGGGCATTTCTGCCCACCCCTCTTGAGTAGTCCACGCTGAAACATCTACCCGCATTTGAGCAATTTTCTTCGCCGTCGTTGGGCATTCCCAACGATGTTTTTAGATCGCGCGCTCACTACAATGAAGCGGAGTATTTGCATGCAACTTGCATCACATGAAGAGTCGCAAGAGGCGATCTATCCACTGGAAAAATGAGCTTTCTATCTACTAGCCCGCTATTCAATCATTCTAGCAAGGGGAACTCTTATGCCTAACACAATCTCAGGTTGGCGCAGCAAATTGATCAAGCCGCTCACGCCGTTTCTACTGGCCGCGTTGGCCCTCTTATTGGGTGGCGCCAGTGTCAGCGCCCAGGCTATCTGCCGGCCCGTGTACGGTCACATCGAGGGCCGGGCGCAGGAACCACCCATCTGTGGGGCAGATTTTTGCAGCATCGGCACATTCAGCGGCGCCATCCAAGGCGAGTATGTCGTTGCCACCACATTGAACACCGACCAACCCCTGCCCGATGTCTACTTTTACACGGGCGCGACGACGGCTACTGTCCAGATCGGCAATCGGCGGGGCACGCTGCAAATCGAGAACACCGGCGTCTTCCGCAGCGGTGGAGAATTGACCGAGCTTGAGGCCATCGTAGGCGGCGCCGGCGACCTGGCCGGCGCTACTGGCCTGCTCTTCGTCACGGGCGCCTCGGGGGAAGAGACGGGACAGTTCCGCTACGAGGGAATGGTCTGCCTGCCGTGAATTACCCAATCGTAAAGCTTTATGGAAACGATTCAACTGCTGTCCGGTGTGTATTTCTACCTACAAGTACCATGCAGATCACACGCTAGAACTGCTATCCATTGAGTAAAATTGCCAACATAGATGTGTACACCTCTGGATGTGCATCGGTAATCCAAAGCTTATCATGGATCGAGCGGTGATAGACACAGAATCATCAAGGCAAAGGTTCGCATTTTAGGAGAGTAGCGATGAACAGTTCGACACCAAGACAGCCCATGCCGGCCGGCCGCGTGGGCGCCGTCTTCTTCATGACTAACGCCGTGGACGGCAAGAACGAGATCGTCATGTTGCGACGGGCGGCGGATGGCTGTCTGAGCTTGGTCGGTTCGTTCGCCACCGGCGGGTCGGGCGCCGGGGTGGGGCCCGAGGCTCCCTTTGCCGACCCGCTCGGCTCGCAGGATTCGCTGGTCATGAACAAGGAACAGACCCTACTCTTTGCCGTCAACGCCGGCAGCGATGAAATATCGGTCTTCCAGGTCCAACCTGATGGTCTGAGTCTGCACGGCAAAGTACACTCGGGCGGCAACTTTCCCGTGAGCCTGGCGCTGCACAGCGACCTGCTCTACGTGCTCAATGCCGGCGGCGACGCCACGATCATGGGCTTTTCGGTATTGCCGGATGGTGGGTTGGTGCCCTTGGAGGGTTCGCGCCGCTCGTTGGGGGTGGGCGGAAGTGAGCCACCCGATGTCTTTCAGGCGCCAGGGCAGATCGCATTCACGCCCGATGGCCGGCAACTCATCGTGGTGGAAAAGGGCATTCGTACCGAAGATCATGCCACGCACAAGATCCATGTCTTGACCATCGACGACATGGGCATGCCCAATTACAAACCGGTGACCACCGTTGCCAATGGGCATCTGCCCTTTGCCGCCAGCTTGACTCCACAAGGTCACCTGTTGGTCGTCGAAGTCTTTGGCCGGGGACCAATTCTGACGGGTACAGGCGGCGTCTCTTCTTATACGGTCCGGCCCGACGGCAGCCTACGGCTGATCAGCGCATCGGTCGATACCTATCAGCGCGAGAGCTGCTGGATCAAAGTCAGCGGCAATTATGCCTACGTCACCAACTTTGGCAGCCACTCCATCACCGGTTACCAGCTCGGTGACGATGGCAGCTTGCGCCTGCTCAACGGCGATGGCGTCACTGCTATGACCGGCGACGGCTCGCACCCGGTTGACTTTGCCGTGACGCCCGATGG
>QEUW01000512.1 GCA_003577005.1 Chloroflexota bacterium | reverse complement strand
TTTTATAAGGTTAGAAGGCACGCAGTTGCCCAGGTGCGATGCACTTGCAAAGTGCGTTGCACCTCTGGCCGACAGATCCAACTACGTACCTTCTAAAGGCATCAAACAGGAACTACTCAGACTCTGCCCGCCTTTCTTTCCGGAAAAGGCTAGAGGCGACTGCTCGCAAATTTGTAGCAATAGGTCGGCAGTACGGATACCGCCAACCCCGGATCAGCAGACCCGATCCGCCACCCAGCGGGCCACATTTGATAATACAACCTGGGGGCGGCTGTAGGCCTCGGTCAGCCGGCGATGGTAGATCGCCTCTTCGGGCGAGCGGAGCGGTTCGGCCACACTGGACCGGTAGGCGGGAAAGTCCATCGTTTCCAGTTCAGGCCGCAGTGCCTCAGCCAGCACGTCGACCGTACCGCTGCCTTCGTCGAACTGCTCCTTTGTGCGCCAGACGATCTCAGGCGGAAGCAGATCTTCGCACGCCTTGCGCAAGATCCACTTTTCCATCCGTCGGCCGGTGCGGTCGGCCATCAGTTTCAGGTCGGGCGGCACTGACAGCGCCAGGTGGATAAAGCGAGTGTCCAAAAAAGGCACCCGCCCTTCGACGCCGTGCCGCATGGTCAGCCGGTCGACACGCTGCAGATTGATGTTGTGCAGCGTGGTGACTGCGCGGCGCAGTTCCTTGTGCAATGTAGCCGGATCGCCGATCTCCTTGTGATATTTGTAACCGGCAAAAAGTTCGTCGGCGCCCTCGCCAGTCAAAATGACCTTGACATGCTCTGCAGCCAGCCGGGCGCAAAAATAACACGGGATGGCGCTCCGCACCAGGTCCTGGTCAAAGGACTCAAGATAATAGATAATCTCCGGCAATAGCGACCGGACCTCATCCGGTGTAAAGAGATACTCGTGGTGGATCGAGCCAATGTGTTGCGCCACACGTCGGGCCGCCAACAGATCGTTGGACCCGGCCACACCCACCGAAAAAGTATGCAGCTCGCGCACATGGCGCTTGGCGAGAGCAGCGATCACGCTGCTGTCTAGCCCGCCCGAGAGAAAGGCGCCTACCGGCACATCGCTCATGAGGTGCGAGGCGACCGCTGCTTCCAGCCCCTGGCGGATGCGTTGCACCTGCTCCGCCACCGGGCGCGCCTCTGGTTCGACGTCAGGCAGTTCATAGTAGCGAACAAACCCGCGCGTCGAGTCAAAATAGTTCCCCGGCGGAAACTCGTGGAGATCCTCCGCCCAGTCGGCCAGCGCCTTTAGCTCGGATGCAAAATAGAAGGCGGGCCGCGCACTCCCATTCTTGCCGGTGCCGTAGTAAAGGGGTTTGATGCCGATGGGGTCGCGGGCGAGAAAGAGACGCTCGCCATCGTTGAGGGCAAAGGCAAACATCCCCTCCAGCGCGGCGACCAGGTCATCTTGCCGCTCTTCAAAGAGATGCAAAATGACTTCGCTGTCGCTGGTTGTAGCAAGACGATGGCGACCGGCCAGGTCAGCGCGCAGATTTGGGAAATTGTAGATCTCCCCGTTGGCGACAACCGCCATTGAACGTGCTTCGTTATAGATCGGCTGCGCCCCACCTACCGGGTCCATGATCGCCAGACGGCAGTGGCCGAGCACACCCGTGTGTGGCTCCACATGCACACCGGAGCCGTCAGGCCCGCGGTGGGCGACCTTGGCGATCATCTGTTGAAGCAGTGTTTGATCCACCTCGCCCCAAAGACCTGCAATCCCACACATAAACTGAGTTATTCTCCTTTGCAGATACGCAAAATCACGACCAACCCGTGGGCAGCGCCCAACCCGCGCTGTAGATCACGTTCCAGGCTGCGCAGGGCATACCCAAGCTGCGGTTCCACCACATTCGCCCGTGGGTCACCATACCACTCCGTCCCAATACTATCGATGACCCGGTCCATGGTCATGAGGGCGAATTGGAGCGGCGTCGAAAAGGTAGCCCAGTCGCTCAGGCTGGTCAAAGAAATGGATGACGCCAGCCGGCGCTGGCAGAAATCGACGAGCGTATTCCAGGCGTGGATCAATTCGTCGAAGAAGTGTTCGACCTCTGGGTCCGGGTGAGACGGCAGCGTTGTCCGCTCGCAGTGGAGTTCACCCAGGTCGGTACGCATGAAATCCTGGTGGAGCCGGTTAACCGTGCGACGGAGTGGCTTTAGCTGCGGGTTGTACTCGCAGGTGTCGACATGACGGCCTACCATCACCGAGCGGTCGAACTTCTTGACAACTTCAAAGCGGAAATTTTGTTCGCTGCCGATCGCCTTCAAAAATATCTCTACTTCGTGTCCAGTCCAGAAGCGCAGTGGGAACCACTCGATGGTGTTGGGACGCTGATCCTCTGGGTAGAGGTAGCTCATCGAGTAGTCCCGCCACGTATCAGCTTCGCTGGTGGCAGACCAGTAACAAGGCCACTCGATGGAGTTGCGGCCCAACAGGTCGAGCACTACCAGGCTCCCAGCGCGGCCATGCTGGCCGATGTCGACCAGGAGCCGGCGCAGGTCGGCTGTGTCCAGATGCGAAAGCGAGCCATAGGCAGAGAAATAGATGTCAAAAGGGGGCTGGCTCTCCTTGACGCTGCCGAGCCCTTCGCGCAGATCAGCTTGCTCAAAGTGAACCCGCCCATTCTCGGCAAAGAGTTCGCGCCCCTTCTCGACCATGGCTTCATCCAGGTCAAGCCCCAGATAGGACTCGACCTTCTCCTTTGGCAGAATCCATTGGTGGGTTGCCCCGAGATCGAGGTTACGGGGATCGATCTTGGTGAGCAGATCATAGCCCTGGCCGGTCCCTGCGCCCAGGTCCAAAATGCGCACTCGCCGTCCCGTACGGCGCTTCTGGGCCACCAGGTCGGCGAGAACAGGGCGCAAAACCAGGCGGGTAAGCTGATCTTCCCAGTAGACGCGCACATTGTCATATTTACCAAAGAGGTTGCCGGCGTACATGTCATAGTCGCCGCGCTGCACTGCCTCCTTGTACGTCAAGGGTCCTTGCAAAGCCACCAGCCAATTCCTCCTTGATGATTGTGTGTCAGGCATCTATGCATCCAAACGGCGGCAATGGATACCGGACGATTCGTAGGGCGACAACGGTACTTACACCCAGTTTTCAACTTTTAATTCGGGCGCGCGGCTGAATTCACGTTCGTTGTGGGTCACGAGAATAGCATCTAAACTCAATGCATGGGCAGCGATCAAACAATCCAACGGGCCAATTGGCGTCCCTCTTCGCTCCAGGTGTGCCGCAATTTGCCATACATGGTTGCCGCTCGAACCCCAAAATCCACCACAGTGATCGACCGGAGAAATTGTTCCATCGCATACTCAGCCTGCTCACGATGCTGGTTGCGTTCGACACCGACTTGTAGCTCGGCAACTGTGATGGTTGAAATTCCGATTTCCTCGATGACCGAAAACAACTACTTCTGGTACCGCGTGATCTCCTCGCGCAGACCATCAGCGATGAGATTGAGGCCGATTACCAGTGTGGCGATTGCCAGCGCCGGCCAGATGACGGCCCACTGGCTGATAAAGATGTTGCGCCGCGCCTCATTGACCATTCCCCCCCAGTCAGGGTCGGGCGGCGGCAGACCGATGCCCAGAAAACCGAGCGTGCCGATGGCAAAGATAGCATAGCCGACGCGCAACATGCCATCCACCAGCAGCGGGCCCATGGCGTTGGGCAGAATCTCGCGCAACATGATGTACCAGGCTCCTTCGCCGCGTGTCTGGGCGGCGCGGATATAATCGCGCGTCTTGATGTCCATTGCCATACTGCGCGCCAGCCGCGCAATGCCCGGCGTACCCGTGACCGCAATCGCGATGATCACCACCAGGTCACTGCGCCCCAACGCCGAGACGATGACCAGATAGAGCACGATGACGGGAAAGGCGATCAGCGCGTCGAGAAACTGCATGATGCCCTGGTCCCACCAGCCGCCGCGGTAGCCGGCGTTGAGACCCAGCACCGAGCCAAAGAGCAGCGCCAGAAAGACTCCCCACAACGCCACCCCACCGGGGATCACCACACCGCCCGGCAGCCGGGTCTTGAGCAGGATCACCTGCGTTCCCTTCATCAGCCGCGAGAGAATATCGCGGCCAAGATAATCGCTGCCCAGCCAGTTGGTCGAATTAGGGGGCAAGTTCTGGTCGAACAGGTTGGCGTTGGGCGGGTAGGGTGTCCAGAAAAAGGAGACAAGGCCCACCAGCAGCCAGAAGAGCACGATGGCGAGACCGACCGTCGCGACGCGCGACTCAAAAATGATCGAGATGCTACGCCACCAGCGTTGCCAGCGCGTCGGGCGGCGAACAGTATCGAACGTTGGTTGTGCAACAGCCATAAGCGAGCTACCTGAAAAAAGGGTCAAGCATACCGGATGCGCGGGTTCAAGTAGGTATAGAGCAGATCACCCAGCAAGCGTGTGCCAACCGCCACGAGCACAAGAAACATCGCCGCGGCTTCGACAGCATTATAGTCGCCGAAGATAGCCGATTCGTAGATATACTTGCCCAGGCCGGGGAAACCAAAGAGCACCTCCACCACCACGATGCCGCCGATCAGCCAGTTGATGTGCAACATGATCACGGTAATGGGCGCCATGAGCGCATTGCGCAATGCATGGCGGATCACGACGCGGTGAAAAGGCAGCCCCTTGATGATCGCCGTGCGGATGTAAGGCGAGTCCATCACCTCCACCAGGCTGGCGCGCGTCATGCGGGCGACATAGCCCAACTCCACCGCGGTAAGGGTGAGCACAGGCAGGGCAATCAGCCGCAGGTTGTA
>QEUW01000511.1 GCA_003577005.1 Chloroflexota bacterium | reverse complement strand
AACCAGGTGCTCATCGCCGCCGGCTGTCTGGCGCAACGCAACGGCAACGAAGTGCTGGCCCGCGCCGCCAAAGTAGATGGCCTGCTGGGCACCCGCCGCTGGATGGATGTGCTCGAACTCATCGGCCAGATTCGCGGCGGTGCAACCGGGCGAGCGCGGCAACGCTATAGCCTGTTGGGCGACCCGGAGGTCGAATATGTGCAGGCAACGCCTCGCCCACCGGTCAGCGGCGGCAGCGCTTACCTGAAGATCTCCGACGGCTGCAACGCCCCTTGCGCCTTTTGTACGATCCCCACTTTCAAGGGCAAATTGCAGAGCCGCCCGCTTGAGGCTGTGGTCGACGAAGCGGTTGCATTGGTGGATGCGGGTGCCAAAGAGCTTGTGATCGTCGCCCAAGATACGACCGACTATGGCCGTGACCGGGGCGAACCCAATAGCTTACCCCGGTTGCTCTCAGCCATTTGCCAGCGCACGAGCGACGATCTGCGCTGGGTTCGTCTTATGTACGCCTATCCCGGCCATGTCAGCGACGAACTGATCGAGGTCATGGCGAATGAGTCCAAGATCGTCCCCTATCTCGACATGCCGCTCCAGCATGGCGACCCGCGCACGTTGCGGCGGATGCGCCGCCCCAGCCGGCTGGAGATGGTCTATGACCATGTGGAAAAATTGCGTAGCGCAATGCCAGAGGCAGCTCTGCGCACCACCTTCATCGTCGGCTATCCGGGCGAAACCGAAGGGGAATTCCAGGGGTTGCTCGACTTTGCCGGGGCGATTGAATTTGACAAGGTGGGCGCCTTCCGCTTTAGCCCGGAACCGGGCACGCCGGCCGCCACGTTGCCCGACCAGATACCCGATGAAGTGAAAGACGAACGCTACGCCCGGCTGATGGAGTTACAGCAACCCATCAGCCTGCGCAAGAATCAGACGCAGGTGGGCAAACAGCTACAGGTTTTGGTCGAAGGTGAAGGCGAGATCGAGGGCAGCGGCGAACCATTGTTGCTCGGTCGCAGCTACCGTGACGCGCCCGAGGTGGATGGCCTGGTGCTCATCCCCGGTCTGAGCGGTGTTCCTGCCGGTGAGATGGTCGAGGTCTTTGTCAACGGCGCGATGGAGTATGATCTCGTCGGGGAGCCGCTGGTGATGGAGACGTTTACCAGCAGCAAAGCGACAATTGAACTCGTGTAGACTGTCAACGCTTAGCCAAACCACCCACGGCGGCGCTGGCGCTGGATCTGCACCAGTTGCGCCACCTGTTGTTGGAGGGCGGTCACGACGTTCTCCAGGGCGCGGAGGCGGCTCTCCATGCGCTCTTTGCGGGTCTCCTCGCGGCGCTGGTATTCGGCCAGCGCCCGTTCCAACTCCAGCATCCGGTCGCGCAATTTGCGATTTTCATCCTTCAAGTTAAAATTATCTTGCACGACCACGCCGACCATCTCGCGTACGGTGGCCTGGCTGTTGAGAACGGTCTGCTGGCTGTTGGCGATGGTGCTCAACACATCACCGACCACCTGGGGCAGAAAGTTGGCTGTCTCATCACTGTTGAGCGCCAGGGCCGTCGGTTCGTCTTTGATGGCTTCGATGCGTTTGGGGGTGAGAAACTGGATTACCTGCTCATCACTAAAGCCCTGCTCCAGCAGCTTTTGCACTGTAACCAGTGCCGCAACATCGGTAGTAAGGTAACGCGGCTCGTCGCCCGCCGCCTCCGTCCCTAGCAACCGGGCAAACCGGCGATTCCACTCGCGCAGCGTCGCCGAATCCACCTGTAAGTGTTGGGCCACTTCAGCAAAGCTGTAGCTCGATTCTGCCGGGTCAGAACCAGAGGAGGGGTGATTGGTCATAAGCAGTTAGTTGTCAACGGTTAATACTCAACGGTTAATGCCAAGGATACTCGCACTTTGGCTGCCCTATGCACCCTAACGATTGACTATTAACCATTGAGCACTAACCATTACCCATTGTCCTTGATCACCCGCCAGGTGGTGTCGATAGTGTTCTCGTCGTCAGCGGAGGCGGAAGGAGCAGATGGGGCCGGTGTAGCCGGTGACGCCACCTGGACGAAGAGGCGCAGTGCAAGGATCAAAATCGCAATATCGTCGAGCGGGATGCCGGGGATCAGGTCAATCGGCCAAACCCAGTAGAGGACAGCGGCGACAGGTAGCAATAACTTTAACAGGGCCGGTACTTTCGGGTCCCAAAAGAGACGCCACGCCGCACCTAGATCGCGCAGGATCGCTTGAAGATTCCAGTTGGCCATGGAGCGTCCAGGTGTACTTGTACTCATAAAGATCTCTCCCTTCACACAGACCGTTTTCACGTAACAGTATAACGAACTTTTTGAACCCTGACAACAATCTTTTACACCATTTGGCCGCCGATTCATCGTCATTCGTTCGCCATTCCGCAGTCCGAACTCCGAATTCCGCACTTTCTATGCCTACCACTGCGCAGATGCTCGCCAACTACCCCAATATCCTCTTGCAGGTGTTAGCCGAATTGCGGAACGCCTTTATCGACGGGGCCGAGACCCGCGAACAGGTGATCAAGCTGCTCGCCGACCAGGTGACAGACCCGACCTCGGTGCAGATGGCCTATCAAGAGGTGACGGATATGGCCGAGGACGCTCGCCAGGCTGTCGAGTTGCTCCTGAAAGAAGGCGGCGAGTTGGTGGAGGCGCACTTCAGCCGCACCTTTGGCAGTATCCGCCAGATGGGGCCGGCCAAGCTGGAACGGGAGACACCGTGGCTTTACCCGGAGAGCGTGGCGGAAGTGCTGTTCTATTACGGTTTGATCGGTCGCGGTTTTAAGGGGGCCGGCAAAAATGCCCACACGGTCATCTATTTGCCGAGCGATGTGGTTCCCTGGTTGCCCCATCCACAGAACCCCGCACTCGCCGATGGGCTGCCCGTCCGCCCGGTGCCACCCCCACCTGCTGCCCGCACGCTCTTCGCTGATGACGCCTTTTTGCAAGATATGGGAACCCTGCTCGGCTTTCTCCACAGCGACCGGCTGCGCCTGACTGCTGCGGGACCCAATCCCGAAGATGTGGATCGCCTGGTGCAGCGGTTGCAACTGCCTTTTGCCGACGACGCCCTGCTCAATACAAGGCTGGCTATGCTGCTCCACCTGGCGAACCGGCTTGGATTCTTGCGCCGTGGTGAGCAGGAGAGCGTTCAACTGACCGGCAACCGTGTGCGCGCCTTTCTCGAACGAACGCGCAGCGAACAACGTTTTGCCCTCTGGCAAGCCTGGCGCGATTCGAGTGAATGGAATGACCTCTGCCGCACGCCCGGGCTCGAATGCACCGCCACCGGCAACTGGCGCAATGACCCGGTGCAGACACGCGCAGCTGTCCTGGCTCTCCTGGCCCGGCTCCAGCCCGGTATCTGGTACAGCCGGCACGATCTGATCCAGGCAATCAAAACGACCGAACCCGATTTCCAACGCCCCACCGGCGACTACGATACCTGGTATATCCGAAGTACGAATACGCAGGAATATCTCAAAGGTTTCGACCAGTGGGAAGCGGTCGAGGGTGCGCTGCTGCGCTTTCTGATCAGCGGGCCGTTACACTGGCTGGCCGCGCTGGATCTGGCCGAACCCTCGGCGGGCGACGATCTCATGCTTTCGTTGAGCCAGTGGGGCGCCCGCTGGCTGGGCCACGATGTGCCCGAACCGCATGAGGCGCTGCGTCCCGGTCTTACGGTGGGCGAGGATTTTTCGCTCACCCTTGCGCCGGGCGTTACCCTGGCCGACCGCTTTCGCGTCGAACGTTTTGCTCAGTGGCAGGCCAGCTACCCCCACTATGTCTACCAGATCAACCAGCGCAGCCTCAAACGAGCCGCCGATGGGGGGATCACGCCGCAACAGATCGCTGATTTTCTCAAGAATCATTCTTCACAAGTTCCTGACAAAGTGCTCGCCGCCTTGCAGCGCCATATCGTTCCCCAGACAGCGCGCTGAGAGCGCAAACTTCACGAGAAGAGCGCTGAGTTATTGTGCAGATTCCCGCTAGTTGTGTACCTAGTGACGCAGCTACACTCGGTGTTGACAGAGCGATCAAAACGGGGTAAGATGGTGCAACCTCTGGTCGGACAGATCTCCTTTGGCTCTCTGTGACCGACCATTTTGACGCCGTCCTTGTGTGTAGATAACCCTCAGCTTGGTCCTACCGGTCGAGTGCTCCGGTGGACGATGGTTGGCAACGTGCGTTCAGATGGATGCAAACCGCTATCCCATTCGGATTCACTACGATAGACACAGCAGTTTCGCACCCATGTTGTCACAGACGCTTGCCACGGCAATGTGTGGATTCATCGTTGGCAACTGTCGTTCCAACCGGTCTCTTTCGTTTTTGTTTTTCGCACCGTTACAAAGGAGAGTACACTATGAATCAATCGAGGCGACTCAGGCAATGGCGTCTCCTCAGCGTGCTGGCGCTGATCGCATTATTGGCCGCGGCCTGTGGGCCGGCGGCGGCACCCGGCGCCGCCACTGCGCCACAACAAGAGGCCGCACCCGCCGCCGAGGCAGAGACCGCCGGTGAGCCGGTCGAGATGGGGCGTGGCGTCGGCGGCACGTTGCGCATTCTCTACTGGCAGGCGCCGACGATCCTCAATACCCATCTGGCTACCGGGACACCCGCTGCTGGTTGAAGAGATCCCCACGGTCGAAAATGGGAGCGTTGCCGAAGATGGCGCCTGGATCACCTGGAAGCTGCGCGACGACATCCTGTGGTCGGATGGCACCGCCTTCACCGCCGAAGATGTTGTCTTTACCTACGACTATTGCAGCAACCCGGAGACGGCTTGCACCAATGCCGCGTACCTGGTGAATATCGAATCGGTGGAGGCGGTGGATGACCATACGGTGACCATCACCTGGAATGCGGCGACCTCGAACCCCTACTTTGCCTTTACCAGCACAAGCGGTCGCATCTTGCAAAAGGCGCAGTTCGCCAACTGCATCGGTGCAGCGGCCTCGTCGGCGGAAGAGTGCCAGCAGGCCAACCTGGCCCCCATCGGCACCGGCCCCTACAAACTGGTCGAATTCAAGCCCGGCGATGTGGTGACCTACGAGATCAACGAGCACTATCGTGACGCGGATAAGCCCTTCTTCCAAGAGGTCATCTTCAAAGGCGGCGGCGACGCTACATCGGCGGCCCGTGCCGTTTTACAGACCGGCGACACTGACTGGGCATGGAACCTCCAGGTAGAGGCTGCGGTGTTGACCCAGTTGGCCGACCAGGGTGGCGCGGGCGAGTTGGTGATCTACAACACCGCC
>QEUW01000510.1 GCA_003577005.1 Chloroflexota bacterium | reverse complement strand
GATCCTCTTGGGTGGCCAGACGATGGTGACAGCCCCGGAAAACCTAGGCGAGTACGCTGTTTGGGGGATTGCCATTTGGACGGTAGCCAACGTCGGAGCAGTAATCGCCTTCCATCTGCTTCATCCAGAAGCTCGCCGGCAGATGGCATTGCGGGCTGAGATGGACCAGGTGTTTGATGAGGCCCTCAAGAAGTTAGGGACCAAACGTGCTCAAGTCAGCGGCCAGCTATCCGATCAACTTTCCGACGATATGCTGATGCAGCTGGTGGCGGAATTGGCCGCCAACCGAGAGGCCACCACTACCACTGCAAATCCAGCACTAGCGATGCCTGCTGCAAGCCTGGAACCATCCAAGAACCATCAGGGATCGGAGGATTTTTTAGGAGGCCGCTAACAGGCCAGGATGAAGTTGATATGTCGGCCGGCGACCGGACCATCCGGTGTGCCAATCCGACTTGTCAACGGACCATTTACCCGGGCCGGTCACGGCGTCGACAGTACTGTTCGGAAGCCTGCAAGCAAGCCGCCTACCGGCAGCGGCAAAGGCAGCGGCTTGCGGCGTTACGCTGATATGTCAGCGTAACGGATCATTTGTTCGACACCAGAGGTGAGCGGGAATATAATGCGAGGCACTTGAGAAGCTAACAAAAAGAAAACCCCCGTGACCTGGGCTTTTGCGGGCTAAGTCACAAGGGGCTGGCCGGCGGAAATTTCCGCTTTCATTTAAGATTATGGGGGGTATTCCCCTTTTAGTCAAGAAAACTTGAGGCGCAGATTAAGCGCTTCGGCCAGTCTCCCATCGATTTACCCCGCGGCTCAGGCTAACGGTCTGCAGCCGGCGGGGTTTTTTGTTGGTTGGCGTCTTAAAGTGGCTGTGTTTCAGGGTTATCCCTGACAGGCAGCAAAAAAGGCTTTGTGTGTTCGCAGCACCAAAGCCTTCGATTGCAAGCTTAGCCGCATACTCACCGGCAGTTGGTGTTCGCAGCACCTTCTGTCACAAGAGCCCCTTGAGTGGGGAGGGGGATTTTGTATCTCCCGTGCGGCCTCTAAATTGTAAAAAGGAGTGTACCCACGCCTGGGCAACCTGTCAATGGAGCAGGTGTTCTATCTGCATTTAATGTGACAGTTGGTGCTCTTGGCTGTGGCAGTCATGCAGCCGAACAATAAGATACTCTCCTACAAGCTATCGCCTGAGCTTCTTGAGGCCCAGGAGAAGCTTCTAAAATTGAGAGCTAGTCTTGGGATCGCCCCCTCAAGTGGGGGTGAATCCCTCTTGGCGGCTGCAAGCCCAGAAACCAGCACCAGCTGGAGTCTACGCAATGCCCAGACAGCATTGCAACAGCGGCGATTGCAACTTGGCATTGCAAAGCCAGCTACCACTCAGACGGCTGTTGATTGGCCAGAGACAGTACCAGCTTCAAACCCTGTCCCAGAAGTAATTCCTCGATCCTCGACCACGATCACGGTCCACCCCACCATTGCTATGGCTATCCTGCGCCAGCACTTGGAGGCCCCAGCCCGAGTCTATTTTCTTCTGCGAGTGATTGACTCGGTGGGGCGGGGGTGGCTGCCCCTGGAGCAAGTGAGAGAGCAACTGACCCAAAAAGAGTCATCGCTGCGTATCTGTGGGTGGCGCCGACTGCGTCAGCTGGTGAAAGTAGGCGAAGGCATTTTCTGGCACCGAGACGACCAAGACAGGTTGTGGATCAAAGGGGCGCATAGAATCGCTTATACGCTGAATTCTGGGCGGTTGCAGGGATTTCCAGTGGCATTGCCCACTCAGGCCTTCTTGGGCGGAATTCAGGGCGTTAGAGCGGCTTTTTACGGGTGTTTTCATGGAGGGAGGGAGAGTAAACCCATCAGCCGAGACACCCTGAGATCGGTAACTGGCCTCGCTGACCGAACCCAACGAGCCTATGACCGAGTGGCCAAGATCAGGCGCCAGCGGAATATCGCTATAGGCGAGGGGTATTCCCAAGAAAAGGCCCAGGAACGTGCTTGGTCGAAAGGCCGGGCGGCATTTCATTTTATTGACACCAAGGGGTTACAGGGCGGGGTGGGGCGAGAGTATGTCGCTTAACGACCTGTTGACGAAAGGGATAACGGGGAACACTGAGGCAGCGGTTGAGAAGGTCTTCTTCCCTACTGGAGCGCTGGCGGTACGACAGTATAACCGTCACCCCCACCAGGATGCGTATTGGCAGCCTGACCAGCCGGAAAGGAGCACGGCGAGCTTCTGGCGTGTCATTGCGGCGAGAGAGAGATAGAAGAGGGTTGTCTGAGGTCGGAAAATTTGTGCCGGAATTATAGGGATTAAAATCCGTACTTCGAGGTGTTGTGATGAGTTTTGTTGAGTTGAACGACAGCATTCTTCGGTCCGAAGCGCTGCAGATACATTATTTTTTGCGGGAGCTTCACACCAATCATTATGTGGTTTCTCAAAATTTTCGGGAACTTTACCAATTCTTGCAGAAGGCTCAGGATCCTGAAGCGGTTACCTACCTTTGGGTAGCAGGGAAACGGGCTGAGCTTGACCTGGCAATGGCTGAAGTTACCCGTCTGTTACTCAACTTTATTACCGCTGCCTCAGCACGCACAAACAGCAGCCGTAGAATGATCAAAAGCCGTTATAAAGGAAAGCCGTTTTTCGATTTGTATCAGCGGGTAGTCAACCACCGCATCAAAGGCAAGCCAGTGGTTGGTTTCGTTGAAGACTTGAGAAACTACAGCCTACATTACGCGCTTCCTCTAGCTGGTGCCCATTGGAAATATGAGCAAGATCCCGCTATGCAGACAGGTACTTACCGACAGTTCTTTGCGTTGAGCAAAGAAGGATTGATTTCAAGTAAATTCGTTTGGTCAGAGGAAAAAGGAAAGCCTTATCTGGCACAGGCTGCTGGCGATATTCTTGTTCAAGAGTTCACTACGGAATATTTTGTGCTAATTCACAATTTTCAGGTGTGGGTTGAGCAGACGTTGTATGATCAGCATCGTGATGAGCTGGACTGGCTTTATGAAGCTAGTGCCGAAATCAAGGCCGCGATGGACAAGATAATGGAAAGCTGGGAATCAAACACCTAACTGGTTACTTTGCGGTAACCTCGGCCGACCTTCCTGCGGACGATACCGTCGGCAACAGTCCTCGCCTCCTTTGGTGAGGAGGTCGGTTGAATCCGCATTCGCTGGTAGCGGGTTTTCCTATTCCCCCATGTGCAAATAACAGCTACTGGATCAAGCAGTGTGGGTTGAACGGCTATCGTATACCAGCGGTTCATATGAAGTTCGGGGTCAATGCGTGCCAAGCTAATTATCACCTCCACATTATATCCCCAGAGGCCGAAACGGCCGCGTTTTTTGCCTCTTGAACCCCATATACCCATCTGCTATCTTGCTCCCAATTCTCTCTATGACCCTGGAGCAGCAACCCCATTATCATGAACAATCCATCTCAGACTGGGCGGAGCGCGAGCGCTGGGCTGACCTGGCTTGGATTGCGGATAATCTGCATGCCTTTCATTCGACAGCCAGCATCGCCTATGAAGTCCTCGGTCGCGGCGCCGTGGTCGTCGAGACGAGTTACCGCACGCAAGACGGCGGCCACCCAGCTGCCTATCTGACTCAAGAACAGATTGCCCGCTACGAAGACAAAGATATCAATCGTCTCATTGCCGGCTACACCCCGGATGAGGAGCTAGTTGTCATCCTGCTAAAAGAAGCCCAACGCACCAGCGCTTACCGTATCCGTACTCGGCTTCCTGAAGAAGCCTCCCCTCTGGCCTACCCCCGCTAAGAACCCTGTTGATTCGAAGGTGTATACTGCTCCTGTATGGGGGAACGCGAGCCGCAGAGTGAACGCCTCAGCCGAGGCGAGCTCCTCTGCCTGTACCATCCCGGCACAGACGATATCTTTTCCGGCTACGGCCTGGTCATGGAGGACGATGAGCCTGGTGACCTCGTGGGCCTGCTGATGGTCGACCGTCCCTTTCCCGCCAATCCTTTCTGGCTGGCGCGCATTGAGGAAGCCTACGGCGAGTGCGACCTGGTGCCCATGACATCGACCGGCGCGCGCGGCCTGGTCTGCCGGATGCACATCGAGCCGGAGAGCCTCCAGCACTTGCGCTACCTTCCCTCAGCTTTCGGCCACCTCCTGCAGGAGGCTCTACAACCGCTCCTGGACGAACCGCCGGCACCGACCCTGGCCCTGCGTTGGGATGAAGAGCGCCGCGTCTGGCTGAGCGAGATGGTCTTTCGCAACGAGCTGCCGCCGGCGGTCCGCGAGGTCTTTGAGCGCACTGGCTACGGCTGCCTGGCCGTCGAGAGCAGCCGCGGTATCGTCCACGTCTGCCACGCGTCCGATGTCGATATCGATAGCTTCATCGACAAGCCGGTCGAGGCCCGCTGGGACCTGATCGAGATGCCGACCGCACCTCTGGTGCGGCTGGAGCTGCTCGTATACGATGACCCCCGCGATCCCTTCTGCTTCGAGTCGTTCCTCAACGTCGCCGCGCCCGACCAACTGGCCGTCCTGGCCGAACTGGCCGGGCAGGAGGAATTGTACCTGCCCTTCTACGGCGACGACCTGACCTATCGCTACACCGCCGTCCTGCCCCACGGCGAGCAGCAATGGCAGCGACTGGATGAAATCATCTGCCGGGCCGAGGACTACTGGGCCAATCTCTCACCGGAAGACCGCGACTTCGACCGGGCCAAGGCGCTGTACATGCAGATCCGCCCCTAGTTGTTCAACATCTGGGTTGCCATCTTCGGAGATATCCCTACCATCATCTCTGTGGCTCAACATGTTTCATGCCATGAACTCCTTGTAGTCTGAGTTCTGCGTGGTCCCAGAGTCAAGATTGGGGGCCCCCAAATTGGCCCTTGACACGTCCACTCTCGTCGTGATTGGATAGACTAACTTATCAAGTAGTGCCCCAGATGGTCCCACTTATGGCCCAGGAAAAGAGAACCGTTATCAAAGTCCACGCTCCGCAAAGCCTGAAGAGCGCCCTGCGACGGGCGGCTCTGGAGCGTCATATCTCCGTCGCCGCTCTGGCCCGCTTGGTGCTGACCGAGTACCTGAAAGAGAAAGGGTGAGCCATGCCGGTCCACGCAATCGCCAACCAAAAGGGTGGGGTGGCCAAGACAACTACGGCTATAAACCTGGCTGCCGGGTTGGCCTTGGCCGGCTACAAGACCCTTCTTATCGACGCCGATCCCCAGGCCAACGCTACTAGTGTCTTTATCCACCCCCAGCGGGAGGTGGAGCTGAAAGAATCCCTCTACACGGTGCTTATCGAGTTTGCAGCTCTGCCCGGTGTTATTCAGCCGACGGCGGTTGCCAACCTCGACTTCATCCCGGCTCACATCCGCCTGTCAGGTGCCGACTTGGAACTGGCCCAAGCGCTGGACAATCGTTCGGCTCGGCTAAAGAAGGCGCTGGAGCCGGTGCGCGGAACGTATGACTACATCCTCATCGACAATCCACCTTCGCTGGGACTGCTCACAATCAATGCCTTCACCGCCAGCGATAGTCTCATCCTCCCCGTCTCCACCGGTTACTTTGCCCTGGCCGGGCTGGTGCAGTTGCAAGAGACGATCAACATGGTCCGCAGCACCCAGCTCAACCCCGACCTCAAGATCCTGGGCGTGCTGTGCACCTTCGCCGACCGGACCAACGTCTCGCGCGATGTCGAGACCCAGTTGCGGCAATACTTCGGCGACCTCGTCTTCCAGACCTCCGTCCCCAAGAACGTCAGTCTGGAGGAAGCCCACTCCAACCACACCCACGTCTTCGACTATGCTCCGCATAGTGCGGGAGCGCTGGCTTATAAGCAGGTTATCCAGGAAGTGGTGGGACGATGAGCAAACGATCCGGTCTGGCCGACAGCCCGTTCTTCAATTCTCCTGCCGAAGGCGACATCCTCGTTTCCGAAGTCAAAGAACCCGTCCCCCTCGTTCCCCCCGTCCGGGACGTACGGGGCGTACTCCCCGTACGCCTGCCGAAGCGTGTGCTGAAGCGACACCCCTTCGACATTTACGCCGATCAGCTCGAATCCCTCAAAGACCTGAAGGCCCAGGCCATGCGCCAGGGCGAGGAGGCCAGCATGTCGCGGATGGTCCGCGAGGCGCTGGACCAGTATTTCGAACGCCGATCATGAGCCACTGTACGGGGCGTCCGTACTACCCGTACGTACGGGGCCAACGGGACGTACGGGACGGACGCAAAAAGGCCGACTTGACAATCCTTTTTCACATTTGATGTAATAGGCGCACTGACAGTTTTGGCTGTTAGCGGGACCCCACCTTGGCGGGGAATGAGCCACGGCCGACCGACGCTGACCCGGAAACCTCAACCGTCAACCGCTCTTGAATACCGTTCAAGTAAGCCAGCTCTAGCTGGTCTAAGGCACTTCAGGCGGATCCGGCTTTGCTCAAGATTTTTCTCGGGCGAAGCCCGCCTAAGGATAACGGGAAGGAAACGGAGAAGGCAGAGGGAGGATGCCTTGTTGTTCTTGAGTAAGCGGCGAAGCCTTAGATTGGTGATGGGTGGGCTGCCCATAAATGCAATTACCCCACTCTATAACCCACTCCATGACCTACTCTGGATAGAGTAGGGGAAGAGACACGTTTGCCGGGGCGTCGAACCCCGTCAAACGAGGGGGGAAAACATTCTGCTTTTCCTCGGAGAGGCCATGCCCTGCGCTTCGTTATCCCCATATCTGGGTATGCGTGCCTTAAATAGGCCCACATGGGGTAACCAAGCTCCGGTCAGACCCCCCACTCGTCAAAGCAGCGGCGTCGGGGCTTTCTCTGTCCCGTTGGTCCAGCTTGCGCCCCGACTAACCCCCGCTGCGCCGTGAGTCGAAACGTGTCCGGTGTCCCCGTTTTCGACCCACGGTGCCCTTGTG
>QEUW01000509.1 GCA_003577005.1 Chloroflexota bacterium | reverse complement strand
CGATTTGAACGCATCGCTGAACATTCTGGCTCGCGGGCTGGCGAGCCTCCGGCTTTGACCGGTAGAAGCCCCCGGCTTTAGCCGTGGGGAGCAGTCACGATATTGATAGCTCAGCCAATCCATGATTCGCGTAGTGATTCAGCGGCAGCAATCACGAGAGCATATATCCATGCAAAAGGATGTTCGTTTAAGATCAGGCGGAAGTAGCGGTGGATAGGAACGTTCCGCCCCCCCTATTCGCCTACTACCAGGTCGTCGAGCATTTTCGTGATAGTAGCGCGTAATGCGGGGAGATCATCGACTGCATCCCATATGAATTCAAGAATAACTTCTTCGTAGTGATGCGCGAGAAAATCACGAAAGCCGATAAGCTTGCGCCAATCTACCTGAGGATTGGCATTACGTAGATTGTCAGGAAGGCGCTTGGCAATTTCACCGATGACTTCATACGAACGAATCACCGCCTTGCGCGTTTTGGCGTCTGTGAAGAACCCAGGTTTCCCCTCTGAGGTGAACGTTGCGATATCATCCAGTTCCTGCAACAGATCGCGTAGATAATCTGCCGGTGATTTCTTGCTCATAAGGGGACCGCATCCTCCAGCACAGAACGCATAAACTCTCTATCCGGCGCAGAGTCAGGAATCAGGCTAACCTCCCGCCCCAGCAAGTCTTTCATATCCAGCCACAGCCCGACCAGATCAAAGACTGAACGCGGGCTTGGAATGGTCATCAACAGGTCCACGTCACTATCAGGCCGAGCTTGGCCACGAGCAACACTACCCACCACGCGCACGTTCGACGCACCATGCTTGGCAGCGAGGTCAATCACCGCTTGACGCTTGTCGCCGATGACCTCATCAATCCCCAAACCACGCGAGCTACGGACCATTAGTTGCTCCTTCTACTTGCTCGCTCATGCCTCTATTGTACACGCGCTGAACAGCATAAAAACACCCGCTCGGGGGTGAGCGGGTTTTTCTTCTCGCAGGGAACCGTTCTCTCGCCCAGGCCGTTTCTACATTGCCTGCTTTTGGCGCATCAGCGCCAGCCGCAGACCGCCCATCGCATTCATGTCGATAGGGTGAATCTTGCGCGTGTGCGCCAGGCTCTTGCGGTCTACAAGCTTGTCGCCGTACCACTCCCGCAGGTATGGCTCGACCAGGTCCGCCCCACCCCCGACCAGGATCACCGATCGCACACCGCGAAACCCGTTGAAGACCCCGTCGCAGATGTTGTTGGCGATCCAACCGGCGTAACGCTCGCGGTGCTTGTCGATCAGCGGCAGCAGCTCGACCTCGTAGCCTGCCACCCGCAGCGTGTAATCACCAGTGGCCGCACCTTGTCGGATGACCAGGTCGATATCATCGACGGTCAAGGCCCCAAATTCATCGGATTGCGCTTTGACCGCGCGCAGCAGCGGCTGCCGCAGGTGGACGTTGAGACCGGCATCTTCCCAGGTAGCGTGCTCCAACGCTTCGGGGTTGAAGTTGCCGTCGACCAACTTGAGCGCATCGAGCGTGTACACACCCAGGTCGAGCAGAACCGTCTCACCAGCCAGGACATCGTTCTCAACGAAGTCACCTTTTTCGTCCAGGATATAGCACGCCGCTGCGCCGATCCCTTCCGGCCAGACGGTGACGGTGTGGTAGACCCAGGCGCGCGGCTGCTTGTCCGCCTTGAGCCGGATGATGACCTCCCCACCCTGATCCATAAACCGGGCCTGCATCAGCGCACTGACCTCGTTGTAGACCCCTGGCGGAGCAAATACGGTCAGGTCAACTGTCCCCTCGACCACACCGAGCTTAGCCAGGGCCACCGCTACCAGGAACTGGTGGAACTCATTGCCGTAGCGATTGGTGCCCAGGTGGTGCTCAAGATTGCGCCGGGTGACCCGGATCACATCATCACCTGTAACATAACGGTGACCGTACCAATCGACGTAGTCATACTGGATTTCGAGGTCCTTGCCCAGCCCGAGGCTGTCGCCCGTCGCCACCGCCCGCACCGATGGCTCGTAGAAACGCCGGGGCTTGCTTTTTCCCTTGACTAGGACTGCGTTCGTGCCGCCGTTGCCAGCATCCACTGAAGCGAGAAAATCGGCCATTGTCCTACTCTCAACTCTTTCTACTGCTGCAGGCTCATCAGACTGGACAGGAAATTCTTTCCCGATGTTCCGTTTTTCACGGCCTTAACTTGAAGCTTGATCTCGTCATCTCCGGGCAGTGCTGCGGCAAGTCCACCCGCCGATATAGGCCGTGAATTGCTTTGTGTACCCGGCACGACCGACTGGCTAGCAAGCGCACCCCATAAGCGCTCCAGTTCCTGTTGAACTGATTGGCTTTGAGCGGCAACTCCGCGGTCTACCTCGCCTGCAATCCACGGGAACATAACAAAAAGCCGATCGGTCCGGCCAGAGCGCAGATCACAGATCAGGCGGATACCGTCGCGAATTGTCTCGGAAAAAAGGCGGTGCTCCTTGAGAGCCTCGATTTCTTCAGCCAGCTCCGCTTCATCACTTTTGCCCATATCAAGCCAAAACATAAACTTCAATCGGAACCGCTTTGTCGCCATATCGGCGCCCTCTCCCTCTTCGTGGCACTTAGTGCCAACGTCACTTAGTGCTTTTTTACCATATTTTGTTTTCAAACGCAACATGCAAACAATTTCGCTGTTATAAAACAACTGCAGCCAATCTGTTCTCCTATCTGGTACCAGATGGTACTTCTGAAGTTTCCCATTTTGCTTGAAAACAAAGGTCGAGTATCATGAAGGCATGAGCAGAAACGACACCTACAGCAGCCGACACACCGCTACAATTTTCGGGGTGGCGCTGGAAACCATCCGCAACTGGGCGGATGAGTTTCAACACTATCTCTCACCCACGGCTACGCCTGGTCGTGGCAAGCATCGGATGTATACATTCGATGATCTTCGGGTGTTCGCCCTGGTTGCTGAATTAAAGCAGATGGGACACACCTACGCCGATATCCACAGCTCCCTCCAAAACGGCCAACGGGGCCAACCACCATCCCTCCCACCAGAAGAGATTCAAGCCCTGGTAGTCGGTGAGCAAGAGCGCCGCCTTTCGCTCGAAGTCGATTATCTGCAGCGCAATTTGATACGAGCGCAGCAAGAGCTTGAGGAAGCCCGTACTGCGCTTAAAGAGGCTATGCAAATCAGAGAGGATAAGATCCGGCTCGAAACTCGTCTGGAAGCCGAGCAGCGGCACATACTAGACCGGGAGCAGCAGATTCAGGAACTCAAAACTGAACTCGGCGCAGCCCAACGCCGGATAGAGGAGCTGCTCCGCGAAAGCGGTCAACAGTACGCCAAGGGGATGATCGATGCATTGCAGCAGTGGGGAGATTTGCCAAAAAAACCGAGTGAGTCATAAATAGAGGCCTTGCCAACAAACACAAACACCTGCCCATGGTTTGCCGACCTCGCAGGTGCTTGTTTCCCTCAGAGAGGGCAGGGGGGTTCTTCCCTTTCCTGGCTAAATTATAGCCCAAAAGCGATCCAGGGCAAATGGCCAGCCCCCTATACCTCTCACTGCCATCAGGACAAGTGAGACGTGTCGCAAGAACAGCTTCGAAAGAGACTGCAGCCGCCCAACCAGGTAGCCACCGATCGCTACACTGAGCCGCAGCTTGCGTTCACCACAACTCCCGCTCAGGACAACGCGGTTCAGCTGTATGAGATGGGGCTAAATGTCTTCCCCGTCCCATTCGCGCAAAAAGGCGGCTGGCCCTGGAAGCAATTCCAGTACATCCGCTTACATCCCGCCCAGCTACTGCTCGCCTTCCAGGGACAATGCAACCTGGCTGTCATGGCCGGACGCACCAGCAACAACCTGTTCATCATCGACTGTGAGACACAGGACAGCTTCCTCTTCCACGGCGATCAGCTTGCAGCCGCTGGTATCCCAATCTGGTCGGTCAGATCGGGTGGGGAAAAGGGCGGGGGGCACTACTACCTCTTCTGCAAAGAGGGTGAGATCGGGAACATTCCACCAGGAGAACTAACACAAACCGAGATCCGGGGAAGCCGCTGCTATGTTCTCACTCCGCCATCTGTTCATCCAGATACCGGCGTCATCTACCAGTGGCACAAACACGACGGAGACGCACCACCCACTGTATCGCTTCACGACCTCGATTGGCTGCCACTCAAGCTAGTAACCAAAACCAAGCGCGTGGTTCAAGAACCCACAGCGTTCTCCGATCTGTCCCGCGCCACGCTTCAATTTATCACCGCCGGTGCACCAGAAGGTCAGCGCAACAACGCTCTATTTGCCGCGGCCTGCGACATGGCAGGCAACAACTACGACTACTACACAACCAGTCAGGTCCTCACGCCAATAGCACGCTCATGTGGCCTGCCAAACAACGAGATCCGCGACACCCTGCGGTCGGCGTTCAGCCAGCCACGCACGCCTGTTCGCCCGATAACCAATCCCAAGCAGCCGCAGTGGAAAGCGGTCATCGAGTTCATTCAACTGCATGCGTGGAAACAACGCACTGGCCAAACCGATCGAGCCGTGCTTGCTGCATGTGCCGAACGAGCACGCTTGGGGAGCAACGAACACGGTGTTTTCCGAGCTTCTACACGTGAGCTGGCCGAACTAGCCCGGCTTACCAAAAACACCGTCAGCAGCAGCCTTCAGCGTCTCCAACAAGAGGGTTTTCTCGTCTTCTGTGGACACGATAAAACCAGCACTGCGCACCTCTGGCAGTTCGGCAAGCGGTTTTTGCGCTATCGATACACTGATACACCCTGGATAAGTAGTAGTGTATCGATAACGCAAAAAACTGATGCGGCAGAACGAGGGGCATTAGGAAAAACAGCAGCCCTCGTCTGGGAAAGCCTGCTGGCTGCGCGCAGGCCGATGAGGGTGGCCCAGATGGCGGAGGAGTTCAAGCTCTCCGACCACCAAGTGTACCGCGCGCTCAAAAAAAGCTCTTGGGCTTCAACTTAGTCGAGCGCAAGGGCAGGGGTTTGTGGGAAGCGCTATCGGCGGATGAAGATTGGCTTGCAGAACACGTATCCGCCGGGCGCAGCATGTGCAGGAGCGGGCGCTCCGAGCGGGCGAAGAAATCCTGAAGGTGCGCTGGAGTGAGCGGAAAGCGGCAGAAGCTGCTGAGGCGGCGTCTGCTCAAAGCGCTGCGAGTACGCTTTATTGCCAGAACTGCGGTCAGGGAATTTTTGTGTTCGCCGGAACGTTCCCGCCTAGCGTGTGCCGTTACTGCGCCGATAATTACGGCTGGAGGCGCGGCTCAATCTGGTTATCCACGCCACCACACCCTCCTACACGCGCGAAGAAACGTTAACGCTATTTGGTACTCGCCGGATTCACTCGGTGGATATAAACGCGACGGGCGGCCTGCGGCTGGCGCTGATATGGCAGAAACAGGCAGCGTAGAGCCGGCAGAGAACGGTTCTCTGCAAGAAACCTGAGTCATCCCGGATTTTGAAAAAGAAAACGGAGTGAGGGTGGATAAGTGAGCCATAAGTGGCTCAAAGCAGAACGTAAGCGATAAAGCGGTATCGAGGCTTCTCGGTACCGCTTTCCTGCCCGGTGGCAGAAATGGCGTAAGAGCCATTGACGCAAGTCAGCGAGGTGTGGGGCGAGGAGGGAAAGGAGAAAGGCATAGGTCAAAGAAACCATCAGCAGCAATTTGAGGCGGGAATGCCAGTGCCAGAGGCGCGGGGATTGCATGGCGAGTTCGGTCTTGGAAAAGCGATAAGTCATTTCGACCTGCCAGCGGCGCATGTAGAAAAAGACGATCTGCCAGGCGTCGTCAGCGGATTGGAGGGGTTCGTTGGTCAACAGGTAGAGCGGGGAGCGACCTTGGCCTGGCCGAGAAACGACCAACCAGAGGGGGGGGTAGCGGGATGGTCAGGATGGGTCACGGGGCAGAAGTACAAGCCGGTTTGGCGGAAACAGTGCCGTTGGGCATCCCAGATCAGGCGATGGCTGAGCGAGCGTTTGCCGCGTGTGATCTTCCAGGCGTTCCGCTTGCCTTGGGCATCAATCAGGCGGTAGGCTGTAGGCCAGCGGACCACGAAACGCACCCAATAGCGCAGCGCTTCGTTGAGCCAGGAGCCATGGCCATAGCCGCGATCCCAGACATGGATGACTGCTTGTCCCCACCACCGCGCGCATAACTTGAGCAACCGGTGACGGACAACCCCCTTACAGGTGGCGAACTTGCCGCGTGTGCTCCACCAGCGCATGGCCGCCAGCATCGGCGGACCCGAGAGCCCCAGGACCAACAGACTGATCCAGTTCAATCCGGGCACACATACCGGACGCCCACCGGGTGGATTGTAGAACCCTGGCTTGACTCGTTTTAGACGCCGCGCCTTGCTGGACCGTACTGCACTCAAGCCTTCAGCGGCCAGAATCTCTGGTTTCTCCCACACACTTTCATCCCACACCACCAGCGCGGGTTGGTCTTCCTCCAACAACGCTGTCACGCGACGGTCTGCTCGTCGCCACAGAAATCCCTCCAGCAGCCGATAGCTCCAGCGCGGCGACCGCAGCAAGTTACTCAAGCGTTTCGTCCCGGCCGGTGCTTGCTCCGGCCCGACGATATACCCGCCCAGTTCGCTCAATAACAAGCCCTGGCTGTTATGTCGGAACTTGATGATCGCTTGCAGCGCCAGTAAAAACGTGCTAGTCGCTTGTCCAGATAGCGATCCAACTCCACCAGCAATTCATGGACAAACGTTTCGAGCTGGTCGCTTATCCCTTGAGCATTGTGTGCTTTCGTGGCAGACTTACGCATGAAAAGACCTCCGTTTCGACTGTTGCGGTGTGCTACCTTTCAGTCTACTCAGAGGTCTTTTCTGTTTCTACTGGTCATCCTCAAATTCGGGATGACTCATGTTTTCACCCGACGGCGCGTGACCAATAGCAATATACCTGAGTGCAGGAGCTGAACAGCAGGGCACCTGGAGCGTTCCAATCCAGATAATAAAGCAGGCCGAGGACTTGCCGCCCACGGCCTACCTAAAGCACCAGAACGATCTCGGTAATCACCCACTTGACGACGAGCGTCACTTGACCAGCCACAACTCCCGCTGTTGTGTTGTCAGCACCTGGTTGCCGGTATCCGTAACAAGCACATCGTCTTCCAGGCTGATCCAGCCGCGCCCCTCAAGGAATGTCTCAAGACCTTCAGCGGTGAACACGTTGCCTGGCTCCATAACCCAGGCGGGCAAGTCTTCACGCCAGCGCACTAGCCCCGGACTTCCATCGTGGGTGGCACGGCCTAGCTGGTGGCCCGCGCTGAATTTGAACTCCGGAAAACCTCCCTCGACCAGCACCTTACTGGCAGCCTCAGCGGGTTTCCAAACCGGCGCGCCCGGTCTGATCTCGCTAATGATGGCATCAACCCCCCGGCGAATGGTCTCGAACAGACGCTGTACCTCTGCGGGAGGACGTGTCTCGCCGGTCCTGAGCACGTACCACATCCGCTGGAAGTCTGCACAGAAGCCATTGTACTTGACACCGAAGTCTATTTGCAGAGTCCAGCCGCGCTGTAATACAGTGTCTCCCGGAGGTGTATGTCCAATTGGTGCCACCGGTCCCACGGTAACGATTGGACAGTGATCGCGGCTCCAGGAGGTTTCAAGTCGGCGCTGCGCCACCTCATTCAGGATAAAGTCATAGATTTGACGACCGGTTAGGCCCGGGTGAAGAAACGCCTTAACCTGTTCGAACACCTCGTCCGTATGCGCGATCGCAGTGCGAATCAGCGCCACTTCTCCTGGAGATTTGCGCCCGCGTAGCTTCGTGATGAGTTCTTCTGCGCTCACCAACCGGTTGATAAACTGCGTACCATCCAATTCCCGTTGCAGCCATAGATAGCGCCCATGCGACAACCCATCCGCCTTGACGTTGTGCTGTGCATAGTTAATTGCGATACGCGCTGGATTCAGGCGGGTTAGAAGCGCCACCAGCGCCTTACCCATATCTCCTTCGTGATCGATCACCTGGTCCCAGACACCCGTCGCGCGGGGAATTGCGACGTCGAGTCCGCCCACCAAAGCAATGCGCTCACCTGTTCGGGTGAGAAGAAGCAACCCCGCGCCCAAATCGCGATTCCCAAAAATGATCGGATAGACCGGATCGCCGCCAGAGTCTCCCATCTTCTGCGTGAAAGTGAGCCAGACATCGAGGTCAAGTTCATCAAGCAGAGCAATCGCCTGCTCAACTTTCTCAGCAGAGAGCGCGTTGAAAGCAGCAGCTTTATCCGGGTAATCCGCCGATACTGATTTCATGGTCAACCGCCTTCATGCAAAGGCCTTATAGGCAGCCAGAGCGATCTGGCCAAACGCCGTGTCGATTTCGGTAGCGCGAGTCCATTCGAGGATACGGTTGCCGCGACAAGCATCGTGATCCCAGGTACCCAAGACCGTGACCACAACATGCGAAGCTTCGCTCACGTAGATGATTCCGCAGTCGTTTCGCACTCCGCTGAAGGTACCGGTCTTATGCGCGATCGGCGTACCGGCAGGGAGGAACCGTGGTAAACGATCATTCAACTGCTGTTTGAGCAGAATCTGAAGCATCTGGTCACACGCGCCGCGATCCAGGACTCCGGCAGCGTAAATCATTTCGAGTAGCCTAGTCAGCTCACGCGGCGTGCCAACATTGTTGTCTGCACTCAGGCTATAACTGAAACCATCGCGCTGAACGCCGTGCTCCGCTTCCCAGCGGGCTAATGCGTAGCGGTCCTGGTCAGGATCGGGAGTCGGCAGCATGTCCGCAAAAATCTCACCGAGCGTATGCGCAACGTGTGTCTGAGTTAACCCCAGGCGGTGCATGAAGTCGTCGATAGCCTGTACGCCCAGGCGCTGCATAAGGATGTCCGTCGCCGTGTTGTCGCTGACGATGATCATCAGCGTAATAAGGTCCAGAACTGTCGGCATCAAGCCATCATCAAACTGAGTGAGGATGCCGCTACCGAGCGCTTTGTAAGCATGCTCAAGCGGCCAGCGATCGTCGAGCTGAAAGCGTCCTTCTCCGAGTTGGCGGAACGCCTCTAGCAACACGGGAATCTTAACCACACTCGCGAGCGGAACCGGTGTATCCGCCGTGATGTCTACCGTCGCCCTTGATTCGACATGCAAGATACTCACGCCGAGATCGGCCTGAACACCGGCGATTATGTCCTCGATCTGTATCCGTAATTCCGTTGTCGCGTTCACTTCTGAGGCGGCTCCAGGGGAGGGTGGTCGGCACGCGGCAGGCGTTGGAGCATCGGCAGAAGCCCGAAAGGTTTATGCGGCTCAAGCTGATACCAATAGGCTGTGCTGGAAAAGTCGTCGCTGCGACGATTGGCATGCCCGTGCTCAATTGAAACGCGGATAGACTTGCTGAAACGCACCGGATCAGCCAGGTGCCAGCGATACCACGAAATGAAGCCAGACCAGTTGTACGCACCCGGCATAGTCAGACCGAAGAAAGGCGAAGAAAACTTCTCCTCAGGACCCCAGGCCGTATTAAAGTAGTCCTCTGTGCCAGTACCGTGGAGCGTAGGCGGCCAACGCTGGCCCTCGTTATCGTCATCGATGAAAATCATCTCGTCGCCTTCGCCGTACCAGTTATGCATCTCTGCCTTGCTGGTGCGCAGTGCGTGGATATTGAGGTTGCAGCCGACATATTGCCCGGCGCCCTCGGCTTCAAGAATCAGATAATTCCCCTCGTCGCTCAGATTAACGCCACCGTGCTGATAAGTACCATCGTCCATTTCGGGCGGCTCGACGATGCCATCCGTTGGATTTTCGCGCCGCCAGCAGGCGTGGAACCGGCCCAAGTCTTCGCGCGGCTTGTCCCAGACTTCGTAGTCGATGTTGTAGTACAAGCGGGTCTCGCTCGTGCCATTCTCGCTGGTTAC
>QEUW01000508.1 GCA_003577005.1 Chloroflexota bacterium | reverse complement strand
TCGCTGTGGCGGTGAACCCGTTGCCTGTGCTCGACATTGCCGGGGGCGCAGCAGTAGACGTTACGATGGTGATGACACTGGCGCGCATTTATGGCATTGAAATGACCAGACGGCGCGCCGGAGAATTGTTTGCCTCGATAGTCAAGTCCGCTGGCCTGGTGGCCATCATCGAGTACGCAACTCACATTGCCGCCAATCTGATCGTCGTGCTTACCTTTGGCATCGGCAAAGTGGCAACCGCCCTGCCGCAGGCTGCTGCCGGCGCGTACGGTAGTTACATCGTGGGGAATGCAGCCCAGTACTACTTTGAACACGGCGGTTCCTGGGGTGACAGAGGGCCCAAAGCGGTGGTGCAGGAGATCTTGGAGAAAGCGCAACAGGAATCGGTGCTTCAGATGCTCAAAGAGCGCATTGCTCGCCAGATCGAGGCCAACCGCCATGCGGTCACGGCTTCAGAAGCATGAGGTGACCCATGATCCAAATCGCGATCTTTGGCAAAATCTCCGTGGGTAAGTCGGCATTGCTCAATGCCCTATTTGCCACCGACCACTTCACCGTCGATCCGCGTGGCGGCAGCACCACAGTTGTGCAAAAAATCGAAGTTGAGTTGGCAGGTACGCCGGTTACCATCGCAGACACCCCTGGCATTGCCGATGCGGCCAGCCCAGAACGCGCCGCCGTCGCCCGCACAGCCGCACAAGCCGCCGACCTGGTCATCGCAGTGTGCGACAAAGACTTGACCGAGACGGAATACCAGGCGATCACCAACCTGGCGCACTTTGGCAAGCCGCTGTTGGTTGTGCTCAACAAGGCCGACGCCCTAAACGTACGCGACCGCTATCGCCTGGTGGAGCAGGTCCGGCGCCGGCTGGTTGAGCTGGTCGATGAAGCAAATGTGCTGGTCTGCGCTGCCGATCCGATCAAACGGTACGCACGGGAAGCAAGCGATGGAACCCTTCACGAATGGACAGAGCGAGCTCAGCCCGATGTAGCCCAAGTGCGCAACCGGATCATCGAGATATTACAGACGGAAAGATACTTTCTCAGCGACCTGACCACAATCAGCGACCAGATCGATGCATCGGCCAACCGGTTGGCGCGGGTCAAGGCCAGCGCCGAACAGACGATTGAGGAATATGCCCTTGGCATCGCTGTGGGGGTGGCCATCAATCCCGTTCCTCTCCTTGACCTCTTTGGTGGGGGCGCTGCGCTGGTGGCGCTGGTGCGAAGTCTGGCCCGACACTACGAGGTTTCCCTGAGCGGGGAACAGGTACAGGCACTGGCGTCCAGCTTTGTAACCGAGGGGTGGAAAGAGCTGTGGCCGGCCGTACTCCCGATCATCGGCGGCGCCCTGCTCAAATCAATCCCTTTCATTGGCTGGGCAATAGGCGCACTCGGCCAGGCAGTGGGCGCCTATTATATTACCTACATTATTGGTCAAGCCTGTTCAACCTATTTTGCTGCAAACCAGCGTTGGCCTCAATCCATGCGCGCGACGTTGCGCACGATCATCGCCAACACAGACCGCAACAGCGTCTCGCGCCGGGCGGCCATATTGATCCAGGAGCGCCTCAAGACCGTGGGGCACTGAGCTGGCCCTTCAATGAAAGCGCAACTTCACACAAACACGGATGCTGCTCACAACTGCGGTCACCAGCGATGGCCGCCACTCTGCGGCCAGATGGCTTCGCTGAAAGTCGCCAGAGCCATCTGATGACCTTGCGACAGGCCGGCCAGTTGCACCGCTGACCGGCCTCAGCCAGTGCTGGTGATTGGACCTGATACATCCCACGACAATTGTCGCAGCCACTGTCCACTCTGGCAGGGGTGCATTTCACCCTTTCTTCCTATTCCCCATCCCTACGCTCTGTGCTACAATCCCACCCGCTAGGGCGACTTGCCAGGTCGCCCGCTGGTATGGACTGTCTCAGAGATCGATCATGTTAGAACCCGCTATCAAACCCTTCACCTCAAACCACAACCTACCCCAGGAACTGCTCCGGCGCGTCTTCGGCTATAACGAGTTTCGCTCGCGCCAGCAGGAGATCATCGCCAACGTGTTGCAACGCCGCGATACACTGGTGATCATGCCCACGGGCGGCGGCAAATCGCTCTGCTACCAGTTGCCGGCGCTGCTGCTCGACGGGCTGACCGTAGTCGTTTCACCACTCATCGCCCTCATGCAGGACCAGGTAGAACAGTTGCGCCAGTTGGGCATGGCAGCCGTCTATCTCAACAGCAGCCTCAGTCCTGCCGACTATGCCGCGACGGTCAGGCAGATCCGCCAGGGTGCGGTAAAGCTGCTCTACGTCGCACCAGAGACGCTCTTGCGCCCCGACGTGCTGGCGCTGCTTGAACAGAGCCAGCTTACCTTGCTCGCCATCGACGAGGCCCACTGCATCTCCCAATGGGGGCACGACTTCCGCCCCGAATATCGCCAACTCGTGGGGGTACGGCGGCGCTTCTCTCAGGCTGTCTGTATTGCGTTGACGGCCACCGCCACCCCGCGTGTCCAGACCGACATCAAGGAGTCGCTGGGCTTCCGCGATGAGAACGAGTTCATCACTAGCTTTGACCGTCCCAACCTCTTTATCGCGGTCACGCCCAAGGTCAACACGCTGCGCCAGACACTCGCCTTTCTGATGACCCACGCTGCCCAGCCTGGCATCATCTACTGTAACACCCAGCGCCAGGTGGACGAGCTAAGCGCTGCCCTAGTCGATCATAACATTGACTGTCTGCCCTATCATGCCGGGCTCGACAGTGCCACCCGCCAGCGTCACCAGACTGCCTTTCTGCGTGACGACACGCCAGTCATGGTGGCGACCATCGCCTTTGGCATGGGCATCGACAAACCCGATGTCCGTTTTGTGCTCCACGTCGATCTGCCACGAGACATCGAAAGCTACTATCAGCAGATTGGCCGCGCCGGTCGCGATGGGCTGCGCGCCGACTGTCTGCTGCTCTACAGCTATGGCGATGTCCAGACCATCCGTTATTTCATTGCACAGGGCGCGGCCTCCGAACAGGCTGAACGCATCCAGCGCTTGCAGACCTTCGTGCATTGGGCCGAGGCGGATGCCTGCCGCCGCCGCGCCTTGCTGGCCTACTTCGGCGAAACCAGCGCTCCCGATAGTTGTGAGATGTGCGATAACTGTCTTGCTGGGACGCGAGAACGGGTCGATCTCACTGTGCCGGCGCAGAAGTTCCTTTCCTGTGTCGCCCGGACGCGTGAACTGTTTGGCGTGAATTACATTGTTCAAGTGCTACGCGGCTCCCAGGCGCAAGAGGTGATCCAGCGCGGGCACCACCAACTCTCCACCTATGGCATTGGCCAGGAGTTCTCGGCTGAGCAGTGGAAACATCTGGCGCGCCAGTTTATCCGGCAGGGGTTGCTGGTGCAGGAGATGCGGTTCGGGAGCCTCAAGCTCACCGCCAAGGCGCGCGCTGTCCTCAAAGGCGAACCGGTGTGGGGAACCCTGGCCGCGGCGCCGGCAGTGGCGGCCAGCGCTACAACGGCAGGATACGAGGTTGCGCTTTTTGAACAGTTGCGCGCCCACCGCAAACGGCTGGCCGATACCGCAGGCGTACCCCCTTATATGGTCTTCTCTGATGTTACCTTGCAGGAAATGGCGACCTGCCTTCCCCATTCCAAAGCCGCTTTTGCTCTGTTACAGGGGGTAGGCCAGCAAAAGTTGGCCCGCTATGCTGATGAGTTTCTGCCCATCATTGTCTCCTACTGCCAGACGCACGGGTTGGAGGAACGTCCCAGACCGGTGACGGATGCGCCGCGGCGGCTGCGCGCCGGCAAATCGCGCAGCGACGAGGTGAGCGAAGCCTTTGCCGCCGGGCAGTCGATCACGGAGTTGATGGAAGCGCACAACGTCAAGCGCCAGACCATCATCAGCCATCTGGACAAGTTTGTCCAGGGTGGAGAGACGGTGGCGGTCGAACGGCTGCGCGCCGAATCTGTCCTTCCCATTGCGGTACAAAAACGGGTGTTGGCGGCGTTTTGCGAGCATGGGACTGACTTTCTGCGCCCCATCTTTGAGGCGTTGAACGGTGAAGTGAGTTATGATGAGTTGCATCTGTTGCGGATCATCGCCCGGCTGGAGGCGAAAACAGTGCCAGATGAATCCTGAGGAGTGCGCACATAGGCGTACGCGCTTCTCGACTCTCGTAATCTCATCATGAAACACAAAGTCCTCTTTCTCACCGAACGGAGCCCCCGCCATCAACAATCGGCGCTTGCCGGCGCACCGCCCGAACTCGATGTAACTATGGTGCGCCACCCGGCGCGGTCTGAACTGCTCACCCATCTGCGCGATACCGAGTTTCTGATCTCCGAGCGCGCCGGTGAGATCGACGCCGGGCTGATCGAAGCGGCGCCCCACCTGCGCCTGATCCAACGGCTGGGGTCGCTGACCTACGATATCGACGTGGCCGCGGCGCACCGGCATGGCATTGCCGTCTGCTATTGGCCTATCCGCGGCTGTATCCTCGTGGCCGAGCACATGGTCATGCAGATGCTGGCGCTGGTAAAAAAGCTAGCCGAGGTCAAAGCCATCGCCGAAGCCGCCCTAGATTGGGGCCGTCTATCCCAACGTACAGATGAAAACATCTATGCCTACAACTGGTCCGGGCGCACAGATATTGATGGAATTTATGGTGCTACAGTGGGCATTCTCGGTTTTGGCGAGATCGGCGCTGAGCTAGCGCGCCGGCTGCGCCCCTTTGTGCCGGCGCGGGTGCTCTATCACAAGCGGCGGCGCCTACCGGTACAGATAGAACAAGAACTGGGGTTAACCTATGCCCACCAGGATGAGGTGATCGCCGCCAGCGATTTTCTCTGCTCTCTGCTGCCCTATTCCGCAGAGACCGACCA
>QEUW01000507.1 GCA_003577005.1 Chloroflexota bacterium | reverse complement strand
GCCAATTCGGTGGATGAGGGTATGTACAACTTCCCCCAGGTGATCGAGGTTGAGCGTTTTCGGGTGGACCTGGAGACGGTCGAAGCTGGCTTCGACCGCTATGGCCTCTTGGACGACCAGGTACAGTTTCTCCCCGGCTGGTTCAACGAGACATTGCCCGGCGCACCGATTGAACAATTGGCTGTCTTGCGTTTGGATGGGGACTACTATAGCTCGACGATTATAGCTCGACGATGGAAACGCTGGAAAGTCTCTACCCGAAAGTGGCTGGGGGCGGCTATGTGGTTATCGACGACTGGGGTTTGGAGCAAATCTGTGGTGAAAAAGATGCTGTGTTGGACTATCGCCGGGAGCATCGCATCACAGACGAGATCATCCCTGTCGACTATCACACAGCTTACTGGCGCAAGGGTGGTTGAGCAGGTGTTCATCTCCACGCCCAGGTGCGATGCACTTGCAAAGTGCGTTGCACCGCTGGCCTGGGATGAGACGAGCGAAGATGGGGCGAACGCCCGTGCATCGCACCTTGCAGGTGCAACGCACGGGTGTGGCTGTGATAGTAGTTGCGTACCAGCCAGGTGAGTGGAAAAATGAACAGACCCAATGACCCGACCATCGTCTGGCTTGGCGAGCCGACCGCCAATGACCCCTCGCTTGTCGGCGAGAAGGTGGCGACTCTGAACCGGCTGGCCCCGCTCTGCCATATGCCGCCCGGCCTTTGTCTCACGACAGCAGCGTTCTGGCAGGCAGCGGACAGGTCTGGTGCGACCTCCTCGCCGTTGCTTGACCCAGTCAGAGCGGCCTATCAGCTACTGGCCCAACGTTGCGGTGTTGCCGAACCGGCCGTGGCCGTTCGACTCTCCCCTGTTGATCCAGAGCAGTTGGCCGCTTCCCCCGTCAGCCAACTGAAAGCCACTCTGAATGTGCAAGGCATCGAGGCAGTCATGACGGCGGTGCAACGCTGTTGGGGCGCGGCCCGGCCGGCCTCGGTGACGGAGGGGGTGGCCGTCCTTGTTCAACAGATGGCCCCGACCGAGACATCAGCCGTGGTCTTTAGCGCCAACCCGCTCACCAGCAACTGCGACGAGGTGGTGATCCACGCCAACTGGGGGCTGGGCGCAAGCATTGTGGGCGGTGCAGTCACATCAGATATCTATATTGTGAGCAAGGCTAGTCCGGCTGTCTTTTCGGTGCAGGTTGCCGACAAAGAGCGCATGACCGTCGCCGGGCCGGAGGGTGCGCACGAAGTGGCTGTGCCCGACATCTTGCGCCACCGGCTGGCGCTGGTCGAACGCCAGATCGCCGCGCTGGCCCAACTAGCCGTGAAGGTGGAAGTGGAGATGGGCCACCCGGTGGAGATCGAGTGCGCCTGCCAGGGCGAAACGATCTATCTCCTGCGTTGCCGGCCAATCGTGCTGCTGACCGGCCAGTAGCGCCCGACCAAAGAAACCATGACCAGCGCGGAGTTTGCACCACCTGTGCAGACTTCCGCAAAGTTCGGTTGGCCTGAACAAAGTGGCTAGGTTGGCGCATAAGTTACTGAGTTACACTGCGGTTGCTATGAAACCAGGAGGTTTGCATCGGCAAAAACCTCTGGTTTCAATCAGAGCAAAGTATAGAAGAGAGCAAAGGAGTGGGGATCTCAAATGCAGAGGCGGTTAAGGAGTCTGTATGTCCAGGAGCACACTCGAAGCCGAATGGTATGTTGCGCAAGACGATGCGGAGTGGAAGAATTTGCTTGGCACGGCTACACAGGGTGCCACAACACCGGTTGGTTCGTCGCACTACCTAAGACCGTGCCATTGGAGCATTGCGTTGCTGCTGTTGTTGCCGTTGGCCGCCATCGGCTCACTCTGGTGTGGAGGCCAGCCCGCATTCCACCGCAACGGGGTCGAAATGCAGAGATCGGTGCAGCAGAGGCTGCCACTGGATAAAGCTGGCGTGTCTGCTGTTTCAGCACGCGTGGTTCAAGCTAGTGTGCCGCCCGGATCGACACGAATTCTCGAAACAGGAGTCTTTGTCTTTCACTTTTATATGACGGATGCCGCGGCAATCATTGCTGTTGCGCCGCAGATGGACAGGCTGTACACGACGCTGCGGAGCAACTTTGGCTTGCCGGCCGGGCCCCCAACCGAGAAGTTGATTGTTGATGTAAGCCTAGATGAGCAACCCGGCGCAGCAGCACGCTGGCTGCTGCCCAATCGCTTTGTCGTGCCTTCTCCGGCGCTCTATCCGCAACCCCCTGAACTGTCCGAGGTTGAACTGCTGTCCCAGTCGATTACCCTGTATATACTCAGCTATTTGTTACAACAAGCGGGCGAATATCATGCGATTCGGCCCACCTGGCAGCCAGTCGTAAGTGGCTTATATTTGTGGCAGTTGTGGGAACTGGATCTGACCCTGTCGGCCTGGCAGGAGGACGTGGTGCAGTGGGTCTATGCTGCCCCGTGTACGTGTCATCCAACCGTGGTCCCCGAACGCTACGCCGCCTTGTGCGCCGCCCATAAGCTCTGGATGCCGTCCCCTGTGCATATTCACATCCCGCTTGCGTGCGTGAACCGGGCGCGCGAAGAAGAACTCTATCCGCTATGGTATGATCTCGCGGCGCCAAAGCAACTGAGCCAGTTTCCTTTTGCCGTGAGTGGCGACAGGTCGCCAGAGCAGACGAGCAGCATGTATCGGAAAGAGCTGCGCGGTCAAACGGTTGCATTGGCGGCGTTGATCGAATATACGATGGTGGCGTACGGTCAGGATCGCTTGCCGGCGCTGCTAGCCGGTCTAGGGGAGCATGAAGGATGGGAGACGCTGATCCCGGCGGTGTTTGGCGTCCCCGCATCCGATCTCGAGGCCGGCTGGCAGATATACCTGGCGGCGCACTATGACCTGCGCTGACTATCTCACCAACCGGATGGTGAAGAAGAAAAGTGTGCTGGCGGCCGTCTGATCGATGGCGGGGGCGCCGGCAAGATTGGCGGCAGCACGTTTGCCAACAACTCGCAAACTGATATGCTACAGGTACGCCGCGCAATCTCTGTCTGCCCAGACAGAGACGGAGTGTAGCCAGGCCTCTGCCCCCGGTGCGGACTCGGGCCAACCGCTAGTCGGCAATTCAGTTGCCAAAGCGTGCGCGGTCTGCCATAGATGGCGCGCTTGGCCACGGGCTTCAGCCTCAACGGCGGCGGTGGGGTGTAGCTTTGCTACTGCCTGTTCCATCATGTTGCCGGCAAGTTGTGCAAAGAAGTGCGATCGACTGACATAGGGCTGACGCCGAGCCAATGCATAAATTTCGACTGCTTGCTCCACCTCGCCCTGTTCCAACAACAGGAGGGCCACCGTTGGTAGAACAAGGGCGATGGGAAAAAAGACGCGTAGCGCCACCGCAGCCCGGAGGGTCATTAGCGCGTAGGCCTGCGCCAGGGGTGTTTGTTCCAGTCTATAGGCTAGATAAGCCAGCATCGCTACTGTCTGCACGGCCCCTCTGGGTTGGCCCAGATCGTGGAACAGTTGGCCAGCTACGTGCAAGTTTTGCCATGCTTCGGCCTGCCGTTGCTGCGCGATCTGCCAACATGCCTGTGCAAAGGTATGGCTGGCGACTATCTCCTGTCTGGCGTTCTGGCGTAGCAGACTTAATCCCTCCTCTACATCGCTTTGAAGCGCGGTGAGATCGCCCAAACTAAGGTGGGCCAAGGCGCGCTGATACAGCGGTCGTGCTGTTTCTTGACGACGATCTAGCTCAGTCAGCAGGGCAATCGACTGGTCAAAGTATGCAATGGCTTCGCGGTAGTCGTCTCGACAAGCGGCAAATTGACCTAGATAATCGAGCGTGTAAGCCAGTTGTAGCCGATTATTGCTGCGGATACAGAGAGTCTGCGCTTCCTGCGCCAGCGCAGCACCCTGCTCGAACTCTCCAATCAAGAGCGTACACACGGCCAAATCGTTTAATGATTGGACAATTGTATAGACGGCGCCAATTTCTCTACGCAGAACCAGACATTCTTGCGTGAGTTGGAGAGCCACTTCGGTGTCACCCAGATCCAAATGGACAGCGGCCAGCGCAGCCAGCGCACCAGATATGAGCCAATGATCCCCCACGGTTCGATAAATTGCCAGTGCTTGGGAATAAAAGTGGCATGTCAATTGAAGGTCGGACAAATAGGTGATATGACCCAGAAGCAGTAGGACTGCCCCCTGTTCTCTCTGGACCTCCATTGGGGTAGTAGCTAACCGGTCGAGTAGCGCCAGGCTCTGTTCCAGCACAGGACGCGCCTGGTCATGATTGCCCGCAACCACATGCAGCCGACCTTGCCAGATCAAAAGCCGAGCCACGAGATATTGTTCGTCGCTGGCGCTGCCGCCCGATAAGCGCTGCTCCGTTGCCCGGCACAGACGGATGCCTTCGCCAAGCCTGTTGCACCGATAATGAAATTTGAAGAATGCTTCCGCCGCCTGTGTTAAAGATGCTATCTGCTATAGAAGGTGAAGTCCAGCGCCGTCGCAAGGGTCGAGACCAGCAAATCAGGCGACGCGACGCCGGCCAGGGCAACGAAGAAAACACCATCTTCGAATTTTGGAGTTTGGAGTTTAGATTTTGGATTGTCGTCGGGTGCTGCTGAATCCAAAATCAAAAATCCAAGCTCTAAAATCGTCTCTGCAGCCTGGATCGCCAGGCGGGTCTTCCCCATGCCGCCGGGGCCAATGATGGTGAGCAGACGGCAGGCGGGGTCGGCGAGGCGGGCGGTAATCTGGGCCAGGTCTTGTGTGCGCCCGATGAAGGGGGTCGGCTGCGGGGGTAGATTGTGGCGGGGCATTTTGACCGCTGGCTGGGGCGATGGTTCAGATGGAGACGGAGCCAGCCCACGCAGGTTGCCCGCCTTGATCTGCTCATAGAGCGAGC
>QEUW01000506.1 GCA_003577005.1 Chloroflexota bacterium | reverse complement strand
GCGCTCAAGAACGCCTTCATCCCGGTGGTGACCGTGATGGGCGTCCAGTTTGGTCTGCTGTTGGGTGGCGCGGTGGTGATCGAGCAAATCTACGGGCTGCCCGGCATCGGCTGGATGATCCTCAACGGCATCTATCAGCGCGACTATACGGTAGTGCAGGGGGGTGTGCTCTTTATTGCGGTGGCCTTTGTGCTGATCAACCTGCTGGTGGATATCCTCTATGCCTATCTGGACCCGCACATTCGCTACGAGTAATGATGGATAAACATTGTGGCAACGATTGAACTGAGAGCGCCAACCGTCCCCATTCGTAAAGAACGGAGCCGCCTCGGCGAGGTCATGCGCCAGCTCGTCCGGCGCTCGCTGGGTGTGCTGGGTGTGGCGCTGGTGCTGCTCTTTGTCATCCTGGCGGTAGCGGCGCCGGTGCTGGCCCCCTTTGACCCGGTGGCCCAACCCGCAGCGCGCCTCTCGCCGCCCAATGGCGTCCACTGGTTGGGCACTGACGAGTTTGGCCGCGACATTCTGAGCCGCATCATCTATGGCTCGCGCGTCTCGCTCCAAGTCGGCGTCATCTCGGTGGGGATCGCCCTGGTGATCGGCGGTGTGCTCGGTCTGCTGGCGGGTTATTATCGCGGTTGGGTAGACAGTGTCATTGGCCGGCTGGTGGATATTATGTTTGCCTTTCCCACGATTATTCTCATCATCGCCATCTCTGGTGTGTTGGGGCCGAGCATCGGCACGGCCATGCTCGCCATCGGCATCGTCTATGCGCCGATCTTTGCACGCATTGCGCGCGGGCCGACGCTTTCGGTGATGCAGCAACAATATGTGGAAGGGGCGCATGCCATCGGGGTGCGCCAGTGGCGGGTGATGGCGCGCTATGTGCTGCCCAATATCGCCGCGCCGATCATCGTCCAGACGACGCTCTCGTTTTCCACGGCGATCCTGGCCGAGGCGACGCTTTCGTTCTTGGGGCTGGGCACCCAGCCGCCCGACCCCTCGTGGGGTACGATGCTTGGTTCAGGGCGTCGATTTATGGAGCTGGCGCCGTGGGTGGCGATCTACCCCGGCCTGGCCATCGCGCTGGCTGTGCTTGGCTGGAATCTCTTTGGCGATGCGCTGCGCGACGCGCTCGACCCGCAGTTGCGCGCAAGTGAATAGAGTAGAAGGTACGCAGTTGCTCAGGTGCGACGTACTTTTCAAGTGCATTACACCTCTCGAGAGCCAAATCGACTGCCTACCTTTTATCGATCGAGCGTGAGCTAACGCCAATCGTCCATCGTCGTCCATCATCTATCGTCAATTTCTGGAGAAAAGCATGAATCTCGACTGGCACCATATCGACCGCTGGATTATGGGCGAGGCCTGGGTTGGCTCGCACATCGACGCCCATCTGGTGGAACTGTGCGACCGGATTGGGCCGCGCTGGTCTGCGAGCGAGGCCGAATGGCGGACAGTCAACTACCTGCACGACCAGTTCGCCGCCAGTGGCTTGCCGCAAGTTGCCCTCGAAGAGTACAAGCTCGACACGTGGGCCTGGGACGCCGCCAGCGCTCAGCTTGTGGCGCCCGGCGGCAACAATGGTCGCGCCATCGACATTCTCCCTTTCAACCGTTGCCCATCCGTTGACATCGAGGCCTCGCTGGTCGATGCCGGTTTTGGCACGGTGCGCGAGATCGGGGAGGGCGGGGAGCAACTGCGCGGCAGCATTGCGGTGGTCGCCCTGGGTTTTGAGCCGTTTACCGCACCGCTCCCCTTATCGACCCGATTGCAGATGCTGGCCGACGCCGGTGCGCAGGCGGCTGTGGTCGTAGACCGCAAGGAGGGCGGGCGCAAGGAATATCACAACGCCGGCGACTGGACCGAACCCGGCCCCGAACGCCAACCGCTGCCTGCGGTGACTGTCTCGCGCGAGGATGGCGCGCTGCTGCGCAGGGTGGCACGCCGGGGGCTGCGGCTACGGCTGGCGGTCAAAAGCACGTTCTACGAGGCTGCCTCGCACAACGTGGCAGCCGAGTTACCGGGCAGCCGTTGGCCCGGGGAGCATCTGCTCGTGGGCGGCCATCATGACACGGTCTACGGCGCACCGGGCGGCAACGACAACGCCTCGGGAACGACTGTCGTGCTCGAAACGGCGCGCGTGCTGGCAAAAGTGCAGCGCGAACTGGGCGTGCAACCGGGCCGGTCGATCCGCTTTGTCACCTATAGCGCCGAGGAGCAGAAGTTGCAAGGCGCCACTGCCTATGTCGAACGCCATTACCGCTCGGGCGCCGAGTCGCCACCCCAGCTGGCCATCAACCTTGACGAACTGTCAACCGGCAACATGAAGGGGCTGGTGCTGGCCTTCCCCCATCTGCGCAACCTGATCCAGCGCCAGTTCGACCAGATGGGTGACGGGCTCCGCTGCCATGTCATGGCACAACTGGATGCGTCGTCCGACCACTTCCCTTTTATTCAGGCTGGGATCGATGCGGCATTTCTGTGGCGCTGGCGCTTTGCCGGTCGCCACCCGGATGCCGACTTCCACCACGAGCCGGGCGACACGCTCGACAAGGTGCGGGTGCGCGAGTTGAAGGAGTACGTTGGCTATCTGGCCCGGCTGTTGCTGCGCCTGTCGCATGTGCCGCCGGAAAGCTGGCCGGCCAATCCGGTGACGGTGGATGAAGTATCGGCCCGGCTTGAACGCGAACGGGGCCAGGTTGTGCGCGTCTTTTGAGCGAGGTCCCGATGCACCAGCGTGCGTTCCGCGGCTCCAGCGACTTTGCCGCCATTATGGAACTGGCCACCCAGGCGCCGGTGGAGCAGTTTAGTGCCACCGCGCTGCCCTATCAACTCAGCTCGTGGGCGCTCGATGATGCGGACAATGTGGGGCTTTGGGAGGATGGCGCGGGCCGGCTGGTGGCTTTTGCGCTGATGCAAAGACCATTTGCCAGCCTCTATTACACCATCCATCCGGCAGCGGATACGGTGGTGCTCACGGCTACGATCCTCCAGTGGGGGATCCAGCGCGGGCCGGCGCTGGCGCAGACCCAGCAAGCGCCCTTTACCTTCTTGGTCTTTGTCGCCGAAAGCCAACCAGAGATCGCTGCGCTGGCCGAGACGCATGGTTTCCGCCGTGAGGAGCCGGCGCGGGTGTTGCTAATTCGCGAGCAACCGGAGCCTCCTTCAGCGCCACCGCTTGCGGACGGCTTCACCGTTCGCCATCTGCGCGGGCCGGATGAAGCAGCCGCGGCCACGGCGCTGCTGGCCGCAGCCTTCGATCTCACCGTGGTCACCGAGCGGTGGCGGCGGCGGATTCTAGAGCAGGCGGCGTATCGTCCCGAACTGGATGTAGTAGTGGAAGCGCCCACCGGCGCACTGGCGGCCTTTTGTCTCTGTTGGCGCAACCCGGATGGCCGGACCGGTCAGATCGAACCCATGGGAACCCATCCGGCCTATCAACGACTGGGGCTGGGCCGGGCTGCGCTGGTCGAAGGGTTGCACCGGCTGCACGAACAAGGCGTGCGGACGGTCTATGTCGGGACGAGTATGGCGAATCAGCGGTCGTTGCCGTTGTACCAGTCGGTCGGTTTTCGGCTCCACCATCGGAAGCTCTGTTACCGGCAGACAATCAGGTGGCCGTAGATCAAGGCCGCGCACGCGCCGTTTGTGTATCATCACCGGTGAAAGCAAAAGCCAACAGCAAGGAACACAGAGCACGCGGAGGGGCCCAGGGGGCGCCCCCGGAGCACACGGAGCGTTTATGCACAGATTGAATAGTAGCACTGCTACCCGTGGACGGGTAGTAGATTGAGCCAACGCGTCTTTCTCCATGTTCTCTGTGATCCCTCTGCACTCTCTGTGTTGCGCTGTTTTATCTCATCGACAAATACGACTATGCGAATCGGATACGTCAGTGACGAACACTATCTCGCCCTCCCCGATGTGGCGGTGGAGGTGCAGAGCGAGGGTGGCCGGTGGGCGGCGACCCGGTCGCACGCCAGCGGTGCGATCGAGGTCGATCTACCGCCCGGCGACTATCGCATCCTCCTCAACAAGCCGGGCTATGGTGGCAAGACCGTATCGATCAGCGCCGGCCAGGGCAAGCCCTACCAGTTCCGCCTGCTGCGCGATGGTCTGCTCGGCTATGCCTGGCCCAAGTGGGTGCGGGCGGGTGAAGCGTCGGAATTTCGCGTCCATTCGCCCGCCGCCTACAAATTGGGTCTCTGGCGCTATGGCTACAAAAAGGAGTTTATCCGCAACCTGGGCTGGTTCGATGACCACGGCCCGCGCGCCACCGTGCAACTGCTGCCCGATGGCGACTTTACCCAGACTGGCGTCCAGTGGAACCGTACCGGCTACGGCTCACGCTGGCACCGGCAGCATGTCACTGCGCCTGAACGTTCCGGGCTATACTATTTTCACGCCAAGACCATGGCCGGTGATTTCTTCTCCTTTCCCTGGATCGTCATGCCGGCTGTGCCACAGACCAGCATCGCTGTGCTCACCTCGAACATCACGTGGAACGCCTACAACAGTTTCGGCGGGCGCAGCAACTACGTCAACCAGGCCGGACTGCCAGGGCAGCCGGTGATCCATGCCCGCCAGGAGCTGCAACGCTTTACCCAGCCTGGCGTCTGGCCGTATGAGGTGACGGCGGCGCCGCTCTCGTTCGACCGTCCGGAACTCTTCAATTGTGTGCCCGAAGACGCACAGATCACCGACCCGGTGGCGGGGCGGCTCGAATCGGCCATGGCGCCGGCCGAGTGGCGGCTGCTCGGCTGGCTGGAGCGTGAAGGCTTTGCGTATGACCTTTACGCGGAGACCGAACTCCACCTTGGCCGGCTGGCGTTGGATCGCTACAAGGTGCTCATCCTCAACACGCACCCGGAATATTGGTCAAAGGAGATGTACTTCCAGGTCAAAGAGTGGGTCTACGAGCGCGGCGGCAAGCTGATGTACCT
>QEUW01000505.1 GCA_003577005.1 Chloroflexota bacterium | reverse complement strand
CCCAGGCCGTCACCCCGCTGCACGGTCACGTCGATGGTTACGCTTGCGCCAGCGGCCAGCGAACCCACGCCGCAAGTGAGGTTCTGGCCGGCGGCGGTGCAGGCCGTGCCCGCTCCCGTTGCGCTTTGATAGCTTGCACCCGCACCGAGCGTTTCGGTAATGGCGACATCGGTGGCCGCCATGCCGCCGCCATTGGGCGGGCGGTTGGTGACCCTGAGTTGGTAGGTCAACGTGCTCTCGTCTACCGCAAGAACGCGGGCGGGCGGTATCGCATCGAGCGCCAGATCGGCCATCGGTCCCACCGTCACTGGAATGGCGGCTTCGTCCGTTGCACCTGCGGCGTCGGTGACGCGGACGGTGAGTGTGTATTGCCCGTCGTTAGTATAGGGATGGTAGGCCAGCAGCGTACTCGTGACGCCCAGGTTAGACGAAAGCCCTGGTCCTTGCAGCGTGTCATCTGTCTGGACGGTTCCGTCGTCGGGGTCGACCACTGCGGCGACCAGCGTCACCGGGAAGCCACTCCCGCCGCGCAGCGTGGCCGATTGGGGCACCAACACGGGCGCATCATTGGCCGGTTCGACCAGGATGGTAAAGACTTCCGGCGCAGAAGTAAAGTGACCATCGCTCACCGTGAAAATGAAACTGTCCTCGTCGGCGTAATCTGGATCGGGCGTGTAGGTGAGGGTGGGCGGTGTACCACTGAGGCTGCCACGGGTAGGCTGGCTGGTGACCTGATAAGTGAGTGTGTCGAGGTCGCCGTCGATGTCGTAGCCCTCCAGCAGCAGCGCCACCGGCGTATCTTCGGTGGTGGTGACAAAGAGGCCGGCGGTGGCCTGTGGCGGGCGGAAATTGCGCGTCACGTTGATCTCTACTGTGGCAGGGGCACTCTTGAGTGTTTCCCCTTCGGCATTGCGGAAACCGTCGGTGGCTGCGAAGGTAAAGCTGTCCGTGCCGACAAAATTGTTCTTGGACTGGTATTCGACCCAGGCCGACGTCTCATCGATGCCGTGGATCACGGCGGCGTCGAAGACGTGGACAATCTCCTCGTCGCGGTCGATAATATAGAAGCTGCCCTTGTTGACCGCGATATTGCTTGGGCGGCCAAAGTCACCCAGGACAAAACTGTCGCCATCACCGGTGGAGCGCGCTTCGCCGGCAAAGAGACCCTCGGGCGAGAAGCGTTGCACACGCGCGTTGCCGCTATCGGCCACGTAGAGCACGTCGTTAGGGTCTACGGCGATGGCGGCGGCGTTGTCGAACTGGCCGGGCCCGTCGCCATACCAGGTGGATTCCACGGTGCAGGTTTGGTCGGTGCAAGAAAAGCCAATGCTGTGCTGGTCGATGTAATTGCAGTCGGGCCCGCTATCGCACTTACCCATCCAGCCGATCAGGTTGCCCAGCGTGATGCTGCCGTCCAGGTGGCGAGTGGCCGCCCCAAACTTGTAGATGCGGTGAAAGCCATTCCCGGTCTCTGTTTCGGCCAGAATATAAACGTTGCCTGTGTTGTCCAGGGCGATGTCCTTGATCCGCCTCAATCGCATGGCATCCACGCCGACACCGGGAAAATCATTCCATTTCGTAGACTGGATAATCGAAAGCGAGTAGACCTGAATGTCCACTAGTTCGAGACAGGCTGCCGGGTCGCCCGTCGGATCGGAGTCGCAGGGCGCGGGCGTAAACGCCGCCATCCCTGTGAGATTCTGGTAGGGGTCGCCGATCACGTAGAGCACGCCAGTATCGTCATCCCAGGCCGCTGCGCCGGCATTTTTGAATTCGGGCCGGCGGGTGGTGTTGGTCGCGTTGACCACAATGCGGTTGATCTCGTTCCAGAGCGTGTAGGTCTGCACATCGACAATCGGTTGAGCCGAATTCTTTGGCTGGATGGCGGAGATGTTGACCAGGCTGCTACCTGTAGAACTGCCGTCGCTTTCCACCGAGATGATCGTGCCGCGAGCGACGTTGAATTTTACATCGCGCAGAGGGTGGCCGCCTTCGCTGCGCACCTGCTCACCCACATAGACGCCGTTCGGGTCCCAGACCGAGATGCGCGGGCTGCCGTTGGGTGCGATGGTGCTGCCACCGTGGGTGCAACGGCGATAGGCCCAGTCGTAGAGATAGGTGTAGCCGTCATCGTCCACGGCCATATATTGCTGGTCGCCGCCGTTCCACGTGACAAAATCCTTTGGTAAGTCCGTGCGCTGGATGTCCTCTTCGCACAGTTGAATGATGTACTGGTGCATGGCCTCCGGGTCTTGCGCCACCTGCCAGGCAAACTCTTCGCCCTCTTGGGCTGCGATCTGCGGGCTGTAGCGGGCCGCGATGCGGTAGTCGTCGATAAAGTAGGGATAGAGCGGCGCAATAAAGAAGCCGTTCTCCGGCTGTTGTTCAATCGAGAACCAGAGCGGGTCGGGCGGGTTGTCGCCATCCTGCCCGCGCACGGTAATGGTGATCGGCTCGAACGAGACCGCCGAGAGCGCGTTCGGGCCAGTCTGGTCGAAGGCGGTGGGCAGGGTGTTGGTCCCCGGCGCTTTGATGTTGACGATCTGCTCGGTGTTGCGGGTCTGCGCTGAAACGTTGCCGGAGCCGTCGGTGGCAGTCCATTGAATCCGGAAGAGGCCAGGGCTAAATTGCGCCGGTGCGTTGTTGCTGATGGTCGGGCGCAGGTCGGCCACGTCAAAGACCTGGGGACGACCCAGCGGCACAGTAACAGTGCCGGTCGCTTCCAGGATGACATGGGGTGGCGCCACGAGGATCGGCGGCAGGGTGTCCACGACATCGATGTTTTGCAGCGCCACGGTCTGGTTGACCCCGCCACTGGCATCGCGGGCGCCGTTGTCGCTGAGCGTCCAGGTGACCACGTTGGTGGCGCCCAAGGGCCAGAAACGGGGCGTGCGATAGGTCAGCCTGGGGTCCGGGTCACAGTCATCGCTGAGGGTGAGAGCGCTCTGCAAGTTGGCGATATAGCGATTGGCGCTGACGCCGCCCGGCTCCAGCGCCTCCACCGTCACCGGCTGCACGCCGCTGATCGTGGGCGGGTTGCGGTCGATGATCAGCAGGCGCTGGGTGGCAAAAGTGGTGGCGCCATGCGGCTCGCCCCCCACAAAGTAGGGTTCACGGATGCGCAGCAGCGTGGTGGCGACTTGGGTCGCCGCAAGTTTAGCTACGTTCTTGGCGATCTTCTTGGCAGTCTCTTTGGCGAACTCCTTTGCGCCCTGTTCGGCTGCCTCTTTGATGGCCTTCTTGATCGCTTCTTTGAGTGCGTTGACAGCGCCCTCTTTGGCGATCTTCTTGCCGGCGGCGGCCGCACCGCCAAAATTGGGGATGTAGAGATAGTCGAAAGCCGAGAAGAGCGTGTCAGAACGCCAGTTGAGCGAATGGACCCCGACCGGCACCCGCACCGTTTCGCGATCCAGCCGCTGGCCGGGGTGGTTCAACGTAGTCAGTACATCCGAGTTATAGTGATAGAGCCTGGGAGCACCGACGCCGCCCCAATCATTGGCGGCAAATTCGGAGAGATTGAGTGGCAGGTGAATGCCGTAGATATTGATATACGAACCGTACACCTCATTTTCAAAGCGCCCGTACTCGCTCTCGATCAGCTTGAGAAGTTCGGCCTGCACTGCGGGCGACAACCCCAGCTCCGGGTCGGCCAGGACCTCGGCAAAGATCTGGTCGTCGAGCAGGTGCAGCTCATTCCAGTTGACCGCGATAGGCAGACGCATCACCACGCTGCAACCGGTGGGCGGGGTGATCACAATGTCGCGCGGTGCGGTCAAGGCGGGTGGGCAATTCTTCAGCTCCAGGTTGATGCCATAAGCAGCCAGATCGGCGGCGTCCTTAAAACCGGGGATGGGCAACACCGAGCCGACGGTTGCGGCAATGTGGGCGGCCTTGAGCGGGTCGATACAGTCGAGTGGCTCTGTCTCGGTTGCGGCAGCGGTGGCGGCGGTGGTCTGGGCAAGCAACGGCTCTACGGCGGCCCTGGTAGAGGCAAGAGAGCTTCCTGCTTGCGTCGAGTTAAATCCAAGGCTGAACGAGAGGAGAGCGCAGGCCAGGGCCCACCAAACGGTCCGCAGTCGCTTGTACATCTTTTGCTCCTTGTGCCAGAGGGTGCCATATCGTAAACGATGGCAAGGTTTTTCTTGGGGTGCTTGCCCAAGTCACCACGCGCCCGTCTCTCCTTTCTTCGGCAACGTTGGGGAGTCATGGGTTGAGATCAAGCTGGTTGAATTCCGCTATGGTATACTATGCACTATATTATGTATGTACCGGTCAGACCATTCGGCATCTTTTTTAGCCTGGCGCAAGCTGATGTACATCCTGTTATGAAAGATAGGGTTGGATAACCGAACGATCATGCAGCACCACACGATACACCAGCTGGGCTGTACATTGACCACCCTGCGACCACCCATCACAATCCAATTCAAGGAGCCGCCATGCCCCATCTGATCACCACCCTCGGCCCAATGGCTGCGGACCAGTTGGGTCTCATCCTGCCCCACGAGCACATCTTTGTCGACCTCGGCCCCATCGGAGAGAATGCCTATCTCCACGCCGACCCGGCTGACGTGATCCGCCTGATGGCCCCCGAGATCGAGGCGATCAAGGCGCAGGGAGTCACTGCGCTGGTGGAATGCACGCCCGAAGGGGTGGGCCGCCGCGCCGACATCGACCGCGCTGTTTCGTTGGCGACCAGTTTCCCCGTGGTTGTGCCGACGGGCATCTATCGCGAACCGTGGGTTCCCCAGTGGGCGCACGACGCCGACGAGACTGAATTGCGCAACTGGATGCTCAAGGAACTGACCGGTGCGATTGGTGATTCAGGCGTCCAGGCGGCATGGATCAAGGTGAGTGCAGGCGACGATGGCATCACCGAGTGCGAGGCCAAGATCCTGCGCGCGGCGGCCAGGGCGGGCGCGGCCACGGGCGCGATCATCGGCAGCCACACTATCCGCGGGCGTGTTGTGCGCGACCAACTCGACATCATCGAAGGGGCCGGCTACACCGCTGAACGCTTTATCTGGATCCACACCCAGGCCGAGCCCGATTTTGAGTTACATCTGGAGATGGCGCGGCGCGGCTGCTGGCTGGAATACGATTCCATCGGCACTAGGAAAGATGCCTGGTACATCGAGCACATCCAACGGCTGCTCGACGCTGGTTTTGGTCACCGGCTCCTGCTCAGCCATGACCGCGGCTGGTATGATCCTTCGCAGCCCGGTGGCGGGGTCCCCAAGCCCTACACCTATCTGGTTGAACAGTTTCTCCCCAAGCTGCGAGAAGCTGGGGTCGATGAGGCGACGATCATCCAGTTGACCCAGACCAATCCGTTCTTGGCGTACGCACGTTAGTTTATTGACCCCTGTACGGCAACCGTCAACGGGGCCCAGAGGGCGCCCCGGGAGCTGATTGAACGG
>QEUW01000504.1 GCA_003577005.1 Chloroflexota bacterium | reverse complement strand
CCGGCCGGGGAGTTCGACGCCGTTGTGCTTTTCGTGGATACGTCCGGCTTTACGCCGCTCACCATCCGCCTGACTGAGCGAGGCCGTGACGGCGCCGAGGTGCTGGCCGACATCCTGCTGGCCGTGTTCGAACCGTTGATCGAGGCAGTCTATGCCCACGGCGGCTTCATTGCCGGCTTTGCGGGTGATGCGTTCAAGGCTGTTTTTCCCGGATTGGCGCCGGATACGTATCTGCACGCGTTGGCCGCGGCAGCGCAGATCCGCACGCACATGGCCCGCCATCCCAGGCATGAAACGCGATACGGCATCTTCGACTTCGGTGTGCGGATGAGCATAGCCGATGGTCAGGTCACCTGGGCGGTCTGGTCAGGCGACGAGATCGCAGCGGCGCAGTCATGCGGATACACCTTTTCCGGCCCGGCGCTGGACCAGGCCATCCAGGGCGAGGACTATGCCGAAGGCGGCGAACTGGTTGTGACGCACACCTTCTTTGCCGCGCTGCAAGCTGCAAAACCCGATACAATCGTAGGTGAGGCGCTGGCGGGTGAGGCCGAAGGCTACGTGTGCATCGACCAGGTGACGGATGCGCTGCCCGCGCCTCAACCGGTTGTCGCAGATGCTCCGGCGTCGCTGCTCAACGCCAGCAGATTTTTTCCGGCCACCCTGCTCACCATGCCAACCCAGGGTGAGTTTCGCCCAGTCTACACGCTCTTTGTCAATGTCCAAACGCTGCCAGAACCCGGTGCAGATGAGGATTTTCTTCCCCTTCTGTTCCAGCTTCTGCGCCAATATGGCGGCTATCTTTGTCGCATCGGGCGCATTGGCGCCAACGACCCAGGTGGCACCTTTTTGCTCTTCTGGGGTGCGCCCACCAGCCACGAAAACGACCTGCACCGAGTGCTCAGCTTTCTGTTGGAACTGCGCAGACAGACCGCCATAGCGCTGCGGGCAGGCGTAACCCATGCCATAGTCTATGCCGGCTTTGTCGGGTCGCCTTTGCGCGCCGAGTATACCTGCTACGGCGCCAGCGTGAATCAGGCGGCGCGCCAGATGGCGGCGGCACAATGGGGGCAGATCCTGCTGGATGCCGATACGGCACGCCGGGCGCAAGACGGCTTTGAGGTCACGCTGGCGGGGCGCTATACGCTCAAAGGGTTGGCCGGCGAACAGGCCCTCTTTACGCTCCAGGGTCAGCAGAGACAGCGAGACGCCATCGCGTATGAGACTGTGTTTATTGGACGCACCGGCGAATTAACGCAACTTCAGACGGCGATCCAACCCATTTTCCAGGGACGTTTTGGCGGCCTTACCCTGGTCAGCGGCGAAGCGGGCATCGGCAAGAGTCGCCTTGTCCATGAAGCAGTCACCACGCTTTCCCGGCCAGAGACCCAACAAAAGATGCAGATTTTTCTCTGCCAGACCGACGAAATTTTGCGTGAATCGCTAAACCCGTTTCGCCACTTCCTGCGCCGTTACTTTGACCAGTCGCCAGGTGCCGGAGAGCCGACCAACAAGGCCAATTTTACCGCCACGCTCGATGCACTCATTGCAATCACACCCGATGAGACGCTGCGCCGTGAACTGGAGCGCACCCGCCCCTTTCTGGGGGCGCTGGTCAACCTGCACTGGCCCGGTTCGCCCTACGAACGGTTGGAGCCGCAGTTGCGCTTTGAGAATACATTATCTGCGCTCAAGATGCTCCTCCTGGCCGAGAGCCTGCGCCAGCCCGTGTTGCTTTTGCTGGAGGATGCCCACTGGCTGGATGAAGATTCGCGCGCCTTTCTCGCCTTGCTCACCCGCAACGTAGACGCATATCCGCTGGCAGTGATCGTCACCACCCGCCCGCCGGAGGAGGGAGACGCACCGCCGTTGCCAACTGAGATCGTACAGCAGGAAATTGTGCTGGCGTCGCTCTCTACTACCGAAATCGGGGAACTGGCGCGTGACCATCTGGGGGGCGCAGCCTCTCCTGCGTTGGCCACGCTCCTGATGGCGCGGGCGGAAGGCAACCCCTTTTTTGCAGAACAGATGTTGCTCTATCTCCAGGAGCAATCGCTGCTGGTGCGCGACCAACAAGCGTGGCGGCTGGCGGATGAGATTGGCGACGACACAGCACTGCCGGACAATGTGCAGAGTGTACTCATCGCGCGCCTGGATCGGCTGGCGCAAGAGGTCAAGCAGGTTGTGCAAACAGCGGCGGTGCTGGGCCGTGAGTTCAGCGTGCAGGTCTTGTCGCAGATGTTGCGGGGCGATACGGCATTGGACGAGAAAGTGCAGTCAGCGCAGGATGCAGCGGTCTGGTCTGCGCTGAGTGAGTTGCGCTATCTCTTTCGCCACACGTTGCTGCGCGAGGCGGCGTATGAGATGCAACTACGGACAACCCTGCGCGTCTTGCACCAGACCGCAGCCCAAGCGATCGAGACGCTCTTTGCACACAATCTGGCGGAGTATTACGCCGATCTGGTCTATCACTACCAGCGCAGTGAAGCGCCGGAGCAGGAACGGCACTATGCCCTGCTCGCTGGCCGCCAGGCCGCGGAACTCTATGCCAATACCGATGCCCTCACCTATTTTACCCGAGCACTTGAACTGACGCCGGAGACAGAGCTTGCAGCCCGGTTTGAACTGCATTTGGAGCGTGTCCGTCTCTACGACGTGTTGGGCGCCCGTGACCAACAAGAAACGGAAGTAGCCCATCTCGAGGAGTTGGCAGAGCAACTCGACAACGATTCGCTGCGGGCCAAAGCCGCGCTCCAAAGGGCAGAGTGCGCCATGGCATTGAGCGACTATTCGACCATGCTCAGCGCGGCGCAGCGTGCGGTAGTCCTCGCCAGCCAGGATCGCGAATTGGCGGCTGATGGGTACATCAAATGGGGAAATGCGCTGATCTGGCAAGGCAACTATGGTGCTGCCCAAAGCCAGCTTGAACAGGCAAGGCGCTTGACCCAAGACACCCATACACGGCAAGAGGCCGATACATACCATCAGTTAGGGCTTGTCGCCATGCAACGAGGCGACAACGCTGAAAGCCGGCGCTACCTGGCTCACGCTCTTCCCATCTATCGCGAACTGGCGGACTCGGTCAACGAAGGCTACGTACTGACCGTCATCGGGCTGAGCCACCGCAACGAAGGTAGGGTTGAGCAGGCAATTGACCACCTGCAGCAGGCGTTAGCGGTGTGGCGCACGGTTGGCTTTCGCCGCGGCGAGTTGGTCGCCACGGGCAATCTTGGTCATGGTTATTTGGATCAGGGCGATTATACGTCTGCCTATCGACAATATGCCGGCGTCTATCAACTTGCCAGCGACATGCGCGACAGATACCATATGGCGACCGTGCTCAACAATCTTGGCCTGGTAACCGGCCATTTGGGTGATTATGCAACCGCTCGAACCCATTACGAAGAAGCGCTGGCGATCCGGCGCGCAATCGGCGCAAAACAAGGGGTCAGCCTGACGGCGCGCAATCTAGGTTTCTTGCTGAGCAAGCTGGGAGAGCACGAGTTGGCGCTGGCCTATTGTAACGAAGCACTGGCAATCGCCGAGGAGCTACATTCGCCGGTCGACAAGGGCATGGCAGCCTACAGACTGGGGCGGGTGCTCTTTGCCCTGCAACGCTGGGATGCGGCGCGGGCGGCGTATCAATCGGCTCTCCCCCTGCTTCAGGATAAACCGCAACTGGCGGTGGAAGTACTAGCGGGACTCGTGGAACTGGCGCTTGCGCAACAGGAAGTAAACCAACAGCAGGAGGCGCTTGAAGAAATGGTGCGCTACTTGGAAACCCGGCCAGTCGGGATCAACGAGCCGGCTTATGTCCACTGGATCTGTTATCAGGCGTTGCACGAGCTGGGTGATCCGAGAGCAGATCGACTGTTGGCTTTTGGCTACAATCTGATCCAGGAACGCGCGGCCTTGATCGAGAACGAATCCTGGCGCCGCTCCTATCTGGACCAGATTGCCGTACACCGTGACATCCTGGAGCGCCAGGAGGCAACGACTCGCCGACGCCCCAAAATTGAGTAAACGGCGTATACCTGGCGAGTGGCAGTGACGACGGAACGGTGCGTCTGTGGGACTACCGCACCGGCCAGTGTCTGCGCCTTCTGTCCGGGCATACCAACAAAGTCTGGTCGGTCTGTTTTAGCGCCGATGGTCACACCCTGGTGAGCGGCAGCCTCGATGAAACGATCAGGCTGTGGGATGTGCAGACCCGTGAATGGCTGCACACCCTGCGCAGTGAGCGCCCCTACGAGCGGATGAACATCGCCGATGCCAAGGGCTTGACAGCGGCACAAGTCGCCACCCTCAAGGCGTTGGGAGCGGTTGAGACAGTGAGCCAAGTGAAATTTTGTACGGATCAGACCACCCCGCGCGGTCGATATTGCAGCGCTTCGGCTAAATGCATAACGCCAATCTCGCCTTCTCCCGATAAATCAGCGATGGTGCGAGCCAGCTTGAGGACACGGTGATAGGCGCGTGCGCTCAGGTTCATCTGCTGCATGGCGGCGCGCATGAGGTTGCGCCCGTCCTCGTCGAGCTGGCAGAAACGCTGCACCTCGGCCGGACCCATGTCGCCGTTGACCAGCAGGTTCGCTTTGCCCAAGCTGGCAAAACGGGCTTCTTGCACCTGGCGCGCCGCCTCGACCCGTCCGCGGATCGTAGCCGATGATTCGCCCTCCGCCAGGTCGGCCAGCTTCTGGAAGGGGACGCGCGGCACATCCACATGGATGTCGATGCGATCCATGAGCGGGCCGCTGATGCGTTGTTGGTAGCGCTGCACCGCACTCATCGAGCAGGTGCATTCTCGTTGTGGATCTTGAAAATGACCGCAAGGGCAGGGGTTCATCGCTGCCACAAGCACAAAGTTGGCCGGGAAGGTGAGTGAACCGGTGGCGCGGCTGATGGTGACGATGCGGTCTTCGAGCGGTTGGCGCAATGTTTCCAGGTTGCGCGTCCCAAATTCGGGCAATTCGTCCAA
>QEUW01000503.1 GCA_003577005.1 Chloroflexota bacterium | reverse complement strand
CGCATCCATGGTCATCAGTTTGAGGAAGATGTCACGGTCACGCGCCGGATCGCCGGTGGCAGGCAGCAGCAGCCCTAGCAGGGCAGCGCGCACCAACACGAGGGGTTTACGTCCCCACCATTTACCCAGACCGGTGAGCGTCTGGCTATAGTTAGCCTTACGCTCTTTGTAGCTCTCCATGGAGATACGGGCAACGGGAAATTGGGTCTCGATAAAGCAGGACGCATGGGCAAACGGCGTCGCTGTCGTGGCTTTGGCATCAACAATCATAAGGTTTTATTTGTATACGCTGTATTGTCTGAATTGCAGGAGGTTCGCTGCAGAAGATTGGCGATGTAGATAGTCACTGCAATCGCTGCACGAGATCAGGTAAGTCGGTATAGTCGTACGGTGGACGGCGTCGAATTGCCAGCACCCACACCCAGTGTTCGTCGTCATTGACGGCATAGATAATCCGCCACTGCTCTAAGCGGACTCGCCGGAGTTCTACTCCTACTGGCAGACCTTCCTCGTCATATTCCATAGACTGGCTATTGGATGGGCGTGGATGGCTGGCAAAGTCGCCGATGAGACGAGCGATGCGCTGGCGTACATGACCAGGCAGCAAACGCCGGGCCGCATGGACCTCGGGCTCAACAAAAAGAGTATAGGCTACTGCCATTGGTCGGCGATCTCTTCCCAACGGAGGGCAGCGCTGGCAACTGGCCCTGCGGTCAAACGTGCTCGCAACGCTTCCACCAACTCACGATCCTCAACATCTTCCAGCGCCTCGACCAATCGCTTCCATAACCAGGGCTGGATAACCACGGCAGTCACCTGGCCCTGCTGATCAACAGTAAATTGCACCCCAGCAGTCAATTCAGCTATGCTCATACAGTCAACTCCTCCTTGCCTTGTGCCTCGTTTGCACCGGTGACAAGGTCTGGGAACCATTCAGGCAGCGGATTAGGAGACCTATTCGCCTGTGCCGGATTTTCGGTAAGCGCATAACGCACCGCCTTGCGCCAACCAACGCTGCGGCCTGTGACCCCATGCCCGCTGGCAGCGGCTGTCTGGGTGTAGAGCCACCAGCGTTCTTCCGGCTGTAAGCCAAGCCAGTTCGCCAAGGCAGTTGGGATCAGCGCCGGGTCGGCGTCTTCGATGGCCCACGCCAGCAATACCAGTTCCTTACCTAGCTCGCGGCGCATCAGATTTGGCCCCACCCGCCAGACACCTGGTTTCCGCGGAGGAGCCATCCGGCGCAAACGCAAATTGAAATGGGCGCGTACCTCGTCGGCAATTGCGTCCCACTTCAGGCGTGGCAGCACCACACGGACTTGCCCATCCGCCTGCACGCCATAGGTCACTTTGCTCGAGCCATGCTCAGCATCCCACGAGTAATGTTCGCTGATCGTGATTTCGGCAGTGCGGCTGCGCGCAAGGTTCACCAAAAAATGGTGTGTGCTTTCCTTCGGTTCAAAGCCAAATGCGCCTTGCAGATCAAACTGAGGTATGGTCGTCATAGGGAGAATTATAACAGATTTACTGCTTGACTTCGCCCATTTGCAATGTTGTTTTAACCTCTTCCACCCAGCCCAGCAAGTCCTGCCCGGCAGGAAAACGCAGTGCCTCGGTCTCGATCTGTACCTGACCCTCACCTTGCAGTTCGCGTAGGACAGTCAATACCCGCTCAAGCTGGTCGGCAGCATGGTGGTTATCAACAGACGTCTGAAGATCCACCCATTCGCGGGCGTGGGCGCCATCTCCAGCAATGATGATGCGGGCCCCGCTGACCTGGACATCGAATTTGCGCAGCCGTTCTAGAAACTCGTATGATTCACGTGTTGTGGCAAAGGCCTGCCTGCGGCTCCAGGTGACTGGGCGTTGCGGGTCCACCATGACTTCCCGCTTTTCGTCCCAGTGAACTCGAATTTGCTCGACCTCCGATTGGATGCTATCGCGTTCGGCATAGGCTAGGATCAGAGTTGTGCCGCGTGGTACGATGAAGTCGTTCTCATAGAGTGCGCCGGTGACTTTCGGGTCAGACCCGTCGGTGGTGTAGCGGATCGTGGCAGGGGGGACTGCTCTCAATTCACACTTTTTCTCCGCGCCAAATTGATAGAGGCGATGGCGGAGGGTAATGGTGTTGACCCACAGCTGCGGATCACCAACTTGATGGACGCCGGCAGAATCGATAGTCAGAAATGATGCACGCAATTCGCTCAGCTTGATGACGTCGCCGTCGACTCGCGCCGAGGCGGTGGTAGCTGCGGCGCCAGTGTCCCAATAGACAACATCGCCATGCACTGGCATGACGCGCAGGGTTACTTCACCGGTTTCAGGGTCGCGGTTTAACTGTTGAATTCGTACACCGGTAGCAGGTTGCGGGAACGGACCTTTGTCCACATAGCCGCCATCTTCACGCCAGAGGTCTTTGTGCAGACAATCCGCCTTGAGTGCATCCAACGCATCCGGTTTGTGCCACTGCCATTTGGGAAACATGGCCGCGCGCCGCTTGATCTCCACCCAGAGAAGAGATTGGGTGGTAAAGAGGCGTTGCTCACATTTCTTGCGAAAGGTATCGCTGGCAATATCGTCCGTATATTTCTGCTTTTCTTTGAGAACGCCGATGATTTGGTCTTCGCCATTGTAGCGATTACCCTCGAACTTCATGGCGAGATCGGCGCTCCTCAATTCTGACGTGTTATTGTCGTCGAGGGGATAAAAGAGACGAGTGAAGGTCTCACGCACGGCGAAGTAAAAGTTACTCTGGATAATATCATGCAAGCCGTTCGCTTGCACCACAAGTGGGTCATTGGGAGGCAGCTTTTCGGCCTGTTGTTCGGTCAAGATATGCTGGATCGCCTTTAGTCGCTTTCCTATATCGATCAGCTGATCATACGTGTTGCGTACACCGGTCAAGAAAGCGACACGGTTCTTCCACGTTGCCTGAGCAAAGAAGTTCCGTAGATCCTGGCTCAAGCCAACGCCAGGGTGCGGTTCGGTGATGACCAACGTTACCCGCTCAGGGTCAAGTTCAATCTCATCCAGCGCTGGCAAGACCAACACCCGCTGATAACACCAACCCTTTTCGGCATGGAAAAGCGTGCTTAGTCGTTCGCGCAGTTCCTTGACCGCTTGCTCTGGCGCATAGGCCTTGACGAGCGACTCGAGTTTGGCGTTGAGGTTCTGGACGTTCTTAAAGAAAAGTTTGCCATCCCGATTGCTGTGTAGGTACCAGGCCGCGGTTGCTAATTTCTCCAGCACATCGCCTTTGAGCCGGCTGAGATCGCGCTCTGGCGCACAAAGATAAGCCACCAGTTCAGGAATGGAAAGCCCTACGACGGCATTCGGCACGTTGGGCAATGATGCCATCAGCAGCAGGCGACAGGCATCCTGTGTGTCATGGTTTCCCAGATTGTCGTCCATCACCTCGGCGACAGCGCGTCCTTCATCGGCAATATCATGCGCAATGGCATTTTCCAGCGCATTGTTGATCTGGCTGACTTCAGCGCGAGTATCGCGGTCGTTGAGGTCGATATCGTGAGCAGCAATCAGATAATGATGACCGGCCGCCCCCGTTTGCCAGAGGCGCGCCACCACGATCCGCATCAGGCGGATCAGGCCGCGGGTTTGTTGAAAGCCGGGATTTTCGCGAAAACGTGCATAAAGATCGCGAATGGCAGGATGGAAGGGATAAGCAGACTCGATGCGCGCAGCAAATTGCTCTGGTGATTCGTTGGTGATGTCCATCTGCCGGGCGCTTCTGATGGCTTTGGCGTAGGCTTGCGCCACCTCACTCACATCGGAGGGTGAGGGCAGTCTCTCGAACAGGCGGGTACGCAAAATATGGTATAGTTCGTCTGAATTCATGCGTACTGGTTCGAGGCTCATCGCAGTGCGATGCGTTTCTTTTTCAAAATCAGCCAACACAGATGAAATTTGGGCACTGCCTTTTTCGTATGAAGCAGCCAGGTCTGTGATGACAAGACAAACGCGACGGCAGGTATCTTTACCAAGCGCTATAAGCAAGTTTGAGAGCGCAGTAGCGGTCACTTGAGCCAGGTCGGAGTTGCCAATCGCCCTGGCGCTGGCGTTTTGAAAATATGGCGGTAACTCATCAAGCAGGATCAATACGGTTTCGCCGGCCAATAAGTTCTCCCAGGCTTTTTGCCCCGGTGCCTGGAGAGGTGTATAACAATCCTTAAAGTGTTCCCTTTTCCCCAGTTGCTCAGCGATTGCACCCCAAATACCCAACGGTGCATCTGACTCGCGGCCAGAGAAGGCAACGACACGCACCGTATCCAGAGCCGGGTCAGAACGATAGATGTGTCCTAGTACGGCTTCCCGGTATGCCGGATGTTGGGCTAATAGCCCAAGCGTGAGTAAGTTGTGAGTCTTCCCACCACCCATTGCTTGTTTCAACTTAAAGACACCCTGTTCAGATTTACCTTCGAGACGGCGGAACGCTTGTTCGAGCAACGTCCGCATTCCTTCAGTCATATAGTTTTCCGCAAAAAATTCGGCTGGGTTGATCCGTTTCTCGATCAGATCACCGAGGTCGAGCACCGTATCGCGGCGCTGCGGATCAAAGCAACTGCTACGAGGAACGCATGATTGTTGTAATGCCTTCATCTGAAATTCCTTACGGCTGCAATTCGAGGAGTTGTGGTTGGAATGGTAGTATAGCACATAATATCAACCAATTCTATTCTTCTATCAGGTTATCAGGTTAAGGCAGGGCAATCGCATCCTGTGCCATGTATCTCTGGGCGCCGAGCAGGATGCACCAACTGCAACCCCGTCTTACTCTGGACAATGAGCAAGTACGCGATTGCTCTACAGGTTAAGCTATCAAATAACAAATGGCAGTTGAGCAATTGTAATTATCAACTGCTGCAACCGGAGCATCCACCCATGCAGACCCTCACCGCCACAGTTCCCTGCCTCAATCCGCCCACCTGGGCCTTTCTCGAACGCCAGCTCATCGATCTGATGGATCAGTCGGTC
>QEUW01000502.1 GCA_003577005.1 Chloroflexota bacterium | reverse complement strand
TGGTCAAGCCCTACGTCCATCTGCGTGGCTCCGGCCCCAACGCCACGGTCATCCTCTCCACCCGGAGCCAGGCATCCATTGGCCCCGATTCGGCCACAATGCAACTTGAGAACAACGCCCGCATCAGCGACCTGACGGTGCGCAACGAGGGGGTGTCGGCCACCTTTGCCATTGCCCTCTACGCTTCGGACCCCACGGGCCGGGCGGCGGTGATCGACAACGTCGTGGCCGAGGCGAACGGGACCGGCGGGGTAGGGCACTATGCCATCTATCTCAATGATGCCGAGCCGACCATCCGCCACAGCGTTTTGCGCGCCAGCGGCGCCAATAGCGGAACGCCGGTCAACGCCGCGCTGGGGGCGGTCAACATCGAGGGCGGCTTTCCGCAATCGTTGATCGAAAACTCGCACTTTGAGGGCAAGGGGTCGAACAGCGGCTATGGCTTCCACCTGAGCAGCGCTGCGCCGACGGTGCGCTATAGCTATATTTGGGGCGATTTCCGCGGGATTGCTGCGTTGGCAGCCGGCGTCACCCAGGTGCAGAACTCGCATCTACAGGAGGGTGGATTTTCGGACGGGGCCTTGTTCGAGACAACCGGCTCCGGCACGGTGATGGTAGCCACCTCAGGGGTCTTCTATATCAATAAGTTTACCGGCACCGGCAACCTGGTCTGCATCCATGCGTACAAGGCCAACTATACAGCGGCGACCAACGGCACGACCGCAGCGACGGCTTGCAATTAAGCCACCGCGAGTTCAAAAGGAGGCAACTATGTTGCAACCAGCACAGCGATATCTCGTGGGGTTGGCCGCCCTGGCGGCGCTCGTGGTGGCGATCACCGTCTATGCGACCAGCGCCACGGACGGGCGCAGCGGCATCCACAGCGGTGGTGGCGTTGTAGCGAACTCGAACTATACCCTGCGCGGCGTCCTCGGACAACTGGTGGCCGGGCCGGCCAGCAACGCAGCCGGCAACCTCTGTAGCGGCATCGAGTGTGGCGTCTCGGTTCCGGTCCAGCCGACAGCCACCAGCACACCTTCCCCCACTGGAACGCTGGAGACGCCAACGTCCACCACGCCGGCGACCACGACGGGCACCGTCACACCGGAGACACCCACCGCCACGCGTGTACCGGTGACCGCCACGGTGGAGGTGCGAGACAACTTCTTCGCTCCCGACCCTATCACTATCTCTGTGGGCGACACCGTCACCTGGGTTCGGGTTGAGGGCTTCCACAACGTGCGGGCGGACGATGGCAGCTTCCGCCTGGGTGAAAACCCGGCCGGCGACCCCGGCAGCACCTGGAGCACGGTCAGCCACATCTTCACCCAGCCGGGAACCTTCCGCTATCACTGCGAGGCGCACGGCGGCCCCGGCGGCAATGGCATGGCCGGCACGGTCATCGTGCTGGCGCCCGACCCGACGCCGGTAATGACGCCCTCGCCGGAGATTACGCCCCCGCCCGGCAGTACAACCACGCCGGAACCGGGAGGTGAGAGCAATCGCACCTATTTGCCGATCATCGAACGGCCGTAGTGATCCAGACGGGCAGTTGAGATCGTTTCCTCTCCTCGCCCGTCAAAACGACATGGTCGGGTCATTCGCGTTCTATTGTTTATGGTGAGATTGTTGGTCTGCACCCAAACAAGTCTGTTGTCATGTCTATTAAGGAGACTCCAATGGTTCTCAGACGGCTCACCCTATTGTTGGCAAGCATATTTGTGCTTTTTGTGTTGACGGCAGGGAATGCCCCGCTCCAGGCGGAAACTGCGACACCAGAGACACCAGCGGATACCGACGCGCTCGATGCGGTCACGGCAGCGCGCCTCACCGCTCAGATCGACGAGCGGGGCGCTGTCCCGTTGATCGTTGAGCTCAATTTGCCCGGCTATAGCCCGGAAGCCTTTGACGATGTGCGCGCCTCAGCGGCGCAAGAGGCAGCCATTGCCGACGCCCAAACTGCGCTATTGGGCCGGCTGGCCGCCCACGAACTCACGAATGTCAAGACATATGAGTATGTGCCGTACCTGGCGCTGACGATCCATTCGGCGGAAGCGCTGGCCGCACTGGCCGCCGACCCTGCGGTCATCCGTATTCACGAAGATATTCCCCTGCCGCCCTTGCTCACCGACAGCGTGCCGCTGGTTCGCGCCCACTTTGCTCACATCATCTTTTACCGCGGTCAGGGGCAGACAGTCGCCGTACTGGATACTGGGGTGGACAAAAACCACCCGGCGCTGGCGGGGAAGGTGGTCTCGGAAGCCTGTTTTTCAACCAATCTGGCCAGCCAGGGGGCCTCTTCGCTCTGCCCCGGCGGCGCCACCAACTCGACGGCCAACAATTCGGGGTTGAGTTGCGCCAACAACATCAGCGGCTGCGACCACGGCACCCATGTGGCGGGGATCGTCGCTGGTGTGGCGCCGGGCGCCAACATCATCGCCATCCAGGTCTTTTCGCGCTTTACTGACGGCGGCGCCAATACACCTTGCGCCAATGTCAACCGCACCAGCCCCTGTACATTGAGTTACTCATCCGACCAGCTCGCCGCGCTCAACCGTGTCTTTGCCCTGCGCAACACCTTCAACATCGCCTCGGTGAATATGAGCCTGGGAGGCGGGCGGTTTACGAGCGCCTGCAACAACGACCCGCTCAAATCGATCATCGATACCTTGCGCGGCACCACGACGAACATCGCCACGGTCATTGCGGCGGGCAATTCGGGCTTTACCAACGCTATCGGTGCGCCTGCTTGTATCGGCGCCGCCATCAGCGTGGGCGCCACCGACAAGTTTGATCAGGTGGCCACTTACTCCAATGCCAGCAACTCGATGACGCTGTGGGCGCCCGGCTCGAACATCTTTGCCGCGATCCCGGTCAATTTTGCTGTCGATGCGGCCTCGGCCTATCAACCTAAAAATGGCACCTCGATGGCTGCGCCACACGTGGCGGGCTCGGTTGCGATCCTGAAACAGGTCTCCCCCAATGCCACGGTCGCGCAGGTCATCAGCGCGTTGACCAGTAACGGCCCGCTCGTCACCGACGGGCGCACCGGTGGCTTTGTCACCAAACGGCGGCTCGATCTCTACGGCGCGCTCTGCTCGTTCATCACCTGCGACAACGACGACTATCGCACCATTCCGCTCAACCAGACCTTGACCGGTTCGATCAACCCGGCCAACGACCGCGACCATTATTTCTTCAACGGCGCGGCCGGCCAGCGGCTGACCATCCGCATAAACCGCACAAGTGGTACGCTCGACCCCTATCTGGAGCTGTTCGACCCCAATGGCAACCGGGTGGCGTTCAATAACAACGGCGGTGGCGGCGTCAATGCACTAATCAACGCGTACACGTTGCAACAGACCGGGCGCTATCTGATCCTGGCGCGCGGCGCCAACACGGCGACCGGCAATTACGCCCTGAGCACTTCAGCGGAGGCTGTTCCGCTCAACCCGGCGCCGCGTATCAACTCGCTCAGCCCGGCCTCGGCCACCGGCACCCTCTTTGGCTCCGACTTCTGGGTCGCCATCCGTGGCTCCAATTTTATGCCCACCTCTGAAGTGCGTTGGAATGGTCAGGTGCGCACCAAGTTCTATAGCAGCAGCACACTAATCTACATTCGGGTGCTCGGCAGCGATCTCGGCCTCCCCTGGCCTCGGGTGGCCTTTATCACCGTACGCAACCCAACCCCCGGCGGCGGAATCTCGAATTCTATGCCGTTCAACATCACCTTCCCCTTCCTGGGTGAAAGCGAACTGGTGCAACCCGCGCCTGACAGTGTGGTGACTACCGGCATCAGCACCACGTTTGTCATCAGCTGGACGCACCCCGACGACTCGTGGCGCACCATGCAGAACATGGACCTGCGTCTGCGCGACCAACAGGGGCGTGTCGCGGCCTGGATCCGCGTGGTCGAGCGTGAGGGCGAAACAAGCGTCTATCGCCTGCTCAATGCTGCCGAAGGCGCCGAAGCCTTTGCTGAAACCAGCACACCCGAAGAGGGTCTGCCTGGCGAAGACCGCAACCTGGTGATCACCGACACTGTTACGCTCCATCTGGCCGACAGCAGATTCAGCGGCTCCGGCCAGACGGCCATCATGTCGCCCACGGTCACCTTTGGCTCCAATGCCGTGGGTGTCTACAATATCGAGTTCAGGGTCGACGGCCCCGAGGGCGAGGTGCAGGATGACGATGTGCTCGGCCAGATCACGATTGTGCCCCAGGAGTGCCCCTTTGCCGTGACGGAGGTTACAATCAGCGGGCCAGACACTGGCACAACCAATACCAATCATGCCTATACCGCCACCATTGAGCCACTCAACGCAACGCAGCCACTCACGATTACGTGGGCGCCTGAACCGCAGAGCGGCCAGGGCACGAGCAGCGCAGTCTACAACTGGCCCGCGGCGGGCGAGCAGTTTGTCTTCGTAGGGGTGGAAAACTGTGGCAGCTTTGCCGGCGACGTACAGCCAGTGCGCATCCGCACCACCGAGGACCCCGACCTGGATATTGCCAAATCCGGCCCGGCCACGGCCATGTCCGGCGAAACCATCACCTACACGCTGGCCATTACTAACAGTGGTGCGCTCACGGCCACCAATCTGGTGGTCCTGGATGAGCTGCCGGCTGGCGCTACCTATGTGGGTGGTGGATCACTAGTAGGGGGCACCGTACGGTGGGATCTTAGTGAACTGGCCGGCTTTGGCGGTGTGACACAGGTGAGTTATACGGTCACCGCCAGTTCGACGCTCACCAATAGCATCTATTCGGTGAGCGCCGCCGGCGGCTTCAACGCCAGCCTGCAGGCTCGGTCTTCGACGACACCATCTTTACGCTAGATGAACTGGACGGGCCGGGCTATCCGTTGCCGGACGGTCTGCTCTACGCCGGGCGCGCCTTCCGCCTCAATGCCTACCAGCAGAACCGCCTGACGCCGGACCTGCAACTGGGCGAGGCCATCTCGATGACGGTGGGTATTACCCTCACTGCGGCCGGTGCGCCGGGCCAGACGCCGGAACTTTACTACTGGGATGGCAGCGCCTGGACGCAAGAAGCACTCACTTGCACGCCCGGCGCCGAACAGACCCAACTGGACTGCGTCTACGCCGGCGGAATACTCACCCAGTTCGCCCTGTTGGCAGCCGAATCACAGGATGTGGCCGGCGTCGCCCTGAGCGCCTCGCCAGCATCGGCGACGACCAACACCGGCACGACCACCGACACCTTCACTATCGGCGTGAGCGGGCAGTGGAGTGCGACGCCTTCAACGAGCAGCGCCGGCCCGCTGGGGTCTGGCGCCAGCACCGTCGTCACGGTAACAGTCACTATCCCTGCCGAGACCGCCGATGGTGAAAGCGATGCCACCACGGTGACGGTGACTTCGCAGCTGGATAGCAGCGCGCAACAGGCGGCAACCCTCACCACCACGGCGCAACGCCCGTCGGTGCAGGAGCCGGACCGCCTCTACCTGCCGCTGATCCAGCAGAGTGGGGGCAGCGTGCAGCGCGCACAGATCACCGGC
>QEUW01000501.1 GCA_003577005.1 Chloroflexota bacterium | reverse complement strand
CCCAGTTCGGTCGTGCAGACGGGCGTAAAGTCGCGCGGGTGCGAGAAGAGCACCGCCCAACTGTCGCCTTTCCAGGCGTGGAAGTCGATGGCGCCCTGCGTGGTCTCCGCCGTGAAATCGGGGGCCAGATCACCTAAACGAATGGTCATTGTTGTTCTCCTTCTTGAATAAAAATCGGTTGTTCGATTCATTCACCCAACCTGTCGGTTGAGTGGACAAGCTTATATCCTCAATGAGCGGACAGGGTCCGCCCACTGTTGATAACAAGGTATTGGTTTCCAGGTAGGTAGGTAGTCGTGACACAGGCCACTGTTTCCCTGTTTACTTGTCTACCTGTTTATCTAGGTTCTGTTGACATTTGTCTAGCAGTGCATGACCCAGCCGGGGTGCGCACGTGCGTTGCACCTGCCAGGTGCGATGCACGTGGAAGGTGCAACGCACTTTTCAAGTGCATCGCACCTGGTAGGCTGAAATGTCAACCGAACCTGGTTACCCATCCACCGGCAACTGCGCAGCCAGCCAGGCTTGATAGCCACCCTGGAGGTTTACGATGTTGGTGCGCCCACGGCTGGCCAGCAGACCGGCGGCAAGATTGGAACGAAAACCGCTTCTACACTGGAGCACCACTGGGCGGGCAGCGGGGATCTCATCTAGCCGCTCGAGTACATGGCCGAGCACAATGTTGCGAGCATAGGGCAGATGCCCCTGGGTAAATTCGGCGGCGCTGCGTACGTCGATGACCAACAGTTCGCCTGCACAGATGGCAGCGGCGACTTCTGCAACGCTCACCTGTTCAATCACGCCGAGTGGTTGGCCGGTGCGCTGTGACCACTGGTCAACGGTCTCGGTGGGAAAATAGCCGGCCACCTGGTCCAGCCCGATGCGCACCAGATCCTGAACGGCTCCCTCCAGGTCACCAGGGTCGATGACCAGATAAAAGGGCTGATCGTACGCCAAGAACCAACCGGCCAGGGTGGTAAACGTGCGAGCAGCAAACGGGTTGTTGATGGCGCCGGGGATGTGTCCGGCGGCGAACGCGGCCGCGGATCGGGTGTCCACGATGGTGGCGCCAGCCTGCTGAAGGTCAACCAACTGCTCCACACTGAGGCGCGGCGGGTTCGGCAGCTTGGGCAGGAGTGGCGGGCCATCCCGGTTCACCCGCTTCATCGTCGCAAAGTAGCGTGGTGGTTCGGGCTGCCCGTTCAGAACCTGCGTTACGAAGGTCGCTTCATCGTCGATCTGGAGCGCCCAGTTCGTGCGCCGCTCGTATCCAACCGTACTCGACGGCATGGCGCCAAGCGTCTTGCCACACGCAGTGCCTGCGCCATGCGCCGGCCAGACCTGCAAGTAGTCTGGCATCTGCTTGAAACGCTGGATAGAGCAGAACAATTCACGCGCCGCGGCGCTCTTGGTGCCTTTGAGGCCGACTGCCGTCTCCAACAGGTCAGGCCGGCCCACATCGCCCACGAAGATACAATCGCCGGTAAAGACACCCACGGGCAACGCAGCGGCCACCCCATCCGTCACCAGATAGGCCATGTGCTCGGGCGTGTGTCCCGGCGTGTGCAGCGCCTGGAACGCAAGCTCGCCGATCTGCCAGTGGTCGCCGTCTTGCAGCAGACGGTGTGGGTATTGCGCTGCATAGTGGTAATGCCACTCGTTACCCCCCGCGCCAGAGAGGTACAGCGTGGCCCCGGTCCGCCCGGCCAGTTCCCGTGCGCCGGAGACAAAGTCGGCGTGGATATGCGTCTCCGCCACTGCAAGGATGGTGACGCCTTCGGCAGCCGCCGCCGCGACATATTGCCCGACCGTTCGGTTCGGGTCGATGACGATGGCAGCGCCCGTTTCTTGGCAGGCAGCTAAATAAGAAGCGTGCGCCAGGTTGGGGTCGAAAAAGGTTTGTAATAACATTGTTTGTTCCCGCAAATCAAATCTCCCGGTCTCATTTCAATGGTGCTATTCTAGGGAGCAGCGGGCATCGATTCAACGGAAAAAGTCTCAGAAAACGAGGGCGAAGTCCCTGGTTGGGAGTTGGGGATGGGGAATGAGTAACGCACCAGGCTGGCGGATGAGTTGTCCTGTTCATCCCGGGCCAATTTCGCTGCGTGATTGCCACTTTCTGCAACATGAAACCGCCCTGTGGGGCCACCCGTTAACAATTGACAATTGACTGTTGACAATTGACAATTGATTCGGCTCTAGTCACTTTTTAGAACAAGCTGGGGATTGAGGGTAAGATACGCTGAAGGAGATTGCAGCCCCGGCAGTGGAGGATGTACCGGGGCTGCGGAGGTTGTGGGCTACCGGCAACAGCTCCCGGCCGGGTCGATGATCACTTCCAACAGGGTCCAGACCTCCCCTGGCGCCCCGACGGTAATCGACTGGCCGGAATCGAAGTTAAAGGGGTCCACGGCGGCGGTCGGCGTGAGCGGGTTCCCGTTGATCATATGCGTGCCAACTTTTTCGCTGACAAACGAGAGTAGGTGGATGATTGGCCCTGGAGCGCTTGGCTGGCTGTCGCGGCTGGCAAAGCTGGTCTTGCCGTAACGGCTCGCCAACCCCACGTGCCAGTCGATGTCGACAAAAGCACTGATGCCGGCATCAAGGTGGCTCATCAGCGTGTAGTCTCCTGGGCCGGAAAAGTGGGCGCGGCCGGTGACATCAAAGTTCGATTGGAGGCCGCCCCCTTGACCAATCGCCGGGCAGTTGATCCAGAAATTGCCGTCGAACGGCGCCGCTCCCCCGCCCACGGCCACCTGGCGGATGTTATTGTCCAGCCAGCACTCGACCAACGTGTAGTCGAGCGTGTCCGGCCCTGTGCGGCTGACGATACAGCCGGTGGTGAAATCTGCCGCCGGCGCGTGGTTGAAATTGAGCACCAACACCCACGCATCGGCCACGGCCGGGTTTGGCTCGACGGCATACCCCCGGTCCGAAAGACATTCGGCGGGTGGCGCTGCTCCTTGTGCAGATGCGGCATAGAGCGGATGGGGTGGCGCCTTCACACTCAAGATGAGGGTGAGCGCCAGACAGACGGAAGACACCGTAAACCGGATAGAGTCTTGCAGCATACGATCTCCTATTGTGAATTTTTGCTTGTATAGAAGTTTTGTTTCGGTTCGGTACAAGCTACTCTTCTGTACAAGACGAAGTGAATAGAGCCAGTGATGCAAACGATTGCCCATTATAGCGGATAACCGGCAGCCGCTGGTGCAAAAAAGTCCCAACTTTTGGCCAGTTTGTCTCAGTGATGCCCACAAATCGGTAGAGGTGTGCTATGTCTAGAGCCACATCGTCGATGCCAACTTCCCCCCATCCTGATCGCTTTATGCAGACATTGCGCCAAACCCTGGAGCACATAAATGAGGCCGACTGGTTGGAGAAACGCTCTCCGCTGGCGTCGGTCTTCTTTGCTGGAGCTGCGCGCACGGCGCCCCAGCGCCGGCAGATTGGGCATACCGGCCGCAAAGAGGTGGATGAGCGGCTACGCGCCACCTGGCACCAGTGGGAGGAACGCCCCAAATCGCCGCTTCAAAGCTTGCTCTGGGAGGCTGTCTGCCAGCTGCCTTATGACCCAGAGACGCACAGCCAGGCACTCCTGCTGCTCACTTACTTTGAAGACCCGCGCCCAAAACAGAACGAGGTGATCCGCCTGCTGGCGCTGGGTCGTTCCACCTACTACCGCTACCTGGAACAGGCGGTGGAGCGGCTGGGTGAAATGGTCGTGCAACTGCTGCGCCCGGCCTTGCGGCTGGAGCAGCCGCCGCCTACTCCGTTGATTGGCCGCACAGAGATGATTGCTCAGACGCTACAGCTTCTGCGCACCGGCCGTGTCGTCCACCTGGTCGGGGGGAGCGGCCTGGGCAAGACGAGCCTGGGCGCACACCTGGCTGCCCAATGGCCGGCCGGTCGCACCTTTTGGTATACCTTTCGGCGGGGCGCCAGTGACCACCTGGGCCAGTTGCTCTTTGCGCTGGCCTATTTTCTTCACCAACAGGGCGCTTCTGACCTGTGGCTGCTTCTCAACACCAATCCTCAGGAGCTGGACATCACCAAAGCGCTGGCCGTTCTGCGCCACACTCTGGTAAAAGCACCGTCTCCGCCGCTCTTCTGTTTCGATGAGGTGGACCTGCTCCTGGCCGATGCGCTCGAAGAGTCGGAAGCACACAGCCAGGTGCGCAGTTTTCTTGAAGATTTGATCCGTTCGCCGCGCCACGGCGCGCCCATGTTGCTGGCCGGCCAAAGGCTGTTGTTCGAGCCGGAGCCAGATTGTCTTTTTACCCTGACACCGCTTACAACCGCCGAGGTGACCGCTTTCTTGCACACCGGAGCCATTCGGTTGGCCGTGGCGCAGCAAGAGAAGCTGCTGGCTATGACCCGTGGAAATCCTCTGTTGCTGCGGCTGTTTGTGGCCCTGCACAAGAGCGGTGCGTCCCTCGATGAAACCTTGACGCGCCTGAATACGCCGGTGACGCTTAGCTGGTTTGTGGCGCGCCTGCGGCAGCATCTGGCCCCGGCCGATCTGGCATTGCTCTACCAGTTGTCTGTCTTCGAGGGCAGCGCACCGCGCTCGGCCTGGCGCACCAGCCAGCGCGCCATCCGCACGCTGATCGAGCTGGGCCTGGTCGAGGCGATTGGCGCTGACCGGCTGACGCTTCACCCTGCTTTGCGCGCGACGCTCTACCAACAACTGCCGCCGGAGCGCAAACGTGACCTTCACCTGGCCGCAGCGGTGGTTTGCACCGAACACAGTCTCTTTACCCAGGCGGCTGTACACTATATCCAGGGCGGGCGGCCCGAACTGGCGTTGTGGACCTGGTATACCCATCGCCAGCAGGAGATCCGCCAGGGACAGGCAGGCGCTGCACTGGCCGCGCGCCGATAAAGGGCTGGCCGTCCTCGACCGGATTTCGTGGGCGCCGCACCAGCCCAGCGCTGCACGAGCGCACGAACTGCGCGGCGAACTGCTGGCCGATCTGGGCGACACGGACCACGCCCTGGCTGAGTATCGCCGCAGCTTGGAAGATATAACGCAGTTGCGCGCCACCCACGAAATCCGCCTGCACACCGCCGTTGGGCGGCGCGCCCTGGTCTATTTGCGGGATCACAGCCAGGCGCGTAGCGAGGTGGCGCTAGCCCGTTTTGATCTGGAGGTGCTACAAGGGGAGATCGAGGACGCCGCCGGCAACTATGCCGCCGCCCACGCCCATTATACCGCCGCCCTGGCCCTGGCGGGCCCCGACGCCGACCACCACAAGCTGGCGAAACTCCACGAAGTGCTGGGGATTTTGGAGGCGCGCCATGCCCACCTATCGGCTGCGGTGGAACACCTCGAAGCGGCCGGGCGCCACTATGCTGCGACTGGGAATCTGGTCTGCTCGGTGGGTGTGACCAATACGAACCTCTCTTACGCCTACCTGCTTGTGCGTCGCTATGCCGAAGCGGCGCCGCCGGCCCAGACCGCACTCGCCTTTTTCAGCGAACTCAACCACCCTTACTGGCTGGCGTTGAACGAAGCCAACCTGGCCGAGGCCTACTTCTATTTGGGCGCACTGGATCAAGCCGAGGGTTACGCCCAACAGGGGCTGCGGCGGGAAGAAGCCGCAGCGCGGCCCTACTGCCTCTATGTGATGGGGCTGATCCGCCGGGCGCAAGGGCGCTTTCGCGAGGCAGAACGTTTTGGCGAAGAGGCAATCGCCGCCGGCGAGGAATTGCAAGACCCGTGGGCTTTGGGGCCGGCCTGGCGCGCCCTGGGCGAAAGCTATCACGCCGCCGGCCGAGAAGAAGATGCGCAACGCGCCCTGGCGGAGGCGTTGCGCATCTATCGCCAACTCGGCGTCGAATCCGAAGTCGCGTTGATCGAAAGGCTGGCAGCAAGCTGGTGAGAGCCGTCGCGCCTCTCCTGTGGTCTACTGCTCGATGATCGTCGGAAAGCGAGTGAAGAGATATTCCAACGGTTTATCCGTAAACTCAACATTGTGGTCGAGCGGGCCTGCGGGGAAGGCTTCTTCGCAGCCGGTGTTGAAGAGTAGTTTGGCCGGGCGCTGGTGCCAACTGATGCAATGGATCATGGCGATCATGTGGCGGATCTCATTGGAGTGATTGGGCACGCCGCGATGCCAGAGCCGCACATCGCGAATGAGTAGGCTGCCTTTGCGGGCGAGGGCGCGCACCGGCGGCGCTATCTCACGGCGCTGCGCTTCCATGTCGGGCGAAACATGTTGTTTGTTCATGGGGATCATGTGGGTGCCGGGCCAGAGTTCGGTGGCGCCGTTCTCTTCGGTGGTCTCCACCGGGCAGATGTTGACAACAAGGGTAGCCGGCGGGTGCGTTACCGTCAGATCTTGCCAGAGATGCGGCCCATCGGCGTGGAGGGGCTGCGTGCCGCTGCCAGGGGTGTTGGCGTTGCCATTGTAGAAACGGTTGTATAGGCCATCGCCCAGGATGGCGTGGGTGACCTGGATGGCAAAGGGGTTGGCGACAATATCGCGGAAGACATAGGGGGCAAACGGCGGCGGCCCCTGCTGCAAATGGCCCTCGATGCG
>QEUW01000500.1 GCA_003577005.1 Chloroflexota bacterium | reverse complement strand
CATGAAGGTGTCGCTGATTTCGCCCGTGGCCTTGGAGACCGGCAGCCGCTTCGCCATCCGCGAAGGCGGTCGCACCGTCGGCGCTGGCGTCATTACCGAAATCTTGAAGTGATTTTAGATTTGTGATTTTAGAGTTGTGGATTAGACAAATATCCAAAATCTAAAATCACAAATCGATACAGGCGAGTAGCTCAATTGGCAGAGCGGCGGTCTCCAAAACCGCAGGTTGCGGGTTCGATTCCTGCCTCGCCTGCCTCGACAGACCACCGGCACAATGGAGCCGGTGGTCGTTTTCAGCATAGGGACAGAATGATGGGACGATCAGCTTCGCTACGGGAAGAAAACGCCCTGATCCGCTATTTCAAGGATACGCGCGCCGAAATTGCGAAAGTCACGTGGCCTACCCGCGAGGAAGGATTGCGACTGACTTGGGTCGTACTGGTGGTGACGGTTATTGCCACGCTCGTGATTTTTGGCATTGATTTTCTGTTTGGCATGTTGGTCCGGCTCGTGATCTAGCGAGACTGTATGATTAGCTAGTATTTGGATGAACAGCATTTTGACGAGTAAAACTTTGAGAAATAGCCTTCTGCCCTTGCCAGTAGCTGTTTCGTTGCGTCGTTTTTGTCGCAACAAAGGAGACAGGCATGGATAGCAAAACTCGGTCCTACCAGCCCAAATCAGAGTTGGACGACGAAGAACTTGCCGCGTTGGACGCTGAGATCGCTGCCCAACTGGACGCGGAAGAGCAAGACGAACAAGATGCCAGCCAGTGGTATGTTATCCACACATATTCTGGGATGGAAAACAAGGTTAAGAAGAATATCGAACACCGTGCCGAAACGATGGGGATGTCTGACCGCATCCATCAGGTGGTGGTACCCACAGTTACGGAGATAGAGATCCGCGGCGGTGTACGGCGCGAGGTGGAACGACGGCTCTTTCAAGGGTATGTCCTGGTCAATATGATCATGGATGAAGAGAGTTGGTATGTGGTGCGCAACACGCCAGGTGTAACCGGTTTTGTGGGGATGGGAAACAAGCCCACGCCGCTCAGCGACACAGAGGTCGATAAGATCCTCAAGCGGATCGAGTCAGACGAGCCACGTCTCAAAGTTACCTTTCAGATCGGCGAACAGGTACGCATCATTGATGGGCCCTTTGCTGAATTTAGTGGCAAGGTGCAGGAGATCGACGAGGCCAAGGGGAAGGCCAAGGTGATGGTCAGTTTCTTCAACCGTGATACACCGGTTGAGGTTGATTTTTTACAGCTAGAGCGGTTTACGTAACGAATTCTTGACAATACTGGCTTCTGGGAGCTTGTTGCGGTCGCCAACCGTGGCCCTGGCTCCTGATGATGGTTCCACATCTTCAGGTGTAGCAAGACCTCGCTGGGTGGATGCGGAACAACAGAGCAAAAGCCAAGAAAGAGCGTTTACCAGAGCCAGAAGGAGCAAACGATGGCAAAAAAAGTAAAGGCGGTTGTTAAGCTACAGCTGCCCGCCGGGAAGGCTAACCCTGCCCCGCCCGTCGGTACAGCACTGGGCCCCCAGGGTGTCAACATTATGGGCTTTTGCAAGGAATATAACGCCCGCACCCAAGCACAAATCGGCCAGATTATTCCGGTGGAGATCACGATCTTTACCGATGGCTCGTTTACCTTTATTACGAAGACGCCGCCGGCAGTAGACTTGATCAAAAGGGCAGCCTCGATCTCCAGCGGCAGCGCTGAACCAAATAAGAGTAAGGTTGGCAAAATCAACCGCCAGCAGGTGCGCGAGATTGCCGAAGTCAAACTCAAAGATTTGAACGGTGTCAGTCTCGAAAGCGCTATGCGTATGGTCGAGGGCACGGCACGCAGCATGGGCGTGACCGTCGTTGACTAAAATCTGGGGACAGAAGTAACGACCTGTTGACTTCCGTCCTTCATGAACAGTGGGAGGGGCACGCCCCGCTATTACCACAGAGGAAATTACTATGCCAAAGCACAGCAAACGTTACAATGAAGTGCAGGCGAAGGTGGACCGGCTGCAAATCTATTCGCCTGAAGAGGCCATTCGTCTCGTCCAGGAGACTGCAACGGCCAAATTTGACGAGACGGTGGAAGTTCACATGCGCATGGGGGTGGACCCGCGCTATGCCGACCAACAGGTGCGCGGCGTGGTCACGCTCCCCGGTGGCACCGGTCGCACCGTCCGCATTCTCGTCTTTGCTGGTCCCGAAGGAGCCGCGCTGGCGCAGGAAGCCGGAGCGGACTATGTGGGCGCCGAAGACCTGGCCGAACGCATCCAGGGTGGGTGGACCGATTTCGATGTGGTGTTAGCCACGCCCGACATGATGCGTGTGGTGGGTCGGCTGGGGCGTATCCTCGGTCCGCGCGGGCTGATGCCAACACCCAAAACCGGTACCGTGGTCAACGCCGAGGATCTGCCACGCGTGATCGACGAGGCGCGGCAAGGGCGCGTCGAATTCCGCGTCGATAAGACATCCAATATTCATGTTCCAATCGGCAAGGCCACCTTTGACTCAGCCCGGCTACTCAAGAACCTGGCTGCCCTGATGGAAGCGATTATTGCAGCCAAACCAGCTACGCTCAAGGGTAACTACATCCAGCGTCTAACCCTTACCAGCACAATGGGCCCTGGTGTAAAGATGGATCTCGCCGCTACCAGCGCGTTGAAGGCCGACAATCTCTAGGCTGGCAATAGATGCCAGTAGCAAGCTTGAATCTATCCGGGAGAAACGGCAGGTTTGATGGTTTCGGTAGGTTTTTGGTAGACCAAACTTGAGACAGTCAGGGGTGTAATTAAGCTGACTGTCACTGTCAGGCCATAAATTTGGCTGGGGCCACCCGACCGGCTATAATGGTCAAAATTGCATAAATTTGGTTCTTCGGCTGAAGACAGCAGGTGCAAGCGTAAATGCGCCGTCCAGGTGCAGCCTGCCGAGGCAGAGTGATGGGTGTGACCGAAAGATGTCCGGTATGGACATCTGACTGTTGGTTTTGTTCCCAACGCCGCCACGCTAGCCGTGGCGGCGTTATTTGTTGGGTTTGGGATCAATCTTCGGAAGAAGGGAGGGATGTCGATTGGCTATTACACGCAACAAGAAGATCGAATTGATTGAGAGTTACAAAGAAGCCCTCAGCAACTCTTCGGCCGTTGTCTTTACCAACTATAAAGGCGCCACAGTCCCGCAAGTCAATGCCCTGCGGGCCCGGCTCAAAGAGCACGGTTGCTCTTACATGGTTGTCAAGAACACGCTCTTGGGCCTGGCCCTTGCCCAACTGGGGCGGGCTGTACCGGAGAATTTGCTCAATGGACCTAATGCCGTGGCCTTTATTGGTGAGGATATTGGCAAGGGTGTGACTGCGCTCAAGGATTGGATACGCGACGCCAGAGTGATGGAGATCACCGGCGCCGTGCTCGAATCCTCCGTCTTGGATAGCGCACAAGCCGAGGCGCTTTCCGATTTGCCGACCAAGGAACAGACGCTGGCAATGATCTTGGGCGCGATCAACGCACCTGCCAGTAACCTTGTGCGCATGATCTCCGCACCCCAGGCCAGCCTGGTACGCGTCATTGCCGCCCATGTCGAGAAACAGGGTGGGGCAGAAGCCGCGTGAGGCGGCAGTGGGGCACAACGTACGTTCATCGAAAATCAAATCGAACGGTTAGACAGTAGTTGAAAGGAAAAATCATCATGGCTGATTTGCAGGCGATCAAAGAACAGTTGGATTCGTTAACACTGCTTGAAGCAGCAGAACTGGTAAAACTGCTGGAAGAGTCGTGGGGTGTCAGCGCCGCAGCCCCCGCGGCAGTGGCGGCAGCAGCGCCCGGCGCAGCGGCCGCCGCCGCGCCAGCGGAAGAGCAGACCGAATTTGATGTCATCCTCAAAGATGTCGGCGCTAAGAAGATCAATGTGATCAAGGTTGTGCGCGCCCTGACCAATCTGGGTCTTAAGGAAGCCAAGGAACTGGTCGAGAGCGCCCCGGCGCCTGTGCTACAGGCCGTCAGCAAAGACGCGGCCGAGGACGCCAAAAAACAACTTGAGGCCGAAGGCGCCCAGATCGACATCAAGTAAAGTTTCTTGTTGTCATTGCAAGACCGGGTTTCAGTACGAAACCTGGTCTTGCAATATCATGGCCTGGCTAGAGGGCATGAATCTACCTCTGTTTAGAGACTGTTTGAAAAGGTGGCGCCACCCTAGTGCGATGCATCTGAAAGGTGCGTTGCACCTTTGAAGCACCCGGCGACCCAGGTGCATCGCACGCTGCGCGTGCAACGCACCAAGCCTTTTCAAATAGCTTTTTACTTGTTGTACTATCTAACCAACTACATGGTCTCTGATACGGTAAACAGAGTTACTCGAATGCTGTAACGGCTGCTTCAGGTGTCATTTCACCATTCATGACGCTGGTAGTTACCTGTTGTAGGCGCCGCGATAGATCAGCAAACGAGCGCTCACCAGGTAATGCGATAGCCTCTTCCAACAACGGTTGTATAAACAGCGTGTACTCGTCGTTTGCCAGCCATGACGTGAGCGCTTCTGGCCGCACAGGCAGCCAATCCACAGCATACGCCCATGCTCCATGCACCTCGGGCGCCAGCAGGTGATCGATCAGCGCCAGTGCCCGTGTACGGCGTTCGCCATCGTCGGTAAGGATAATAAATGCATAGACATCGGCAATCGTCCGTCCCTCACCGTTGATACCTGGCACAGGCGCCACTGCAAACGGAGCGCCAGCAGCCCGCTCACCCAGATAGACATTCGCCGGCACACTTGCCATCTCTACGTGGCCAGCTGCCAGCGCCGCCCAAACCGCATTGGCCGAGGCATAAGTCATTGCTTCAGGTGGTATCGTCCCGGTGGAGCGGCCCTGATCGAGGGTAGAAAAGAGACGAGCAAGCGCCTCTGGCCGCACCGAACTCCCGCGCCCCAATTCACCCCCTGCGTTGAGATACTGCAGGAGAACCCACTCGTCAGCGTAACCACTAGAACCGGCTCCAGCAAAGGCAAAACGGTGGCCGGACGCAACTACTTCTGACCAGATGGTCGGCGCTGTCTCGACC
>QEUW01000499.1 GCA_003577005.1 Chloroflexota bacterium | reverse complement strand
CCCTGCGTGAACTCCAACTGTAAAGGGTATGGTCGTCCGACCCGGTGATGAAGGTGTCGCTGTCGGGGGCAAACGCCACAGCGTTGACGCCTTTGTGATGGCCGTGCAGCGTATAGCGGATCTGGCGGTTGGCCATATCCCACAGTTGGATGGTCGCGCTGGCGCCCCCAACCGCAAGCGTTTGGCCGTTGGGACTAAAGGCGAGACAACGGATGGCGATCTCGTCGCCAGGAAGTGTCTGGCGCAGTTCGGCGTCACCTGCTTCTGGCTGAAACTGCCAGAGTCTCAGCACTTTATCAAGACCCCCACTGGCCAGCGTGGCGCCATCGGGGCTGAAGGCCAGCGTACGGACTTCATCGTCGTGACCCTGTAACGTATCGAGCAGCACACCCTGCTCTGCATCCCACAGGCGGATGGTGTGATCGGCGCTGCAGGTCGCCATGAGCGAGCGTGTTGCCGGGTTGGGACTGAAGGCCACCCCCCAAACCGCGTCTGTATGCTCGCGGAGCAGGTGCCGGAGCCTTCCCTCCTTTCCATCCCAGACACAAACGGCGTGATCCATCGCGACGCTGGCGAGGGAGGCGCCGTCAGCGCTGAAGGCGACTGAGCGTACCCACCCACGGTGACCACGCATCGTCTGGAGCAGTGAGCCACTTTCTGTGCGCCATAGTCGTACAGTCCAGTCATCACCGCCGCTGGCAAAGGTTTCACCCTCTGGATGAAAGGTAATTGTTCGCACCGGCCCATCGTGGGCCTGAAAAACACGAACAGGTTGCCGATCCGCGGCGCGCCATAGCCGGATCTCACCATCCCACGTGCCGGCTGCCATCCAACGGCCATCCGAACTGTAAGCGACTGTATGGACAACCCCAAATGTCTCGGTAAAGACCGAGTTGGTCAAATCGGCGGCAGTGAAGTTGACGCCACGGACATTGATGCCAGAGAGAGCTGCCTGCCAGACCGCAAGGTGGGAAAAGTCGAAGCCGGTTAGATCGGCGCCCAAGCAGAGCAACAGATTCAAGATGTTGCCAGCGGCATAACTGGGCGCCAGCGGGGCTCTGGCCCGCAAGGCGTCGAGGAGCTCCTGGCAGCGCAGTACAAAGCCGTGACGGCCCAGTTCCCGCTCAAGTTGTTTGACAATCGGGCGCAGGATCAGACGCTCCTGTGTTTGCCGCACAACCATTTGTCCCTGCGCTTGCAAGAGCGCGTGGTGTTCGAGCAAGTTTGGCGCGGCAGTGCGGAACTCGTTGCAGACCTGCTCGATGAGATAATCGGTTGCAAATTCTGTCACCACATTTTGCAGAGTGAAGCCGCCATCTGTCCGCTCCAGCAGCGTGCGCCGTTGCAGTGCATGGAATGCTTCCAATAGGTCGCCGCGACGCGGTTTGTGGAGCAGATAGGACGCCAGGCGTTGTACGGACATGCTCTCGCGCGCAACGGCAAACCATAAGAGCACCTTGCGTTCCAGGTCGCTTAAGCGGGCGAACTGTTGCTGCAGGACGGTGCGGATATCGTCGAAAATGAGGGTCTCGTCTACCAGAAATGCTGCGATGTCGCCGTCAAAGATTTCGGCAATTGTCCGGGCCACGAGTTTCAGGGCCAGCGGGTTGCCCGAGTAGCGGGCAACGATCTCGGCAGAGAGTTGTGCTGTCGGATCAAGCCCACGCATTCTGAGCAATTCCTGGCCGGCTTCCGCCTCCAAGCCGTCCAACGTCAGGCTGCGGATAGCCGGAAAGTCCTCGGCCAGATGTTCAACACCGCGGGGTAGCTCGCGGCTTGTCAAGAGCAGGCAGCTTTGGTGTTGGCGTTCTCCAATGAGAGCCAGCAACTGCCCATAGGCTTCATAGCCGGGCCGATATTGCCCGGCCCGCCCGGCTTCGAGAATGCTTTCAAAATTATCGAGAATCAACAGACAACGGTGGGCGCTCAGGAATTCCAAGAGCATTGCCAATTGCTCGTTGAGCGTGCTGGGAAACCTGGTGAGGCGCTGGCGCGCAAGAAATTGGAGACAGGGATGTAGAATATCGGCGAGCGGCGGCGCGTTGAGCAGCGAACGCCAGAAGACGAACTGGAACTGATTTTGGAGCATCCTTGCCGCTCGGATCACCAGCGTGGTCTTACCTACCCCGCCAATGCCCAAGACGGCAACGAGACGACAGCCTTCCGTGAGCAACCATTGATGCAAGGTCTCTTGTTCTGTATGGCGACCGTGAACCTGGGGGGTGGCGGGCGCCTCTCCCCAATCCTGATAGGAGGGCGGCTCATCTTTCTCGCTGGTCGCCACCAGCCCTGTTGACTTTGGGCTGGCCGTCTCTCTTCCTAACCCCTCATTTCGGATCTGCTCGTAGAGCGCTGTTGTTTCGAAACCGGGCTCGACACCCAGCTCCTCCATCAAGAGGGTACGGCAGCGCTCATATTGGGCCAGGGCGGCTGTCCGCTCCCCACTACGCGCCAGGGTACGCATCAACTGGCGATGCGCTTCCTCGCGCCAGGGTTCTAATTCGAGCTGGCGGCTGGCATAGTGGAGCGCCTGTCTCCAGTCGGCTTTTGCTTCGAAATAGGAGGCCAATGCAAAGAGAATCTCCAACGCGGTGCGATGGAAACGTTCCCGCTGCAAAATCATCCATTCGTCAAAGGGTTGGCTGTCCTGGAGAAAGAGACCGGCCAAAAAGTCCCCGCGGTAGAGTTCGGCGGCCTGGCGATAGCGTTCGACGCACTCGGGGCACGATTCGAGCCCCCGGTGACTACACGCGCTGCAGCGATCAAGCAACTGCTGAAAGCGGGCGGTGTCGACCGTGAAGTCCACCTGTAGGTTCAACTGGAGCGTCCGTGCGGTGACGAGCAAGAACGGTGGCCCGCCGGCGGGGTCAGGCAATGTCAGGCGAAGCTGGCGCAGCACATGGCGCAAGTTTGTGCGCGCGCTCGATTCAGGATGGTCGGGCCAGAGCAAGGTAGCCAGGAGAAAGCGGTCCAGCGGGCGCCCCCCGGCAGATGTGCTATCTGGCTCCGACTCAACGGCCAGATAGGCCAACAGGCCACGTACTTTGTTGGACTCAAACGCCGTGATGGGTTCGCCGTCCAGTTCCAGGTGAAATCCACCGAGCAGGGAAAGGGCAAGCGCCATTTTGATCCTTCATCGTTCGTCTGTGAACAGCCTTCTGCCGGCTCACAGAGAGAAAGTCGACCTGGCGATAGCATGGTCAGGAATGAAGTCCAGTTGCTCTCCATATCTTGTTGCCATCTCGAATTATAGGTTTACCTCGGAGACCAGTCAAACAACTCGCCCTTACTATTGGCTGACATAGCATCGCATGTCGGCGCCATGAATGGCTGAAGCGCCATCTAATTTCCCTTGCTCGTTTTCAGTTCGGCGTAGACCATACCGTTCAATTCAGCGGCAACCTGACGCTGGTCGAGAGCACGCTGAGCGATAACCTTGGGACGGGCACCGCGGGGGGTGGCATCGCCAACAGCGCTGCATCAGCGCCGGTAGCAGTCGCAGCGGCGACCCGCAGCTCGGCCCGCTGGCCGACAATGGCGGCCCCACCTTGACCCATACGCTGCTGCTTGGCAGCCCGGCAATTGACACTGTTCCCGCCGGTCAATGCGTGTTGGCGTCTGACCAGCGCGGCGTTGCACGACTGCAGGTCAATGGCTGTGACAGCGGCGCATTCGAGCTTGAGGCATCGGACGAGGATAACGATGGCGTCGACGGCAGCATCGAAGCCAGTGCGCCCAACGGGGGCGACGGCAACTACGACGATATCCCAGAGGCAGAGCAGTCCAATGTCACGTCGCTGCCCAATGCGATCAATGGGGCCTATGTCACCGTCGCTGCGCCCGACGGCGTCAACCTGACCGCGGTGGAGGCTACCGAAGTGCCCCTCCTGCACGATATGCCCGACGCCTCTTTCCCCATCGGCCTGGTGGGTTTTACCATCGAAGGGCTGACTCCCGGCGCTGCGGTCGACGTGATCCTCTTTTTGGAGAATGCGGTCGACATCAATAGCTATTACAAGTACGGCCGGCCCAATCCGGCATTCCCGGCCATGCTCTATGCGTTCGGCTATAACGGCGCCACCGGCGCCGAGATCCTGAGCGACCGCATCATCCTCCATCTGGTCGACGGTCTGCGCGGTGATGATGACCTGACCGCCAACGGCACGATTGTCGATCCGAGCGGTCCAGCATTGGTCACCAACACGGCGCCGGCGGTCAACACCGACAATGCCACTGTGGCTGCTAACGAAGGTGAGACCGCAACCAATAGCGGGACAGTCAGCGATGTGGACGGCGATGCCGTTGTCTTGAGCGCCACGAAGGGCACAGTGACCGATCACGGCGACGGCACCTGGTCGTGGAGCTATGACGTCTAGGTGAGCGATGACGACGGCGGCGTGACGGACAGCAACATGGTCGTCGCCGTGCAATACAACTGGAATGGCTTCTTGCAGCCGGTGGAGAACCTGCCCACGGTCAACATTGTTAACGCCGGGCAGGCCATCCCCGTCAAATTCAGCCTGGGCGGTGATTTTGGCCTGGACATCTTTGCCGGCGGCTATCCTGCCTCGCAGAATGTGGCATGTGGAGAGGGTGGCAGTGGCAGCAACCCGGTCGAGGAGACGGTAACAGCCGGCCGGAGCGAGTTGCAGTTCGACCCGGCTACCCAAACCTACACCTACGTCTGGAAGACTGACAGGAGCTGGGCCGGCACCTGCCGCCAATTGACGGTCCGCCTGAAGAACGGCACAGAACAGGCTGCCCTCTTCCACTTCAACGGCAAAGGTGGGCGCAGCGCCTGGGAGCAGACCGAGGATGAACCTGACCAGCCAGAACCAGGGGGCCAGCAGCATGGCATCTTCCTGCCACTGGTTACCTGCTAGGGTTTAACCAAGCAGATAGAGTAAGAACAGGGCCAACGCGGACCGTGCCATACAACTCAACAGACTCTTCCTGCCGATGCTCATGTCGCCACCGTTCACAGAGAGTGCTGGCAGCGCCGGGCAATCGGACCAGAATACCATCTATTTCGACAACGTTACATTTCGATAAGACCTCCGGGAGGTGACCGGATGAATGCTCGACAAATCAGGTTGTCTCCGGTCACCTCCCGGAGGTCGGCCCACC
>QEUW01000498.1 GCA_003577005.1 Chloroflexota bacterium | reverse complement strand
CTCGCCGCCTTTGACGACCACGGCTATGCCTTGCGTGCATCCTATGCGCTGGACTGGCAGGCAATTGAGTACTTTGCCGACCAAAAGCTGCGCTGGCTGCATCTGGGTGGCGGAGCCGGGGTCAAAAGCGACGGCGGCGATGGCTTGAGCTTTTACAAACGGGGTTGGTCCACCGGCTCGGTGCCCGCCTATTTCTGCGGACGGATCTTGGACCGCACCCGCTACGCCGAGATCGTCGCCACCAAAAGGATTGGAGCGACCACCTATTTCCCAGCCTATCGTGCGGGCGAATTTGGTTAGCAGAGAGGTGTGCTGGCCCATGAGGTTCAGTAGCTTAACGGGAGGTGCAACGCACTTTTTAAGTGCATCGCACCTGTAGCACGTTATCTAACCTGATGTGTCAGTACAGATAGGGGAATAGAGGAACACGATGATCAAAGAAGATTGTATTGCCCTGGATGATCCGGCCGCATGGCGTGCGGCGCTACAGGGCATCAAGCATGCCTTTGCCCACACGTGGGAAAACTGCTACGCCATGCACCTGACCACAGGGTATCACACCTACCTCTATAGGTTTGAGATGGAGAATGTTCGCATTGTCTGCCCGGTTGCGGAGCGCCCGATCGGCCAGTATATCGATATCGTCAACCCGTATGGGTTTTCGGGTTTTGTGGGCACCGGGGATTGTGCCGAGTTTCCGGTCTACTGGCAGAGATTTATGCGCCGCCAGGGCTACGTCTGTGGCTACATAGGGTTGAATCCGGTCTTTGCCAACGAGACCTATCTTGACCCGGCCCAACGCTATCAATCGAACGCAGTACACCTAATCGACCTAACCCGCAGCCTTGAGGAGCTTTACCACAATCTAGCCAAGAGTCGAAGAGCTCAGTTGAGAAATTGGGAGCAGTTCAAAGAAAACATTGTACTTGAGAAGTCGGTGGTCACAACGTTTTTTTTGGACCACTATCTCGATTTTTTTCACGACAAGAATGCCTCATCCGTCTATCACTTTTCGGATGCGACGCTCTCGTTTCTAACAAGCTTAGAGAATCTCCTGATCATCGGGGCAGGCAATGCGGGGACAGTAGAGGCGGTATCCGTCTTTGTGTACACTCCGCACGGTGGGGACTATTTGTTCAATATCTCCTTGCCCACAGGCCGGCAACATGCGGCGCCGCTGTTGTGGTACGGCATCCACGAGCTAAAGTCGCGCGGTGTTCCCCTCCTCAATCTGGGTGGAGGAGTGCGCGAGGAAGATGGCATCGCCCACTTCAAAGAGCGGTTTGGCGGAGAGAAATTACCGTTGCGTGCGTTAAAGCAAATCTATCAGCCGGAGCTCTACGAGCAGCTCTGCCGTCAACACAACGTCGACCCCACTGAGATGGATGGCTATTTTCCTGCCTACCGGCGGCCTTGAGCCAGCTGTCGAAACGGCCAGCGCATCATGGCCGAGAACAGAAAGGAACTTTCTATCGTGTTTACAAAATCAGCGCAATTTTATGATGCTCTCTATCACTTCAAAGATTATGAGGCGGCAGCACAGCAACTCCATGAGGTCGTCCAACAACACAACCCTCGGGCGCGCACCCTGCTCGATGTTGGGTGTGGCACGGGCAGACATCTGGAATGGCTGCGCAACCACTATCAGGTGGCCGGGCTGGATATCAATGCGGACTTGCTCACCGTGGCGCGCCAGCGTTGCCCAGATGTTCCCCTCTACGAAGGGGATATGGTGGACTTCGAGCTGGACCAACAGTTTGATGTCGTCGCATCTCTCTTCAGCTCGATAGGCTACGTCAAGACCGTGCCGCGCTTATACCAGGCAGTCGGCTGTCTCGCCCACCATGTACGCACAGGCGGCCTATTACTGGTCGAACCTTGGTTTAGCCCTGAAAACTACTGGGGCGGCAGATTAACCGCCAATTATGTCGATCAACTAGAGCTGAAGATCGCCTGGATGTACACCAGCGAGCGTGAGCACAACGTTTCTGTGTTTGATATCAACTACCTGGTCGGCACCCCCAGAGAAGTGACCTACTTTACAGAACGGCATGAACTGGGCCTGTTTACCCATGACGAGTATATGGGAGCCTTTCAACAAGCGGGTCTTGCCGTCACATATGACGAAAAAGGGTTTTTTGGACGGGGCCTGTACATCGGGTTCAAAGGCGCCGTCTGAGTGTAGCCACCGGCGACTAGGCGTTCTTGTGCGCCGGTGGACTGTTGGTGAGGGAAAACCATGAAACATATTATCCAGGATCTAGCCATCTTCGGCGGTTCACCCGCATTCGAAGAGCAGCTCCATGTGGGGCGGCCCAACATTGGGGACCGCACCCGTTTGCTCGAACGGATCAACGATCTGCTCGACCGCCGCTGGCTGACCAACAACGGCCCCTATGCGCAAGAGTTTGAGCAACGCATCGCCGAAACAGTTGGGGTCAAACATTGCATCGCTGTCTGCAATGCTACAGTCGGTCTGGAGATCGCCATTCGCGCTGCCGGCCTGACCGGTGAAGTGATTGTGCCCTCGTTTACCTTTGTTGCGACCGCACACGCCCTTCAGTGGCAGGAGATCACACCCGTCTTTTGTGACGTAGATCTGCGCACTCACACCCTCGATCCGGGTCGCGTCGAGCAGATGATCACCCCACGCACGACCGGGATCATCGGGGTTCACCTCTGGGGCCGCCCCTGTGATGTGCAGGCGTTGACGGCCATTGCCCGCCGGCGCAACCTCAAGTTGCTCTTTGATGCGGCGCACTCGTTTGGGTGTTCGTATCAGGGGCGCATGGTGGGCAGCTTTGGGGATGCGGAGGTGTTCAGTTTCCACGCCACCAAGTTCTTGAACGCCTTTGAGGGGGGCGCGGTAGTCACAAACAATGATGAACTGGCCCACAAAGTCCGGCTGATGCAAAATTTTGGTTTTGTGGATTGGGACACCGTGGTCTACACCGGGACAAACGGCAAGCTCAACGAGGCGTCGGCGGCCATGGGCTTGACCTCGCTGGAGAGCATGGAGGAGTTTATCGCCACCAACCGGCGTAATTACGAACAGTACCGCCGAGAACTGGCTGATATCCCAGGGGTTCATCTGGTCAGATATGACGAGACAGAACGGTGCAACTTCCAGTACATTGTGCTGGAGGTCGAAGGGGAAGTCACCTGTGTCAGCCGCGACCAGCTCCAGGAGATCTTGGTGGCCGAGAACATTTTGGCCCGGCGCTACTTTTACCCTGGCTGCCATCGCATGGAGCCTTATCGCTCGTATTTTCCCCATGCCGGCATGTTGTTGCCCAATACCGAGCGTTTGGCCACGCGCGTGCTCTCGCTCCCCAATGGGACGTCGATCAGCCCCGCTGAGATCAGCCGGATCTGTGAGATCATTCGATTTGTCGTTGCGAACGGGGAGCGGGTAAAGGCTGGCTTTGCCTACCGCGAGTCGGGCCCGTCACGCAACGGGGTACCGTCTGGCCGGCAGATGCTCGAGTATGCGCACCCATTTGCGGCGTTGACTGCTGTGCCGGCCTAGAACCAGACAAAGGAACGGTGGAGGATTATGGTTGCTCCCAGCGTTTTACAGCCTAAGGTGACGGTCATCGTCTTTGCCTATAATCAGGAGCAGTACATTGCGCAGGCGATCGAAAGCATCCTGATGCAGCAGACAGACTTTGTCTATGAGATCAATATCCTTGAAGATTGCTCGACCGACCGCACGCGCGCAATTGTTCTTGACTTTCAGCGCCGGTATCCCGACAAAATCCGCGTGGATCTACCGGTGCAAAACCAGAATAATAACAAGGCCTTTGCAACAGCCGTGTGCAGGGCGCAGAGCCAATATATCGCCCTACTCGATGGGGATGATTACTGGACATCGCCCTACAAACTGCAAAAACAAGTAGACTTTCTGGATCGCCATCCAGAATCTGTAACCTGTTTTCACGCGGTGCATGTCTTTTACGAGGACGGCAGTCGCCCAATGCGCATCTCTAAGAGCCAGAAACCAGTCTTGACAATCGAAGATATTCTAGAGGGACTCAGCATTCAGACTGGCTCGACGATGTTTCGGCGCAGCGCTGTGCAGAGCTTCCCTGAATGGTACCAGACCGCAGGTATTGGCGATTGGGAGTTGCACATTTTTCTCGCCCAGCACGGCAATGCCGCCTATCTCGATACAGTGATGAGCGCGTACCGCAAGCACCGGGGCGGGATCTACACCTCGGCCAGCCGCATCAGCGTGTTAAAGGCCAGGGTTGCCATGTATGAACAGATCGATGCCTATCTAGACTTTCGCTACCACAAACTGATCAGATCCCTCATCGGGCGCAACTACTATGAACTGGCTGAGGAATATGGCAAGGTCGGGGACCAGGCTGAAGCAAAGAAGTATCTCACCCGCAGCCTATCGATTGCCCCGCTGAACCGGCGCTTGCCCTATCGCAATCTGTTATACACAGCATTCAGGCTCCATGCCCCTGGTCTGTACAATCTGCTGCTCAATACACTTGCTGACAAGGGCCGTTTGCAAATCGACAGGGCAACGAAAGAGTGAACGAAGATCTATCAGTTAGCCACGACTCGGCCAACTATATCATGGCGCCTGCGGAGTCCGCAGGCGCCATGATTTCTATTTGGCACGAATTTTGCACTGAAAAGTCGTCTAGCTAATATCACCCTCACCGCGCCAGAAGCGGCGCACCTGTTCTGCCAGTTGTGGATAGTGGCTCAACTCGGGGTCTTCGGCAAAGAGCTGTTGGGCGGCCTCCCGCGCCAGCGTTAAGGTGTTCAGGTCGCTCAGCAGGGCGACGCGCAGATCGGGCAGACCACTCTGGCGGGTGCCAAGGAAGTCGCCGGGGCCACGCAGTTCGAGATCCTTCTCAGCCAGCGCAAAGCCATCGTTGCTAGCCACCAGCGCCTCGAGCCGGGCCAGCGCATCGGGCTGGTCGGCGCGGCTGATGAGCGCACAATAGCTCTGGTGTTCGCCGCGCCCCACGCGCCCGCGGAACTGGTGCAACTGCGCCAACCCAAAACGCTCGGCATCTTCAATGAGGATGAGCGAGGCATTGGGCACATCGATGCCGACTTCGATGACGCTGGTGCTCACCAACACATCATACTCCTGGGCGGCAAAGGCGCGCATGATCTCGTCCTTTTCGTTGCCGCTCAT
>QEUW01000497.1 GCA_003577005.1 Chloroflexota bacterium | reverse complement strand
CGCTGGCGAAAGTAGCGGGTGACGATGGCGACGACCGGCAGCACCACCAGCGCAATCAGCGCCAACCGCCAGTTGGTGGCGAACATCACCACCACAATGACGATGAGTGTCACCCCTTCCACCAAAATGACGACGATGCTGTTGGAGAGCACAGCATTGAGGCTGTCGATATCGCTGGTCAGCCGCGCCACCAGTTCCCCGGTGGGCGTGCGGGTGAGAAAACCGTGGTCCTGCTTGAGGATATGGTCAAAGAGCCGCGTGCGGATGTCGGCCAGCGCCTGTTGCGCCCCCTTCTGGAGAAAATAGGTAAAGGCAAAAGTCAAGATGATGCTGGCGACGGCAGTGGTGCCGTAGAGCAGTGTGATCCACCAGAGCGCGCCGATATTGCCCTGGCGGATGGGACCGTCGATGGCCTGTTGGAGCAGATAGGGTGGCACGACGTTAGTCGCCGCTACGCCCAGCATGAGCACCAGCGCCAGCGCCGTCCAGCGCCAGTAGGGCGCCAGCGCCCGCCCCAGCAGGATGAAGAGCGCCCTATCCTGGTTCAATTCCTCGGCGCTCGCTGCAGTGGCTGTCCCGCCAGCGGGCTCGTTCGTCCGCTCTTGGGCAGAGGCTTCACTTTGTTTAGGCAAGGCTTTACTCTGCGCCATCGGTCAATACCTCCGCGGCCTGTTGGACTTCCCGGTGATACATTTCGGCGTAGCGACCGTCCAACGTCATCAGTTCGGCGTGGTTCCCCTGTTCGACGATCTGGCCTTCATCGAGCACGATGATTTGGTCGGCGTGCTCGACCGCGCTCATCCGTTGGCTGACGATGATGCAGGTGCGACGCTCGGCTTCGGCGCGCAGCGCATTGATGATTTCGGCGGCGGTCTTCATATCCACACTTGCCAGCGCATCATCGAGGATCAGCACCTTGGGCTCGCGCACCAGCGCCCGCGCCAGCGACGCCCGCTGCTTCTGCCCGCCGGAGAGGGTGGCGCCGCGCTCGCCCACCACGCTCTCCAGCCCTTTAGGAAGTTGGGGCAGGTCCTTGCTCAGCCGCGCCTGCTCCATCGCCCGGTGGATCTGCGGGTCGGACGTGTCGGGCTGCCCCAGCGCAATATTGCCGCGCAAGGGCATACTAAAGAGCAGCGACTCTTGCGGCACATAGACCACAGCGTGGCGCAACGCTGACAATTTGACCTGGCGCAGATCGTGTCCATCGATGGTGATGCGCCCCTCGTCAGGGTCGTGGATACGCCCCAACAGGCTGATCAACATGCTCTTACCCGAACCGGTCGGCCCGACGATGCCCAGGGTCGTGCCCACGGGGATGTCCAGGTCGATGTGGCGCAACACCCAGCGGTCCTGGTCATCGGCCCAGACGCCTACATTTTCAAAGTGAATATCTCCCTTGAAGTTGATGTCAACGGCAGCGGCGCTGTCTGCGATCTTGGGCCAGCGGTGAAGCACCTCGCCGATGCGCGCCGCCGCCGCACTCCCCTGTTGCAGCCGCTCAAAAGCGCCGGTGATCTGCCGGGTGGCGCTGTTGAGCAGACCCAGATAGACGATAAATTGCACATACTGCCCGACGGTCAACTGGTTGCCGATGATCATCATGCCGCCGATAAAGATGACCGCCGCCGCCGTCAACCGCACGACAATGCTGGGGATGGGCGAGATGGCGCCCGACTGTAAGACAAAGGTCAGGTTGCGCTGTACATAGGTGCGGTTGGCGTCACGAAAGGCGGCGCCCACAGCTGTCTCCTGTGCATAGGCGCTCAACATCCGCGCCGCGTTGAGATGCTCCTGGACAAAGCCAGAGAGCCGCGCCATCTCCTGTTGCACCACAGCAAACGAACGTTCGAGGATCGAGCCCAGCCGCACCTGGGCGACCACGCTGATGCTCAACGCCACGATGACCAGGCCCGCCAACGACGGGCTGGTGAGCGCCATGAGCCCACAGCCGATGAGCAGCAAAAAGAGGGCATGGATCGACATCTGGAAACCGGCTGAATAAAAACGCCAGATGTAGGTAAAATCGCTGGTGGCGCGCGAAAGCAGATCACCGGTGCCATATTGCTGGCGCGTCTCACGGTCGAAGAGCAGGAGCCGGTGAAAAAGGTCCTGGCTCATCTGATAGGAGACGCCGGCGGCAATCTCGCCGGTGAGCATCCGCAAAAGATAGCGAAAGACCGCCAGGATCATGGAAAGCCCGATCAAACCCAGGGCGTAGACCAGCAATGTGCGCCCGGTGACGCCCCTCGTCAGCGCATCGATGCCCCAACCGAGCCAGGTGGGGCTAAAGGCCTGTGCGCCAGCGCCGATCATGGCGTAGAGGGTGCCCAACGCCAGCAATCCGCGGTAGGGTCGCATGTATGGCAGTAGAAAACGTAGCCCGCTGTGTTGCATGATGAATCCTCCCCTTTTTTATTTTTGCATCAAAAGTGGTATCTGTCCAGCCTCTGCGCGGGCGAAAGCATGTAGGGCAAGATGCCATCTTGCCCACTGCACCCAATCCTGGACGCACCCTACATGTTCCATCTGATGGGATGATCCCGGCCAACGTGGTATAATTTGGCAGTATCCATGGAAGATGGAGTTTCAGGAGGTGCATCCTTGCGACAGATCATCATCGAGGTGGCAGACGACCAGAAGGCCGGCCTGTTGGCGGAATTGCTCTCTTCACTGGATTTTGTCCGCTCGTTGCAGGTCCATGATGCTAACGGGGGGGAGCAAAAAGTTGAAGAGGCAGCGTCGCCTTTTTACCAGGACCCACGACAGCCCCTGATGCAAAAGGAAGAAGAGGCCTTTGGTAAAATGCATGGCAAACTGGTCACCAAGCATTTGGGCGAATACGTTGCCATCTACCAAGGCCAGGTCGTTGATTGCGATCCAGATGAGGTTCGACTCGTCGAACGTATTCAAATGAACTACCCAGACGAGATCGTACTGATTCGACAAGTGCAACCAGTATTGCCGCCACCACTCTACTTTCGCTCTCCACGCCTGGTGCAAAGAACACAATGAGCATCTCTTTCTCTTACGACAGCAATTACCAACCTGGCGCGCCTGTCGTTGAAGTCACCATTCGGCGGCGGAGCGAGATGCTTTTGACCGCTCTAATCGATACCGGTGCAGATGCATGTATCCTGCCTATCGATATTTTGATGGAAATTGGAGCCGTTTATCTGGAGACGCGCCAACTATATGGCATCACAGGTCACACCTTATCCGTAAATCTCTACTTGCTTGAGGTGCAGATCGGCCCTCATCGGATGCCGGGGATCCGGGCAGTGGCCGCAAAGCCAGGAGCGGAAGCGATCCTGGGGCGCGATGTTCTAAACCAGTTGATCTTGACGCTAGATGGCATCGCCGGTACAACAGAAGTCAGTTAACACCCAACCCAATCACGCAGGAGAATAACTATGCCCGACCGCTCGTACGCCCCCGTCCATGTGCCGCAGGAGATTCTGGATCGCTTCAAGAAACTGCCCGTCGCCACTATCTGGAACCACGTGGTCAAGGACGCGGGCGTGCCGCTGCCTTTTATGGAAAACGTCCATCTGTGGACGCCCGGCAAGCGGCTGGCTGCCCGCGCCCGCACGTTGCGTTTTCTACCGCCACGCCCCGATCTGCTGGCGGAAACGCAGCTTGGCGCCGACGCACCCGAATATCGCGCCATGGCCCGCTGCGGCCCCGGCGATGTGCTCGTAGCCGACATCATGGGCAATGCCCGTTCGTGTATCTTTGGCGATGTCAAGGCGCTGCAACTCAAGATGAACCGCGCCGATGGCATCGTCACCGACGGCGCCATCCGCGACCTGGATGTGATGGAAGACGAGGGCTACGGGTTGATCATCTACGCCCAGGCGCGCACACCCTACGCCTCGGCGCCGTGGGGCATCCCAGCCGAAGAGAATGTGGACATCCAGTGCGGCGGTGCGCTGGTGCGGCCCGGCGATGTGCTGGTGGGCGACGGCGATGGTGTGGTCGTGGTGCCGTCGTGGTTTGCCGAAGAATGTGTGGCGATCTGCGAAGACCATGAAGGGGTTGAGGCATACATCAAGGAAAAGATCCAGGCCGAGGGCGTGGCACCAGGCAAGTATTATCCGCCCACTCCGGCCATGTGGGAAGAATATCGGGCGGCGAAAAAGCAAAGTTCTCAAACCTAACTGATGCGCCAGCCAGGTGCGACGCACTTCCAAAGTGCGTCGCACCTGAGATGAGCGCGCTTCAGAATCCAATTCATCCCATCTTTAGGCCATCAAAAAGCGAGGGCGAACCATCATGCGCGGCGGCTGTGGCCTCCATCTGTTCTTCACCGTGTTGATGATTGGCGTAGGTCTCTGGATCTTGTTTGGCGCAAACCTGGCCTGGTACCAGGCGTGGCTGTTGGCGCTGACAGTTGTCACTTTTGGGTACTACTGGTTTGACAAATTTCAAGCACAACGCAAGGGCTGGCGCGTGCCCGAATTGTGGCTCCACGGGCTGGCGTTTGCGGGTGGCTTTATCGGTGGCTGGGCAGGCATGTTTTGGTTCCGCCACAAGACGCAACACTTTTGGTTCAAGGTGTTATTGGTGCTCGCTACATTGTTGCACCTGTGGCTGATCAACCTGGAGCTGGTCGCGTTGAACTAATTACCAACCTACTCCCGCACCCGGCCCAAAAGATAGCGATGATGCGCCCAGATCGCCTTGACCTGCCACGGCAATGGGGCGCGGTCGAGCCAGGCGTACTTCATCACGCGCTCGTAGAGATCCGGCTCTTGACCCAGGTAGTAGGCCATGGTGCTCCAACGCCAGCCGTCGCCGGTGAACTGCTCCTCCAGTTGTTTGCTGCGGATGCCCAGCCGCTTGAGCACCTCGTTGGCCGGCATGACGGTATCGGGCCAAGGCGGGACATCGAGCACGCCCTGGTCGATGATCTGGACGCCGTTGGCCTCCAAAATGCGGCGAATGCGGCCGATGTCGGTCCAGCTTTCGTCGTGGTGAGCAAAGAACTCGCGGTCGATGACCAGCTTGCGCAGCCAGTAACCGACCTGAAAATTGTTGGGCATGGCGACAAAGACCAACTTGCGGCTGGTGCGGGCCAGTTCGGCCAACAGACCGGCCGGATCCTGGATGTACCAGAGCGCGGCCCAACACCAGGTAAGGTCAAAGCTGCGGCCGGCAAAGGGCAGTTCCCCCCAGCGGTTGGGCGGGTTGTAGACCAGGTTGGC
>QEUW01000496.1 GCA_003577005.1 Chloroflexota bacterium | reverse complement strand
CCATCCTGGAATTGGTCACCCGGCAGGTGGCAGGTTCCACACGCAACCTGGCCGTCGGCGCTGAAACGGGTGTCAAAAAAGAGTTGATGGCCAAGCGCAACGGCGCGCGGGTCATCGGCATATTGGTTCGACGGGTCGGGCGGGAGCGGCGCCAGGCTGCCGATCCACAGCGCGCGCAGGATCGAGACTTCCTCTTGCGTCCAGGGCGAGCGCGGCCACAGCATGAAAGTGGTTGCACCGGCCAACACTACCAACAGAACGAGCGCGCCGACGACCTTCGTGCGACTCTTCATGGGGAACCTTCCTTTCGTCGAAAAGTGAGGAACAGCAGTGACACAGAGAACACCGAGGAGACACGGAGGGCACAGAGAGACTCTCGGTGTTCTCTGTGTTTCCTCAGCGCCCTCTGTGTTCCTGCTTTTAGTTCAGCAGCAGATTGAAGGCCACATGGTCGGTCTCGCCGCCAGAGGTGATATCAAACTCGACGATCCACCAGCCGTGCATGTGAAACTTGAGCCCTTCGACCAGATAATCCCCATTGCCCAGGTTCTGCGTCACTTGAGGCCGGGTCGGCAGACCGTGGCCGTGTTGGGGCATGTCGCCATCCACATGAATTGTGGCGTCAACGACGGGTTGGCCGTCTGACGTCTCGACGTGGAGCGTCCATGAATGGAGTTGGTTGATCGTGATAGGCTCGAGCGCACTCTGGTAACTGATGCGATAGAAGCCCTGTTCCGAGGCCAACGTGGTCGAGGTGTCCAGGTTGGCCGGGACATAGTTCATATACATCATCAGTGCGAGGACTCCAATGATGATGAGGGCGACAATGCCGCCGGTGATCCACAAAAGCCAACGCATCCAGCGTCGGTCCTCCTTGGCCCGCATACCCTGTGCTGTTGTGGTGGGGTTGAGTACTTGTGATGTGTTCATGTGAATCCCCTTTCTTTTATATCGTTTGTTGTCTGTTGAATTTGGTTTTCCCACTCGCACTTTAGCGGAAAAACAGCGTTTTTGCCTGGGGCGGAGGATGGAACGGTGATAATGCTTTATGGGGAGCAGTTGTCTCCGCCTTTTGGCGGAGCGAGCTTCCGCCGGGTGGCGGGACCACGGCAGTAACTGTTGCACCGTTTTGCATGAATGGGGACTGTTCGAGTATTTTATCCCGAGCGTGCAAAGCAGTGCCCAACTTTCGTTAATTCAAGCCCCACCCCGCAACGGTCGAGAGGATGATCGGCAATTTGTCGATCATGCTGGGCGCCCGCTATTATATAGGGGAAGCGCACAATACGGGTCTCTAACAGAAGATATTGCGAGATCCTGTGGTCGCCAGCCTTTTTTGGGTGGCAGTCCAGTGGTCAGATAGAATAGCGCCATTGGCCCGGCTGCCCGGGCTGGCTCAGACAGTCCTCGACCAGATTCAGAGCGCCGAACGATAACTTAGCCGCCACGTTGACACGGAGTTACCTCCCATGTCGAGGGGCATTCCCGCTATTTAATAAACGTACTAGCTGAGGGCCAATGACTTCAGACAAGCAGAACATTGTACACAGTCATAAGTGGGGATTCAAAGACACCGCTCTGGTGCTCCAGCCCGACCGCACTGTCCGGGTGACGGGGGAGCGCTATGAGTTGTCAGGCACAGTCATGCCCGAGTTTTTTCATTTTGTCGAATCGATGCTGGGCGTCAGTATTGATCCGCAAGATGTAAAGGCCGAATGTGCCGAGAAGCCGATCGATGAACCAGTCATCAACGAACCGTTCTACCAGGCCCTACAAGAGAATTTTGGATCAACCCAATACACCTTTGATCCACAACAGCGGCTCACTCATAGCCATGGGCAGACCACAGCCGACGAGGTCTATCGGGTGCTCTATGGCCGGCTCGAACGCACGGTGGATCTCGTTTTCTTTTGCGAATCCGAAGCGGATGCAGTGCGGCTGGTAGAACTGGCCAAGGAACACAACGTTTGCCTGGTGCCTTACGGCGGGGGAACCAATGTCAGCAGCGCGCTCAAATTACCCCCCCACGAACGGCGGATGATCGTCTCGGTGGATATGCGGCGCATGAATCGGATTGAATGGATCGATAAGGAAAATTTGCGCGCCTGTGTCCAGGCCGGTATCACCGGCAGCGAATTGGAACGGCAGCTTGCCAAAGAAGGCTTGCTCTGTGGTCATGAACCCGATAGCGTCGAACTCTCGACGCTCGGCGGGTGGATCGCCACCAATGCCAGCGGGATGAAAAAGAACCGCTACGGCAATATCGAAGACATTGTCGAATCAGTAAACCTGGTGACGCCCAAAGGGATCCTCGAACAGGCTATGCCAATGCCGCGCATTTCGATGGGGATGCAACCCAACAAGCTGCTTTTTGGCAACGAAGGCAATCTCGGGCTGATCACCAAGGCGATCATCCGCGTCCATCGCCTGCCCGAAACCAAACGCTATGGGTCCATCGTCTTCCCCGATTTCAAAGCGGGGGTTCAATTCTTGTACGAACTAACGCGGGCAGGGCTTACCCCGGCGAGCGTGCGCCTGGTGGACAATTTTCAATTTCGCTTTGGCAGCGCCTTGCGCCCTCGCCCCAGTTTTCTGAAATCATTGGTCCGCCGGGTCGAGAAATTCTACCTGCTGCGGGTCAAAGGCTTTGACCCCTACCGCCTGGCGGCGGCGACGATTGTGATGGAGGGCACCAAAGCCGAAGTAGCGCACCAGGCCAAAGGTATCTATGCACTGGCCAAAAAACATGGTGGGCTGGCCGCCGGTGAAGGCCACGGCAAGCGCGGCTACATGCTTACCTTTGCCATCGCTTATATCCGTGACTTTCTGCTCCAATACCACATCATCGGTGAAACGTTTGAGACGACTGTACCCTGGAGCAAGATAGAGGACGTCTGTGCTGCTGTGACGCAACAGGTAGAGGAGCAGCACAAGAACTACCAGTTGCCAGGCAAACCGTACATCTCCTACCGGATCACGCAGTGCTACCACACAGGTGTCTGTATCTACTTTACCTACGGCTTTTATGCCAAAGAGGTTGAGCGGCCCGACGCCGTGCTGCATGAGATCGAGCATTCGCTCCGTGAGACGATCATGGCCGCCGGCGGTTCTATTTCACATCATCATGGGGTAGGAAAGATTCGCCAGGCATTTCTGACCCAGATCCTCTCGCCAACGAGCATCGAACTGCTGAGACAGACCAAACAAGCGCTGGACCCACAGAACATTTTTGGCATACGCAACAACATCTTCACAGACCACACAGAAGAGGAGGAGCCACCGCCAGATGCGGTTCCGCCCTCCAATCGACCCTGAGGATGCTTCCTCTGTAATCTGTGCGACACCGGTCTGGTTTCTCTATGAGTCGCTGCGGCGACTTTTCGCTATCCGCTGCGGGTTTGAATCCTGCAAAAGTCGATCAGGAGTGCATGTTTTGTGACGACACAGCATCCAGTGAGAAAAAAACAGCCGCTGCAAACAGGGCAGGCACGGCTTGGGGTTGACCTTCAGCATGAAGCCGTGCTCGACCCCACGCTCGACTTCGCCAGCGCGATGCAAGGACCTTGTGGCGAGACGGCGACCGCCCGTTCGGTCTTCCTGACCGGCGCGACCGGGTTTCTGGGGGTATTTTTGCTTGCCGAATTGCTCCAGAAGACAGAGGCGACGGTCTACTGTCTGGTGCGCGGCGCCGACCCGGAAACAGCCCTGAACCGCGTGCAAAGCAAGCTGGTTACCAATGCCCTCTGGAATGATTCGTATCGTGAACGGATCGTCCCTGTCGTAGGGAATCTTGCCCAGCCGCTCCTGGGGCTCTCGTCCCAAACGTTTGACCAGCTCGCTGAAGAGATCGATGCGATCTACCACAATGGGGCAGTGGTCAATTTTCTGCAATCGTACCGCGCCCTCAAAGCGGCGAATGTGACGGGCACGCAGGAGATCATCCGGCTGGCCCTCCAACACAAATGCAAGCCGCTCCACTATGTCTCAACCGTCTTTGTCTTCGAGCCTCGCCAACATGCCAATGGCCGGGTCTGCTACGAGACCGATGATCTGGGTGACGGCAACCGGCTGCTGTTGGGCTATTTTCAAAGCAAGTGGGTGGCCGAAAAGATCATTGCCCAGGCGCGCGCACGCGGGCTGCCCGCTTTTATCTACCGGCCCGGCGTGCTGATCGGGGACAGCGAGACCGGCATCTGGGACAATCCCGATGACTTTCTCTGCCGGGCGATCAAGGGCTGTATCCAGCTTGGCGCCTGGCCGGTCCTGGAGAATTCAGTCTCCCTGGCTCCGGTGAACTATGTCGGCAAAGCCATCGTCCATTTGGCGCAACGGTCCACCGGGCAAGGTAATGTCTTTCATCTGGTAAACCCGCACCCGCTCGCTTTCAGCCAATTGTTTGAGTGGATCGAATCGTTCGGCTATCCACTGGAGAGAATGCCGCTCAAGGAGTGGCAGACCCGGCTCAAGACCGGCGTGACCAGGCCCCAGGACAACGCGCTGGCCCTGCTGCTCCCCATCCTGGCCAAGGGACATGCCACGGCTGAGCCGCAGACGCTGCCCGACCTGTTCGAACAGGGACACCTCCCCCAGTTCGACGCCCGGAACACGCTTGCTGGTCTTGCCGGCAGCAGCATTCACTGTCCGCCGCTGACGAGCGAGCACATTCGCGCCTATCTCGCATATTTTGTCCAGAGTGGTCACCTGGCGGCCGCACCCCGTGTACAGGTGTAGGCCATCGTCTCGTGCTTTCCATAGCAAGAAAGACTCCGACCCCGTGGGTGGCGATCAACTCTAGCGGAGTGGAATCTCCCGCCCTACCAATAGCACGCTGGCTGCCGAGACGAGAAAGACAAGGGTCGAGATGGCGTTGACCTCCGGGGTAAAACCGGTGCGGATGGCCGAGTAGATCTCCACCGGTAGCGTAGAGACGCCCGGCGGCGCCAGAAAGTACGAGATGACAAAATTATCAAACGAGATGACAAAAGCAAAGAGCGCGGCCGCCAGAATGCCCGGCAACGCCAGCCGGGCGCTGACCACCAGGATCGTGTACGGCAACTGTATGGTCACGTGGCCCAGGTAGAGGGTCAGCAAGCTGCGCGGGACGCCCAGCCAGAAGAACATGATCAGCATGGCCACGGCCAGAATCAGCCAGGGGATGGTGATGGGCGGGATGAGCAACGCCTGCAACCATTGCCGGCCGCGAAAGGTGTAGCGAGCCAACGCCAATGCCGCCATCGTCCCCAGTGCCGTGGCCGTGAGTGCGGTCAGCACGGCGAGGATGATGCTGTTGAGCGTCGCGCTGATGAGTCGCCGGTTTTGCGCCAGCCGCTCGAACCAGACCAGGTCAAAGTGGAAGGGTAACTCGTTGAGCTGCGAACGGTTGAAGGCCATAAGCATCATGACCAGGATGGGAGCGTAGAGAAAGAGCAGCGCCAGCGCGATGTAGAGACGGGGCAGCAATTGTGAATTGTGAATTGTGAATTGTGAATTACGAATGGGGCGGGGCATGGGAAGTCATCTCTTCACAGTTGGGTGCGTTGGGTGAGGAGCCGGGCCGAGAGCGCCAGGATGGCGGCGACGATCAGCAGCAGGATAAACGAGAGTGCAGCGCCCAGCGGCCAGTTGAAGACCTGGACAAACTGGTCCTCGATCACCGTGCCGAGCATGGTCCCGGCAGGACCTCCCAACAGCCTCGGCTCGACAAAGGAGCCGATGGCCGGAATAAAGACCAGGATCACACCGGCCACCACGCCGGGCATACTCAGCGGCAAGACCACACGTAGAAACGTGCGCCAGGGCCTGGCGCCCAGGCTGGCCGCCGCCTCGACCAGCCGGTCGTCGATGCGGTCTAACGCCACATAGATGGTCAAAACCATGTACGGCAGATAGGCATGGACCAACCCAATGATGATCGCCGGATAGGTGAAGAGGACGCCAAACTCCACCTGCCAACCCAACCGCGCCAACGTGTAATTGATGATGCCACCCCGGCTCAACACGATAATCCACGAGTAGAGGCGGATGAGCGAGTTGCTCCAAAAGGGCACGATAATCAGTAGAAAGAGCACCGTCTGCCAGCGCCCCTGCACTCGTTTCGCCAGCGCATACGCCAGCGGGTAGCCCAGGATCAGACAGCCCACTGTCGTGTAGAACCCCATGAGCAGCGAGCGCCCGGTGAGTTGGCTATAAAATCCACGTGTAAAATAGCGCAGATAGTTGTCAAACGTAAAGTGGACTGTCCGTCCGCTCAGCGGCGTATCGCTCAAAAAGCTAAAATAGAGCATGATCCCCAATGGCGCAAAGCCAAAGAGTAGCAGCCACAGGTACGCCGGGGAAAGCAGAACAAGGAGATTCCAGCGGGAGCGTCGCTTCATGAATGCCGTAACCTGACCAGAT
>QEUW01000495.1 GCA_003577005.1 Chloroflexota bacterium | reverse complement strand
TCTGAATTCTACTGGGGCGCCGGGACCTTTGCCAGTCGCGGCGCGGTGGTGGCGGGCAACGCCATCCACGCGGCCGCGGTCCGGGTGCGCCAGAAGATTCTGCAAAAGGCCAGCGACGAACTGGAGGTGGCCGCGGAAGACTTGGAACTGGTGGATGGCGTTGTGCGCGTCAAAGGCTCGCCGGACAAGGCGATCAAACTGGGGGATCTGGCGGCGCGTGCCAACCCCATGCGCGGCGCTGTCAAGCCAGGAACAGAGCCGGGGCTGGAGGCCACCGACTATTTTGGCCCTGAGCGGGGCGCGACGGCCAGCGGCGTCCACGCCATGATCCTCGAGGTCGACCCGGAGACGATGCTGGTGGAGATCAAGAAATATGTCGTCGTCCACGATTGCGGGCGGGTGACTTTCTACGAACAACTGGTCTTCAACGAAGATGGGCAACTGCTCAACGCCTCGTTTATGGATTATCTGCTGCCCACAGCGGACACTGTGCCGCCCATTGCCACCGACCATGTCGAGACGCCGTCGCCGCTCAACCCGTTGGGCATCAAGGGGGCCGGCGAGGCCGGCGCGATCCCGGTGGGGCCGCTCTTTGCCCAGGCGCTGGAAGATGCGCTGCGCGAGTACAACCTGGAGATCGTGGAGATTCCACTCAGCCCGGGCAGGCTATATGAGTTGGTTCACGGCGCAAAGGAGTAAGCGGAGATGGCTTTGACACAGACACCAGTAGCCGAACCAGTTGAGACGACGGTGGCAGAACAAGAAAATGGGGCTGGCGATATCCACCTGCGGATGAGCTATGAAGAGTTCTTGACGCAGATCGATGAGAGCAAACAGGCCGAGTGGGTGGATGGAGAGGCCATCATCTTTATGCCGCTGACAATGAGACATCAGCAGATTGTGGGCTTCTTGTACTCGCTGCTGCTCAGCTTTGTACAGCACTTTCGGTTGGGCGAAGTGATCATCGCCCCCTATGAGATGAAGATCACACCGGAGAGTAACTCGCGCGAACCCGATATTCTCTTTGTTGCCAACGAGCATCTGGATCGCCTTACCGAAAAGAAACTGCAAGGCGCCGCCGATCTGATCGTCGAAGTGATTTCGGCCAGCAGCGTTTACCGTGACCGCAGCGACAAGTTTGACGAATACGAAGCAGCCGGCGTGCGCGAATACTGGCTGGTGGATGCACGTCCCGGCAAAGAGAACGCCAGTTTTTGGGTGCTCGATGAGACGGGTCGATATCGAGCCGGCATTGTCGATGAAAACGATGTCTACCGCTCCACAGTGATCCCCGGCTTCTGGGTCAACCTCGAGTGGCTCCTCCGAGCGGAGCCACCAAGCCCTATCCTGGCCTTCGCCGAGATTGCGGGTCTGCCTGAAGCAGTCACTGAGCAGTTACGCCAGATTCAGCGTGGCCCGACAATTGAATGATCTTCGAAACGAAAGACTACGCAGGTATTCCGGTTATACTCAGTGCAGAAACCTGGCAGAACAAAGCCGGCAATGGCTCACCTGGCAGCCATCCAGAGATTCGCGGCTATCTCGCAGACATTCAGATAACAATCCGGTCACCAGGCCTTGTCTTTGAAAGCACGCGCGACACTCGATCCCACGCCTTTTATCGGCTTGAATGTGGCCGTGACGACTTTGCTGGCAAGCACTTGGTGGTTATCGTAAAATATGTGACAGAGAGCGATGATGTACGTGGCTATGTCAGTACGGTGTACTTGACACGTCGTGTTTACGCGAAGGGGCGCCTGTTATGGAAAAAAATGGAAAGTCTCGCCAACTGAAGTCAGCTGTGTACGACCCACAGTCGGACATTTTGACGTTCACCTTTACAGCGAAGCCGCGGCCTGCGCTTGCTGAGGAAGCAGCCGATGATGTATGGGTGCGCTTTGATCCCGAAACGCACGAAATCATCACGATTGATATCTTGAACTTCTCCGCCCGAATCCACACACTATTTGGCCCGGACATTCTGTACAGTGAACAAACAGCGCCTGACCGGCTTGAAGAGCTGAAATCTGTTCTCTTGCCTGGGTAGAAGCCACAAAGTTATCAATGGTTAATGCTCAACGCTCAATTGCCAATGAGGGCGCCGAACTCGGCCCGGCCAGTAATAATCCAGAATACGCCCAGTTTGAAGGAACAAACAGTATGGCGGTGCCCGATTTTCAGTCGATCATGCTCCCCTTGCTCGAATATATGTCCGATGGACAAATCCGCTCCATTGCGGAAACCGTGGAGTCGCTGGCTGACGAATTCCAGTTAACAGCAGATGAGCGCACCGAGCTGATACCGAGCAACCGGCAAACCAAATTTTACAACCGAGTTTCGTGGGCGCACGTTTACCTGGCGCGCGCTGGCCTGTTGGAACGGCAACGGCGCGGCTATTACAGCATCACAGAACAGGGCCGGTCGGTTCTGGCAAGCAAACCGGCCCGTATTGACATCCATTTTCTGCGGCAATTTCCAAGTTTCGTCGAATTCCGTGACACAAAGCCAGAAGCAAATGCGTCTGAAGCAGCAACGGTCGAACCTGCTGCGACAAAGACGCCTGAAGAAGTCATGGATGACGCGTATCAAGAAATTCGCGACAACCTTGCCCAAGAGCTTTTAGCGCAGGTGATGAAGTGCTCGCCTGCCTTCTTCGAGCGGATGGTGGTCGAATTACTGGTCAAGATGGGGTACGGCGGCTCGCGCAGCGAAGCGGCCCGCGCTGTGGGCCAGACCGGCGACGGTGGCATCGATGGCATCATCGATGAAGACCGGCTTGGGCTTGATACCATCTATATCCAGGCCAAGCGCTGGGATGGCAGTAGCTCGGTGGGCCGGCCCGAAATCCAGCGGTTCGTCGGGGCGCTCATGGGCAGGCGGGCGCGCAAGGGGATCTTTATCACCACCGCCAGCTTTTCCGCTGACGCGCGCGCCTATGTCAACAACATCGATTTCAAAGTTGTGCTGATTGACGGGAAGCGTCTGGCCGATCTTATGATAGACTACGATATTGGGTTGACCAATGTGTTGACATACCAGTTGAAGCGGATCGATTCCGACTACTTCAGCGAGGACGGATAACATCGGCAGAGCGCCGGGTGAGATCAGGTAGGAGACCTCATGGGAACACTCATTCAAAACGGCACACTCGTCACGGCCAGCGACACTGTCCAGGCCGATCTGCTCATCGACGGCGAGCAGGTTGCGCTGATTGGCCACAATTTGCCCACCGAGGGCCACGAGGTCATCGACGCCACGGGCAAGTTGCTCCTGCCCGGTGGTATCGATGTGCATACTCACCTGGAGCTGCCCTTTGGCGGGACGCTCTCGTCCGACGACTTCTTCACCGGCCATCGGGCGGCGGCCTTTGGTGCAACCACCACGCACATTGACTTTGCGATCCAACCTCAGGGTGGTTCACTCAAAGAAGGGGTCGATACGTGGCACGAAAAGGCGGAAAGCAAGGCGTGCATCGACTACGGCTTTCACGTCGCCATCACCGATCTGCGCCCCGAGGTGATGGACGAGATCCCTGCCCTCATCGACGAGGGCATCCCCAGCACCAAGCTCTTTATGGCTTACAAGGGCGTGCTCCAGGTAGACGATACGACACTCTTCCGCAGTATGGTCAAGGCGGCGGAGCATGGTATGTTAACGATGGTCCATGCCGAGAACGGTGATGTCATTGCCGAACTGACCGCTACAGCGCTTGCCAAAGGGCAGACGGCGCCTATCTACCATGCCAGGACCAGACCCGCGGCTGTAGAAGGCGAGGCGACCGGGCGGGCCGTGGCGCTGGCGGGTGTGGCCGGCGCACCCCTCTATGTGGTCCACATGACCTGTATCGAGGCGCTGGAACAGTTGGCGCTGGGGCGGGCGAAGGGCTTCCCGGTTATGGGCGAGACCTGTACGCAGTACCTGTTCATCTTCGAAGATGACTTGGGCAAACCTGGCTTCGAGGGAGCCAAATTTGTCTGCTCACCCCCCATGCGCACACCCAAGGACGCCGAGGCGATCTGGCAGACGTTGCGCAGCGGCGGGGTGCAGGTCGTCTCCACCGACCACTGCCCTTTCTGGTTTGAGAGGGGCGTGGACGGGCGGCTGGCGGGCAAGGAGCTCGGCAAGGAGAGCTTTGCCAAAATTCCCAACGGCGTCCCCGGCATCGAAGACCGCATGGCCGTCATGTGGCATCACGGCGTCAATGGGGGACGATTCAGCGCCAACCGCTTTGTAGAGTTGATGTCCACCAACCCGGCCAAAATCTTTGGTCTTTACCCGCGCAAGGGTACAATTGCTCCCGGCTCCGACGCCGATATCGTGATCTGGGACCCGGAGAAGAGCCACACCATCAGCGCACAGACGCACCACATGAACACCGACTACAACGTCTACGAAGGCATGACCGTGCGCGGCTGGCCGGAACGGGTGCTGCTGCGCGGGCGGACGGTTGTCAACGGTGACCGCTGGCTCGGCCAGCAGGGGGCAGGGCAATTCCTGCACCGGTGTCCCCACGCGACTGTGATTTAGGATTGGCGTTCCATGACGACAACCATCCAAGCAACCGTCCGCCCCAGTGCTGCCACATCGTGGCAGGCCAGTGCCAGCACCGCACGCGCCCGCCGCACCGTACGGCAGATCGCCTCGTTTCTGGCGCTGTTGCTGCTCATTGCGCTGGTCTGGGAAGGCGCCAAATGGTTGGGTGGCGACCCATGGCGGCCAGAGACCAATCCGCTTGGGATCAGCCACAGTCCACCCTTCCGCTGGAAGATCACGTCGGATTTGAATCTGCCCCACATCTGGGAGATTGCCGGCGCGTTCGCCAGCCCGGCGCGCCGCGGGGGGCCGCCCCTGGCCGGGGTGCTTTTCAACGCCGCGCTCTACACCTTCCGCGAGGCGATTGTCGGTTTTCTGCTTGGCGCGTCGCTGGGGCTGCTGTTGGGGACGCTTTTCGTCCATTTCAATTTGCTGGAACGGGGCTGTATGCCCTATATTGTTGCCTCACAGATGGTGCCTATTCTAGCCATCGCGCCCATGGTGATTATCTGGCTCAAGGCAGGGTGGTTTTCGGTAGCGGTCATTGCGGCCTATCTCACCTTTTTCCCGGTGACGATCAACACCCTGCGCGGGCTGCGATCGCCTGACCCGGCGGCGCTGGAGCTGATGCGTTCGTATGCGGCGTCACCATGGGCCATCCTCTGGAAGTTGCGCTTTCCCGCTGCGCTGCCGTACATCTTCACCGCCTTCAAGATTGCGGCGACGGCCAGCGTTGTCGGCGCCATCATTGGCGAGTTGCCGTCGGGCATCCGCAGCGGGCTGGGCGGGGCGATCCTCAACTTCAACCAGTATTACATCTCTGGCCCTCAGCGGCTGTGGGCGGCGATCATCGCCAGCGCACTGGTGGGGATTGCGTTCTATTTGCTGATCGTGGTGGTCGAGGCTTACGCGCTGCGCAATCGGAAGGCGGTTGCGAGGTAGCTGTCAGCGGATTTTGGGAGCAGATCGAAGGGATTTGTATGGCTTCCATGACCCAACCCATCGTCCATCTTGACAACGTCGGCATGACCTTCAACGCCGGCAAATCCAATGCAACCGTCGCGCTGGAAGGGATCGACCTGACCATCGCG
>QEUW01000494.1 GCA_003577005.1 Chloroflexota bacterium | reverse complement strand
TGGCTGATAAAGCGGCGGTCTTCTGGGTTGATGCCCTCGGCTGCGGCGCTGGCGACATAGAGCGTGCCCAAGACATGGTTCCGATAAACAAGTGGTACACAAAAGGCGGCGGTCGTGGCGTCATCCCAGGCCCGGTAGTGTTCTTCACCCGCCACATCTGTGACATAGTGAGGCACCTGTGAGAGCGCGACAAAACCATTGAGGCTCCAGGGGTCGAGCAGCAAAGAAGATTCACGCGGTCGCCAGATAGGTTCGGTGGCATGTTGGGCGGCGACAAAATCGAGCCGCGCTTCGTTTTTGTTCACCTGCCAGATGGCGGCATAGAGGGTCTGGGTGACGGCCACAGCCTCGTGGACGATCTGCTGGTAGACATCGCGCAGGTCGCCGGTGGTCACTCGTTCGCTGATGCGCTGGATACTCTCCAGTTCTAACTTGCGGCGGGCCCCGGTGCGCAGGGCGCTGAGCACCAGGTCGAGAATATGTTCGAGCGTCTTGCGGTCGGGGGCTAGAAAGGGACCAAAGGTGGCGTTGCGCCGGTTGCAGACGCCGACAACGTAAGTCGAGCCGTCGGTGTGGAGACAGGTGAGAATTGCCGACGTGGCATCAAAGTGCTTGAGTTCGATGATAGGGCTGGGTCGGGCGTCGCCCAACGTCTCGATCACACGCGACCGGCGCTCTTCGAGGAGCGAATGCAGCCGGCCCGCAACCTTTATACGCCGTCCGTTCAGATTGACTTGTGGGTGGGTGGCGATCAATTCCAACCAGCGCCGGCCCTTCGCGCTCACCACCTCTTTGGCGAGAAAGGTGTGCTCGGCGTCCAGCGCATCGGCAATGTGGGGCAACAGGCGCGCCACAAGCGTCTCGATGTGCCAGTCACCGCTCTGTTCCATCATGCGGATCTGGCGGTGGGCGTGCTCCAGCGCCTGCACCAACCCCAAATAGCGACCCGCATGGCGCAGCGGGTCAGTGGATTGTTCCGTGTGGTTCATCATGCGGGTCCGTTGATCAGGTTCATGAGATCAAGTCCATAATCGTATCGATCAATTCGCCAACATCAAATGGCTTTTCCAGGTGGCGCGTCCGAGGTCCCTCCAGGTAACCGGCATCTACGAGCGAATCATCGGCGACGGCCGAAAGGATGATCACCGGCGTGTCAGGCGCTGTGCCCTGCCCATCGCCGCTAAAATCGCCCCGGCGCAGGCGGTCTAGAAAGACAAGACCGGTCGTCTGCCAGTGGACACCAGTAAAATGAATGTTTTCCACCTCTTCCTGGTTGCCGTTTAGACTCTTGGGGAGGATCATAATGTCCACACAGAGCAGGTCATAGCGCACCTGGCGCAGTTGCTCGATTATCTCTTTTGCCGCCGAGAGATTGACCTCAAGGCCATAGATCGTCTCCAGCAGATCCTTGAGCGGGGCCATACTCTCGTAGTCGTCGTCCAACAGCAAAACCTTGCGTTTTTGTTCAGACATGGGCAGCCACCTACTGGTTCTGTTGCAGTGGAATCCGAATTGCAAATGTGACGCGATAGGCACGTTTCTGGCGATAGAAAAAGGAAGCGGGAACGCTCCGCACCGTGATCCGGCCACCGTGCGCCTCGACCACGGCGCGCGCCTCCCACAGCCCCAACCCCGAACCGGGGATCTGGCGCATCTTGACGCCGGTCAGCAAGCGCGTCCCGGCTTCAAAGACCCGTTCGACCTGGTCGGCAGGAATGTCATCACCGTCATCTTGCACCTCGATCACGGCATAGTCCAGATCGAGGCGGTTCTGGCGGTCGCCGGCGCGGATGACAATGCGTGTGCCGGGATAGGAATACTTGATAGCGTTCTCGATCAGGTTGCTAAAGGCAATCGTAAAGCGCGCAACGTCGATCTCGGCAGTGGGCAAGAGTTCAACATTGTCATCGACCATGATGCGCCGCTGGCGTTCACCGGCGCGCTGCTCAAAGCCGCCGGCACAGTTGGCCACCAACACCGAGAGCGGGTACGGCTCCAGCTTGAGGTCGTCGCGCTCCAGCAACACGACATGCGAATTGAGCGTCATATCAGCCGCCCGCCCCAGACTGATACACATCTCTTGTGCAATGTTGAGGTAGTTGGCGATCATGCGGGTCGCCTGGTCTTGCGTCAGGACCTTACTTTGCAGCAACCTGGCCGCCCCCACATGGGTGGCGATGGGTGTGATGGCGGTGCGTAGCTGGTGGGTCAGCAGGCGGACGCGGTTTTCTGACAGGTCGCGCTGTTTTTGCAGGTTCAACAGTTGGAGTTCAGAGAGCAGCAACCAGCCGATGATACGGCTGGTCTCAGCCAGAAAATGTTGCTCTTTGACCAGATCGATCTCCTCGGCAAAAGGGCCAAAAATCAACACGCTGCGGTAAAGCTTGCCCAGGGTGGCCGGTGCGGCAAAGCGCGCCTGCTCGATGAGCGCCCGCCCATCCCCGCGGATGCCGCGCAGCAGCGTGGCTTGTGTCTGAGCCAATCGCGGGGGTCGCTGTGCATCCTCTAGCAGCCCGGCCTTTTTCCAGTTGAAATGGGGCAACCTCTCCGTCGACCCCGCCGGCAAACCCGCCTGGGCCAGCGGGATGAGCACCGTTTCGTTCTCCTGGACATTGGCAAAAAAGACAACGTAATCACAGCGGCAGAAGGAACGAAGCTGTTCAAGCAACGTTACAGCCAGCGTGCGCACCTGCTGTATGTCATCGACCTGGTCGAGTGGGCGAGTGCTGCGGAGCCGGTCGAGAAAGGCCTGTTCCCAGCGCGTCTTGATCGAATCAAACTGTGCTTCCGCCAGCCGGCTGATGTACTCGGCCTCGCGCTGAAGCCTGCGCTCAAAATCGGGTGGTTTGGGTTGCAATTCGGCGGCGCGTAGATGCAGATCTCGCCGCACGCTTTCATCGAGGGGGATGATCTCTTTGTAGCGTCCACTGCCAAGCAAGGCAACATTACGCTGGATGGCCTCCACACCCCCTTCAGGCCGAAACTGGCCGGCAAAGAGGACAGCCACCGGATGGCCGTGCACCGTCACAATATGGCGAGCGTCGAGCACGCCGATATGGCAGGTGTAGGGCTTGTACGCCAGATGGCGCTCCTGGCTCAACGCCTTGCGGGCGATGTCAGCGTCACACTGTTCACAGGCGCGGTTGCCGCCACGCACTCGCTCCTCGTTGCGCAGCAGCGCGCAAAACGGAGCGAAGCGGCTGCTCAGATCAATCGGGTCCACTCGCTCAGCGCCGGGAGCAGTTGCGTTGGCGTCGAGGATGCTCAACGCCGCACCCATGCGCGCCACCGACCCGGTCTGGATAACGGCCAGCGTCTCCGGGTCCAGTATGGCGCTCAAACGTTCGGGGGTGAAGGGCCAGTATGCGGGATGGAACAACGCTTGCCTGCTCCTTTCTGCTCAGAAGCGCAACTGCTACGTTCCGGTGAATCCACAAGGGTAGGGACAAAAAGACCCCCGGCAACATCCTTGCCGAGGGCCGAACGTTCCAGAAGGGCCGCACCATCGCTGCTGGTAGGCGGCTCTGCTGCTGGGGACTCAGCAGAGGATGTAAGTACGAATCACCGTTAAGACCGGCCCGACGCCACCGCACAACCGCTACTCGAATCCCGGGCAATCAGGAAGCGGTCGAGTTTACGATATACTGACAACGTTTAGTGTATCGCCAAAGGGCGTGGCTGTCAAACAGGGTGAGCTACAAACCAGTAATCCCAAATTTAGAACTCGCGGGAACTCGCGGAACTTGCCATCTGCTTGACAGGGGCGCTCTATCATGGTACACTCCCCTCCAATCGAACAGCGCAAAGACAGTGAGCGCGGCCACGGCGAAATGCCACCCCCTTCCAGAGAGTTGCCGGCTGGTGCAAGGCAACAGGGGCGCACTCGCCAGCACCGCGTGAGTCCCCGGCAGGCAATGGCCGGGCGGTCGACACCGTTACCGGGTAATGAGGCGGGAGCGCACTTCCGCAAAGTCAGGTGGCACCACGAATCCCTTCGTCCTGTATTTAGGCGAGGGGATTTTTAATTGTCAATGGTGAATTGTCAATTGTCAATGGTTAATGATGGGGGAGCTTGAGCGTTCATGGGCAAAAGGGACAGGAGGAAGCTATGTTAGATATACGGTGGATGCGGGAGAATCGAGCGGCGCTGGCCGAGGCGATGCGCAAGTTGAACGCCGAGGATGCGCCGTGGGAGCGAGCGCTGGAATTGGACGAGGAGCGCCGTGAATTGCTCACCAGAGTGGAGGCGCTGCGGGCGGAGCGCAATGCCGGCTCGAAGCGGGTGGGCGAGTTTTTCCGCGAGAAAAAGACGGAAGAAGCCAATGCGCTCAAGAGCCGCATGAGCGAGATCGGCACCGAGATCGACGCCCTGGACCAGCGCTTGCGCCAGGTCGAAGCCGAATTCGAGGATGCCATGCTGCGCATCCCCAACCTGCCCGAAGATGACGTACCGGTAGCGCCCGATGAAAGCGGGAATACAGTCGTAAAGACGTGGGGTGAATTACCAGAATATGACTTTATTCCCCTGCCGCACTGGGATCTGGGCGAACGGCTCGGCATCATCGACATCGAGCGCGGGGTGAAACTGGCCGGCAGCCGTTTTTATTTGCTCAAGGGTGCGGGGGCGATGCTCCAGCGTGCGCTAACCAACTGGTTTCTCGATGTCCACATCCATGAGCACGGTTATGAGGAAGTCTACCCGCCCCACATGGTCCGCACCGATGTGATGGTGGGCACGGGCAATCTGCCCAAGTTTGGCGATGTGCTCTATCGAGATGCCGAGGAAGATTTCTGGTTCATCCCCACTGCCGAGGTGCCGGTGACCAACATCTACCGCGATGAGATCATCCCGCCTGGCAAGCTGCCGATCTATCTGGTCGCCTCGACGCCTTGCTTTCGCCGCGAAAAGGTGGCGGCGGGCAAGGACGTGCGCGGGATCAAGCGCGTCCATCAATTTCAGAAGGTGGAAATGGTTAAATTTGTCGAACCCCACACCGGGCGCGACGAATTGGAGTCGCTGACCCAGAACGCCGAGGTGCTGTTGGAGCGGCTGGGTCTGCCCTACCGCCGCGTCGCCATCGCCACCGGCGATCTCTCGTTTGTGGCGGCGATTAAGTACGATCTGGAGGTGTGGGCCGGCGGCTGCAATGAGTGGCTGGAGGTCAGCTCGTGTTCGCTCTTCCGTGACTTTCAGGCGCGGCGCGCCAACATCCGCTATCGC
>QEUW01000040.1 GCA_003577005.1 Chloroflexota bacterium | reverse complement strand
TCGCGCTCCTCGCGGATGATCTTCGCCACACGCTCGAACGAGACCAACCCTTCAGCTGTGTGGACAATCAAGCGGCCCAGGTTGCGCATGGGCCAGATGATCCAGATGACCAGGCCAGAATAGGCCAGATAGGTGCCGACGCTGATCGTCCCATTGATCGCCATGAGCGCACCGATAGCAAAGCCGGCCAACATCTGTGCGCCGCAGATCAGGTCGGTCACCGGCCAGAAGGTCGAGTGCATGATCAGGAGACGGCGGCCGCGCTGGTACTTCTCCCAGTTGATCTCATCGAACTTCTTCTCTTCGAAATCCTGGCGGGCAAAAGCTTTCACCACCCGTACACCGGTCAGGTTCTCTTGTAAGGTGGTCGAAAGCTGTGCCTCGGCCTCTTGAAACTGTTCATACCGTTTCGATACGCGTTTGAAGAAGAAGGCCGAAACTACTGTAATCACCGGCACGATGACTACCGAAATCAGCCCTAGCTGCCAGTTCAAATAGAGGATGGCGCTAAAGTTGATGACAAAGAGCAACAACACACGCCCACTCTCGATGATCCGGTCGGCAAAGAGCCGGCGGATGGCGTCCACGTCCGACGTCGCCCGCTGGAGCAGCTCACCCGTCTGGTTCTGGTCGTGAAAGTGAAAGGGTAGCCGCTGGATATGGTCGAACATATAGTTGCGCAACCGCACGGTAACCCCTTCGGCTGTACGCGCCGCCAGCGTCCGGCTTCTGAAAGTAAAGAAGCCCTGCGCCAGCGCCAGACCCAGAAAGCCGCTCAGGATCAGCCAGAGCGAGACCGTTCGTGTCTCTGCGCCCAGATAGTCGTCAATAAAATAACGCAGCAGCAGATAGGTGGCCGTATTCGCGGTCGCCGCCAATCCCAGGCTCACCGTCGCACCGAGATAGGTGCGGTGAAAACCGGTCATCAGCCGCCAGAAGCCGGTCCACTTGTTGCCCTGCACAGCCTGTTTCAGGTCATAGTCTGGCTGCGCCGGCTCCGGAACCTTCATATTCAGTTTTGGTATGGCAAAGTTGTTCAACATAGTGACTTCCTTTCCTCGCCTACGAGGTGCCTGGGAAGCAACGTTTCAACATAGCTTGCCGACCGCCGTGCGAATGGCGCAAACGTGTATGATACCGCAACACGTTCATGCATCGCCAGCCCCACAAATGAGTGACATCCTGGTGTATTATCGGCCAGTCGCACGACGCATTCCCTACAAATAAGAGCCAACCTACCTCAAATCCGGCCACCATCAAACCGCAACAAAAAAGACGCAGGCGCAGTGGCAGCAATTCCACGCCTACGTCTTCTGCTCTGTGGTGCGCGCCACACAAGGGCGGGTCACGCGGATTACACAAAACAAAAAGGCCGCAGACGCTTGAAAAGTGCGCTGCGGCCTTGATTGACGGCTTGACAGGTCCTACCTGTCGGCAGACGCACTCCTCCCTGGGTCTTTACCAGCCCCAACGGGCCCGGCATTGCGGTGGGCGACCATAAAGTTAGCCATCAAGAATGCGTCTCCTTTCACAATGTACGCAACCGCCGAAGAGTCCGGCTTTTGCGCCGTGCGCCAATGTAGCACAGGCTGTTGCACATTGTCAAATGCAAATGGGCGCGAAATTACATTATTGAATGTAACAACTTAGAAAACCCGAAAATATCGTTCCACAGCGGCTGCCAGCGAGATCGCCCCTTGTTGTTCCCAGCGCTCATACAGGCGCAGGAAGGGGACGATATGGGGCGAGGCTGTGGCGATCTCGCGCAGGAGCAGCCGCGCCATGGGGCCGGCCTCGTCAAGATAGCCGCTGCTATGGAAGCGCTCAACGACCGCATCCACATCATAAGGCACAGCGTGATGACAAAAGTGCCAGTCTTTGCCTTTGTGCTCAAGCAGGACATACCGGGCAGTTGGGTGCTCGTCCAACGTCATGCCGACAGAGCCGGCCGTGACAACGGTGCGCCCGTCCCACAGCCGTACCATCGACCAGTGGTCGTGGCCGCGCACGATCATCCGTTCTTCTACCTCAGCAAAGAACTGTGCCAGAATCTCTTCCGGTGTATAGGGTTGGACGCTGTCATTGTCGCGCTGTGGTGATGCGTGTGTGATCAACAAATTGGGCGTATCTGGTAACCGGTACGTTAAAGGCAATCCGGCGAGCAATCGCCGCTCTTCCGCGCTGAATTGAGCCACGGTCCACCGCACCGGCGCAAAGCGTTCGCTGTGCCACAGGGGTGGGGCGGTGGGCGAGTCGAAGTCGTAGACATAGCGCTCATGGTTGCCGCGCAGAATCACACAATCGAGCGTTTGCGCCAGATCCCAACAGGCGCGCGAATCGGGCGCGCCGTTGATCAGGTCCCCAGCGATGACGAGCCGGTCTACACCCTGCCGCCGCACGTGAGCCAGGGCAGCCTCAAAGGCCGGCAAATTGCCGTGAATGTCCGAAAGAACAGCGATACGCATTGCCAATCTCCATAAATCTCCCCACTCTCCCCCTGCTCGCAATGGCTGGAGAGCGGGAGAGTGGGGAGATTTAGATGTCTGAGGTTCTTGTTCTAGTCTAGATTGTAGAGCGCCGCGTACTTTGTTCGTAGATACGCGATATACGGCTCCAGACTTAGCGGCCCACCAGTGATGCGCTCGACGACTTCGGCTGTGGTAAATTTGCTGCCGTGGCGGTAGATGTTCTCACGAAGCCAGGTGTGGAGCGTGCCAAAGACGCCGCCGCCGATTTCCGCGGGAATCTCCGGATGGGCGCGCAACGCCGCAGCATAAAACTGCGCTGAGAGCACATTGCCGAGCGTGTACCCCTGGAAACTGCCTCCGATCAAACCAGCGTACCAATGCACATCCTGCAATACCCCATCCCGGTCATCGAGTGGCGTGACTCCAAGAGATTCTGCGTAGGCTGAACGCCACGCCTCGGGCAGATCGGCTACGGCCAGCGTACCTTCGAGCAGCGCCAGTTCCAGCTCAAACCGGATGATAACATGCAGGTTGTAGGTTACCTCGTCGGCGTCGGTGCGGATCAACGACGGCTGCACCTTGTTGATGGCCCGGTAGAAGGTGTCCAACGATACGCTACCGAGCTGCTCAGGGAAGGTCTCCTGGAGCGCCGGGTAGTAGTGGCTCCAGAACGGCCAGCTCCGCCCGACGATATTTTCCCACAGTCGCGACTGGCTCTCATGCACGCCTGTGGATGTGCCCTCGTCGAGCGGGGTCGCCGCCAGCGCTGGGTCGATGCCCTGTTCGTACATGGCATGGCCGGCCTCGTGCAGCGTGCTGAAGAGCGCCTGGCCTAGGTCGTTCGGATAGACCCGCGTGGTGATGCGCACATCTCCGGTAGAAAAACGGGTCGAAAATGGGTGGGGGGAACGGTCCTGGCGCCCTCGCTCAAAGTCAAAGCCGAACGCGCGGATGATCCACTCGCCAAAGGCAATCTGTTTCTCTTCGGCGAATGGTTGGTAGAGACAGGAGTCGTCGGCCGGTTTGTGGCTGCTGATCTGCGCCACCAACGCGCCGAGCTCGCGGCGTAGTGCGGCAAAGAGCGGTCGCAAGATCGACACGTTCATACCATAATCAGAGACATCGATAAGCGGGTCCGCAGGATGCGCATAGCCGGGGAAGAAATCAGCATAGCGGCGGCTATAGTCGAGCGTCTGTTCCAAGAGTGGGCGAACCGCAGCAAAGTCGTTGGCTGGCCGCGCCGTGACCCAGGCATCGTACGTGGCTGCGGTGTGCTCGGCCAGGGCGGCTGTAAACGCCGGTGGCACTTTAGTTGCCCGGTCATAAAGACGCCGGGTCAACCGTAGCAGCGCTGCCTCATCATGCTCGTACGCAAATGTGGCGCTGATTACCGGCTCCAACTCATCCAACAACTTACCGATGGCCGGGTCGCTCAATTTTTCATGAGCAAGCCGTTTCAGTGTCGCCAACTGGCGGCCGCGCGCTACCGCGCCACCCGGTGGCATAAAGGTCAACTGATCCCACCCCAGCAATTCAGCCGCGGCTCTTAGATCGTCGATTTCTTGCAGCCGGTTGCGTAACTCAGCCCATTGCGTAGAATGCTCGCCTAACACGATCAACTCCTCATTGAGATTGAATGCCGAAAGGGGAAGATGCTGAGACTTTCGCCTTCAACTTTTCATACAGAGGAAAGTTTTCTCTGGTTTCTCATCAGGACGCATCATACCATAGCGGTCTGAATTACCGCAACGAACATGTTCCGTGGTTCACAAGCGCTTGCTTTCTTTGGAAATGAGAGCAAAAATAGAGTATAATGACATTAGTTTGTTTAGAAATCTATTTAAGGATGACGGCGTCGAAAGACGACACCGTGAGTTTAGGGGAGGGCAAAGATGACGGATGAAACCAAAACGACCGTGGCTGAGGCAACGCCGACGGAAGCGGCTGAGTTGGTCACCACGGAAGGGCTGGAGGAGGTGACGCCCAATGAAGCGGTTGTGGTGAAGGCGGTTGGTGACGAACCGGTCGACACAGACGATGTAGTGGCCGCTCAAGTGGCCGCCAGCGAGGTTGTTGCAGAACAGCGTCAAGACGATGAAGTTGCCGAAGATGCCGTTGCGGAAGGGGACGGCGACACAGAAGCAGACGATAAAAAAACCACTGTCCGCATGTTAAGTGTAGGCCAGCAGGTGACAGGGGTGGTCAAGCGTATTTCTGAGTTTGGCGCTTTTGTCGACATTGGCGTTGGGCGTGATGGTCTTGTTCATATCTCTGAGTTATCGCCACGGCGGATCGCCAAGGTGACCGATGTTCTGCAAGAAGGGCAAGAGGCTACGTTCTGGATCAAGAAACTAGACCGCGAACGCAATCGCATCAGTCTTACCATGATCGAACCCGGAATGAAGACCATCCGCAACATGGAGAAAGGCGATATTGTCCAGGGAACAGTGACCCGCTTGATGCCCTATGGCGCCTTTGTGGACATCGGCATCGGCCGTGATGCATTGCTTCATGTTCGTGAAATGGGCGAGCGTTTTATTGCCAAGCCCGAAGATGTGGTCCAAGTAGGTGAGGTGATCGACGCCCGCATTATCGACATTAGTCGGCGTCGTGCCCGCGTCGATTTGAGCATCAAGGGCTTACGGGCCGAACCGGAACCCGAGCCAGAACCGGATGCCCAGAAGTCGGCCGCGCCGGCCCCAGAGCCGGAGGAAGAAGTAGAGGACACCTTTGCCGATGTGGAAGTGCTCTCCCCCTTTGCTGCCGCGCTGCGCCGAGCAGAAGAAGCTAGCGGCGTGAAACTCAACGTACGAAAAGAAGCCAAACGAGCAAGGCGGGAAGGCCGCAACCGTGCGCTTCAAGAGGACATTATTGCGCGAACGCTGACCGGGAACAAACGCTAGGCGTTTTGCCGTACGCTCGTTTGTCAGTCCAACAATTTGGCGGCGACAATAAAAAAGAGGGGTGGCCATCGGCTACCCTTTTTTCGTGCGCTTCTTTATCGCCCGCCAGACAATGGCCAGAATGGATGATCGCCGCTGTACCTTTCGCCGCCGTCATGCTAAGATGCTGGCCGGGCGGCGCACTACAACTCCGGCGCTTGAGCGAGAAGGGTCTGCTTCTATGAATCCAAAAGGTAAAGTCGCCCTGGTTACTGGGGGGGCTCATCGTGTTGGCAGGGCGCTCACCCTGATGTTGGCCCAGGCCGGCGCCCATGTTGTCATCAATTACAATGGCTCGGAGGCGGCGGCCGAAGAGACCCTGCTCGAAGCCCGTGCGCTTGGCGTAGATGCGCTGGCTGTACAGTGTGATGTCTCCGATTGGCCCGCGGTCCAAGAGATGGCTGGGATTATCGAACGACACTTTGGCGGTGTGGACATCATTGTCCACAGCGCTAGTTACTTTGGCAAGACCCCCTTCCCCTCCACTGACCCGGCGGTAATGAGCACCTATCATAAGGTGACGCGCATTCTGCTCGACGGGGCCTATTATGTGTGTAACCGTCTGGTGCCTGGTATGATGGCGCGCGGTGAGGGCGCCATTGTCAATATTGTGGATCTGTCGGCCTGGGAGCCCTGGCCCAACTTTTTGGCACACTCGGTTGGCAAGGCAGGTCTCCTGGCGATGACGCGCCAACTGGCGCTGGAACTGGCCCCGAAAGTCCGCGCCAACGCTGTTGCACCTGGGCCAGTTTTGCCGCCCCCTAGCTACAGTGAAGAACAGAAGGCTGCATCGGCCCGGCGAACGTTGCTCGGGCGTTGGGGCAGCCCTGAGGATGTGGCGCTGGCCGTCAAGTTTCTCGTCGAGGCAGACTTTGTGACCGGCGAGGTGATCACGGTGGATGGCGGCGAGCGTTTTGGGCATAACAAGAGAGGTCGGTAGAGGTTTGAATGGCAACGAACGCTTTCTCCGAACCAGCCGAACACCATCATCGCCATTCAAACTCCTGCGAAAGGAGCCATGTCCATGGTGACCCGGCAACAACTCGAAGCGCGCGAAGAACAGTGGCTGGCCCCCTATGCCATGCACAGCAGCCAGAGCCGCGGCCGCGCCTTCCCTGACGACGAACACAGTTATCGTACCGCGTACCAGCGCGACCGCGACCGTGTCATCCACACAACGGCCTTTCGCCGGCTCGAATACAAGACACAGGTCTTTGTTTACTCCGAGGGAGACCACTACCGCAACCGCTTGACCCACAGCGTGGAGGTAGCGCAGATCGGGCGCACCCTGGCGCGCGCGCTTGGCTGTAACGAAGATCTCACCGAAGCCATTTGTCTGGCCCACGACCTGGGTCACCCGCCCTTTGGCCATACCGGCGAATGGACGCTGGATGCACTCATGGCTGATCATGGCGGCTTCAACCACCAGAAGCAGACCTACCGCATCCTCACCCGGCTGGAGCGCCGCTATACCGACCACCCTGGCCTGAATCTGACCTACGAGGTGCTCGAAGGGGTGGTCAAACACGACACCGATTATGATGTGGTCGATGCCGCCGATTACGAACCGGATCAACGTGGTACTCTCGAATGCCAGCTTAGCAATCTCGCCGATGAGATCGCCTACAACACGAGCGACCTCGACGATGGTCTGCGCAGCGGCATTCTTGCGCCCGCCGATGTGCGGCAGTTGGGCGTGGCGCGCCAGGCACTTTCTAGCCTGGGCGAGTCGCCAGAGGCAGATCTGAGTGACACGTTGCTGCGTTATCGCTTTATCCGCCGGCTAATCGGCCTTGAGGTGAGCGATGTCATCGCCGCAACCGGCCACAACATTGCCGCCGCCGGTGTGAAGACATTGGCTGATCTGCGGGCACTGCCCCACAACGTCGCCAATTATTCGCCGCAAATGCAGGAGCTGAACCGGGAACTCAAGGCTTATCTCTTTCAAAACTTCTACCGGCACTACCGTGTGATGCGCATGGCGGCTAAAGCGCGCCGCCTGCTGACCGATCTCTTCACGGTCTACACGACCGATGCCTACCAGCTCCCGACCGAAGTGCAACGGCGGGTCGAATACGAGACACCCGGCCTGCATCGTGTCGTCTGTGACTATCTGGCTGGCATGACCGACCGCTATGCAATTCAAGAGCACCGGCGTCTCTTTGACCCAGAGGAACGAGCGTAGATAATTATCAATTGCGAAGAGCGACTTATCGTTCACAATTCATCATTTACAATTGACAACTCCTTACACCTTCTTGTGGATGGCCATCTCTACCTTAACACTCTGGAAGGTGCCCTTACCTGGGCCGCTTGGGTTGTAGAGTGCTTCGACAATCGTGCAGTCTAGCAGGAGGTTCTGGCTTTCCAGTTGGAAGCGCACATTGGGCTGGGCAGTAAAGGGGCGGGGGTCGTCCTGGCGTTCGCGCAGGAAAACCTGGTCCAGGTTGTGGTCGACAGCATATTCGCTGAGCAAAACTCGTGTCTGGCTGCCCAGGTTCTTCTCGTCGGTCTTGTCAAAGAGCCACACTTCGAGCGCTACTACCTGGTCTGGATTGTTCTGGAGTAGACCGTTCTTTGTGCTCACACCCATCCCACACTCGCCAATGTATCTCGCCGAATGGGAGTCCGTAATGGGGTGTGATTCGTCGTAATCGTGGATGCCTGCCTGATAGTGGGCCGTATAGACCTCCAGAAGCTTGTAGCGAGCGGTGCCGCGCGTCACCGCAGCAGGGCGAGCCGTGCCGGCGGGTTGGGCGGTTGCACTGTTGCTTTGTGACGCGTTTGTCACCTGAACAGGAGGGGATTCACGCCGCGCCGGATCAGGCAAGGGCGCGTGCAAGGCGCGCTCCCAATCCTCGTCCGCTGTTTCGCCATCGCTTTCTTCTTCATCGGTATGGTCTTCCAGCGTGAACTGCGTATAGTGACCAGCACGCCCTCCGGAGTCGCCCCGTGGCAGCGTGGGCATCGTCGTATAATCTTCCGGGTCGTCGTCAAAGCTGTATTCTTCGGGTTCCTCGGCCAGCAGTTGTGAAGCTGCGACGGCCCGATTCGCAGTTGCGAGTTCCTCGCCGTCGTAGCGTGTTGCCTGGTCTCCCGCTACATAACGGGAGACGGAGTCGGCAGCAACACTGTCGTTCCCTCTCAATGCTGCGATCTGGTTATCAATGAAGGCCCCTTCCTGTACTTCAGTCATTGATTCGGGTTCGCGACGTGACAAGCGTAAGAGCAAATAGGCCCCACCCAAAACGAGCACAACCGCGAGCAACGCGCCAGAGAGCCAACGCAGCCAGCCGATGCCGCCCGTTGGCTGGCCGGCAGCCGGCGGCGCGTCCGAGGCTTCCGAAGCTGTCTGAGCGGCTGCTGTATCCGGTTGCGTTGCACCTACCAGATTGGGCAGGGTAACACCCAATGCTGCCGCCAGGCTGCTGAGATTGCTGATCCGTACTGCTTTGTCTGGATCGTTGCTGGCGCTAAAATGGGCAATCGCCGCCTCGAATTCGCCTGTCAAGTCACCGTCGAGGGCTGCCAGGCGGCGGCGAGCTGTTTCGGCTGCTTCTGGACTGCCGTACATCGTATAGCTGTCCGCGACCGCGGCCAGATATTCCGCCTTCGCCTCTGGTAGAAGCTCATTGAGGGCGGCGCCTTGCCATTCCACCGGCCAGATCACCCAGCCAATGAGCAGACCAACCAGCAGGCCGAGTACACAGCCGGCCACGAGGGCAGTGCCAGCGTTGATGGTGCGCAGTTGTATCTGACTCATTGGTATACTCTCTTTGGCCTTTGGGAGACAAAACGGCTACAACAAATCAGTTCTTCCCTGGTTGCGTAATTCCTCGACGACCTCTTTCACCCGCTGCATCTCATTCTTGTGTCCGATCAGCAAGGCGTTATCGGTCTCGACCACGACCAGGTCGTTTACATTGATCAGCGCGACAAACGATTTGTCGCTATAGACAATATTGCCTTCACTGCCGACCGCCAGCGTTTCGCCCTTGACGATGACGTTGTGCTGAGTATCGTGCTCGAGGATCGCCTGAAGCGCATCCCAACTACCAACATCATTCCAACCGGCATCAAGGGGCACCACAGCTACCTGGGCAGCCCGTTCGATGACACCGTAGTCGATGCTGATGCTGGGCATCGTCTGCCAGGCCTCTTCCAATACGGTTTGGGCCTGGTCTGTGCCCAACCCCGCCAAAATCCGCTGGAGCCGCTGCGACACATCTGGCAAGTGATGCCCAATTTCGGCCAACATCCGATCGGCCCGGCAGACAAAGATCCCGGCATTCCAATAATAGCCACCTTCGTTGAGGAAATATTCCGCCGTAGTGCGGTTTGGCTTTTCTAGAAACCGTTCTACATGGTAGATGGGCAGTGAACTAGACCCATGCATAGCAAGCGGCGCTCCGCTCTTGATATAGCCGTAACCGGTATGGGCAAAGGTTGGCGTCACCCCCAGGGTGACGATCATCCCTTTGGCGGCAGCTTCGTGCGCACGGCGCAACGCAGTGAGAAAGCGTTCATTGTCGGGAATCACGTGGTCCGCTGGCAGAAAGGCGACAACGGCGCCAGGGTCGCGCCGGCAGAGATGGACACACGCCAGCCCAATTGCGGGAGCCGAATTGCGCCCGCTGGGCTCGACGATGATCTGGTCGGCGGCGAGCGTGGGCAACTGGGCCCGTGTCATCTCAGCAAACTGGGCGCCCGTAACCACAAATAGACGTTCGTTTGTCACCAGCCCCTGTACCCGCCTGGCGGTAGCCTGGATCATCGTATGGCCCGCGCCGGTGATGTCCACAAACTGTTTTGGCTGGCTCTGGCGGCTACGCGGCCAGAGCCGGGTGCCACCCCCACCGGCAAGAATCACTGCATACATGATAAGACTCCTTTGTCTTATAGTTGATTGGTAAATAGCGGACTGCCAACAATTCCAACGACGTCAGAGAGGTAAGGTAGTTCCAAGGAAATCAGAGCACGAACCAATAACAAGCGTCTTACTTCTCTGGTCTCTCAATCATGCATCAATATGATTTGACATAACTCAGTGGTGTGGCCTGGCGCACCATCCCTTTTAGTTCCATCACGGCCAGCAAGCTGCTGACTTGGGGTGCGCTCATGGCCGAAAGCCGCACAAGTTCGTCAATGTGAGCTGGTTCGCCTGAGAGATAGCTGAGCAGGCGTTCCTCGAGCGGGTCGGGCGGTACAAGCCGTCGCGCCGTCTGCTGCGCATCCCACGCCGTGAGGTTGAGGAATTCGAGCAGGTCGCTGGTTGCCAATAGCGGGGCTGCCCCCTGGCGGATCAAGTCATTACAACCGGCGCTGCCAGGACTGAGAATGTTGCCCGGTACGGCGAAGACCTCGCGCCCCTGGTCAGCGGCAAAGCTTGCGGTGATCAGGGCGCCGCTCCGCAACCCCGCCTCCACAATGACGACTGCCCGGCTCAACCCGCTGATGATGCGGTTGCGCGGTGGAAAGTTGTTAGCTTCGGGCCGCGTGCCTAGGGGGTATTCGCTGACCACAGCGCCACGCTCGGCGATCGCCTGAGCCAACTGGCGGTGCTGCAGGGGATAGACCTGGTCCACGCCGCTGCCCAAGACGGCAATCGTACGGCCACCGGCATCGAGTGCAGCCTTGTGGGCTACGGCGTCGATGCCCAGCGCAAGCCCGCTCACCACAGTGACACGACTGCGGGCCAGTTCGGCGCCCAGACGGTGGGCAACCTCGCGACCATAAGCGCTGGCCCGGCGTGTGCCTACCAGAGCAACTGCCAGGCTGTCATCGGGTAACAGTTCGCCACGGACATAGAGCACTGGCGGCGCCCCGTCGATCTGCCGCAAGGATTCCGGGTAGTCGGCGTCTGCCCACGTCAGCACCTGGATACCCGCCCCCTGAGCGCGCTGCCACTCTTTTTCCGGGTCGATCTGGCGGCGCGCCTGCAACAGGCTTTCCAGCGTGCGCCGGTCAAGGTGGGCGGCCTGCAGTTGTTGGATCGAGGCCTTCCAGGCTGCTTCGGCTGTTCCGCACACTTCGAGCAACGCAGCCAGTCGCGCCGGACCAATGCCGGGGACCTTATTGAACGCGATCCAGTATCCTTTGTGTGTCACGGCAATCACCGGTCATAGCGCGGAGGGTGAATGGACATCCCGAATGGATGCGAGGATACTGGATCAGCGGCGGTTTGTCAAGCATCACAGACGGAAGAAGCGAGGCTTTTTCAAAAAACCTCGCTTCTTCCGTCTGCAATTACGCTATTCTTCGAGGAGCCCTGGCAGCAGATGTACAGTCATTTGTTGAGACTTTACATCGACCGCGAGGATGACTTCTTCAATGGCGGGCAGCAACAGATCGCGTCCCTGGTTGATATGAGGGGGTGTCTCGACGATGTAGACATCGTTGGCGCCGGTGAAGAGCACTTCCCGTACAGTGCCCAGGACGAGGCCTTCATCGCTTTGCACGGACATGCCAATGATGTCGTGAACCCAAAAGACACCTTCCTCGAGATCGGCGGCATCTTCTTCGCGAATAAAAAGCCAGTCATCGCGATAGGCGTCGGCCTCTTCCCGGCTTTCGATACCTGCCAGCCGCAACAACAAAAGCTGTTTGTGCAGACGCGCGCCGGTCACCTCTACTTCCTCCAGCTCTTCGCCAATATAGAGCCGGGTGCCAGGGGTGAAGCGTTCAGGGAAGTCGGTGTAAAGAGCGACCCTGAGTTCGCCGCGCAGCCCGTGGATGCCTTGAATATAGCCTACGACCAGAAAACCATCCGGTACGGTGACAGTTCGGCTGCCGTGGGTGTAGGTTTGGCCGGTGGGGGCCTGGTCTTGTTCAGTGCGGCGCGTTCGGGCCGGTTGCATTGATCGCTCTCGCTGTTCTGGCATGGCAGGTTGGCAGCAGACCGTCTCTCCACAAAACCTAATCGATCTCTAACATAACCTCGCGCTGGTCATGCCGGGTGGCGACCCGTAGCAAGGAGCGCATGGCATTGGCTACTCGGCCATTTTTTCCGATGACGCGCCCGGTGTCCTCTGGCGCAACCTGCAATTTGAGGATCGTGGCGCGCCGGGTCTCTTTGGTATAGACCCGCACCTGGTCGGGCGCTTCCACCAGTGATTTGGCTAGAAACTCAATCAACGCTTCCATAGTACGGTCCGATCAACAATCTAAGCGCGGCAGGCGCCGACTCAGGAGTGCGAACTGCTGGGAACAGTAGGTACTGCTCAGGCGGCGACGGCAGTCTCAGTGGGTTCCCGGTCGATCCGCTTGCCGGCATCATCCAGCAGATTTTCCTTTTTGAGGAGCCGGGCGACGGCCTCGCTTGGCTGGGCGCCAACCTTGAGCCAGTGCGCGGCCCGATCCAGTTGAATCTTGACCGTGGCCGGGTCGGTCATCGGGTCATAAGTGCCGATATTTTCGATAAAGCCGCCGTTGCGGGCAGCCTGTTGGTCGGCGACAACGATACGGTAGAACGGTCTCTTTTTGGCGCCCATGCGGCGCAATCGAATGCGAACCACTGATTTTTCTCTCCTAAAGGCTACTTTTCTCTTGCTACGAATCAAAGCGATCCACAGATTTTGCTTTGGTAAGAGTATCCAAAATTTGTGTAATCTGTGGATAAAAATCTAGTTGAACCCGCCAAACATTTTCATCATGTTGCCAAGGCCGCCGCGCTGCCGCTTACCCTTTTTGCTGCCCATGATGCCCATCTGTTTCATCATCTTCTGCATCTCGCGGAACTGTTTGACCAGGGTGTTGACATCCTGCACCGTGGTGCCACTGCCAGTGGCGATGCGGCGCCGCCGGCTGCCGTTGAGGACATCGGGATTGCGCCGTTCCAGCCGCGTCATGCTGCTGATGATGGCCTCGGTCTTCTTCAGGCTGCCTTCGGCCTCGCTCGGGTCGATCTGTTTCACCATCTGGTTCATCCCCGGAATCATCCCAAGGAGGTCGGTGATCGGCCCCAGACGCTTGATCTGCTTTAACTGGTCGAGAAAATCCTCGAAATCAAAGTCACCCTCCTGGAGCTTTTTCTCCATTGCCCGCGCTGACTCTTCGCTGATATTCTCTTGGGCGCGTTCGATCAGCGAGAGCACATCACCCATCCCCAGGATGCGGCTGGCAAGGCGGTCGGGCTGGAACGGTTCCAGGTCGGGCAGCTTTTCACCTGTGCCAAGAAACTTGATCGGCACTCCCGTCACCTGGCGCACGCTCAGCGCAGCACCCCCACGGGCGTCGCCGTCGATCTTGGTCATGATCAGACCGGTCAGCGGCACGCGTTTGTTAAAGCCATCGGCCACGTTGACTGCTTCCTGCCCGGTCATGGCATCGACGATGAGCAGCACCTCAGCCGGCCGGGTAACCATGCGCACCTGCTCCAACTCCTGCATCATCTGGTCGTCGATCTGCAAACGACCGGCTGTGTCGAGGATGACGACGTTGTAAGCCTTCTCGCGCGCAACCCGCAGCGCATTCTTGGCAATGGTTGAGGCCGGAACCTGGGTTCCCTCGCTGTGGACCGGCACATCGACCTGGCGGGCGAGCACTTCCAACTGGGTAATGGCCGCCGGGCGGTAGATGTCGGCGGCGACGAGGAGCGGCCGCTGGCCGTTTTTGCGTAGCCGGAGCGCCAGCTTGGCGGCCATGGTCGTCTTACCGGCGCCCTGCAGGCCGACCAGCATCATCACCTGCGGCGGCGCGCCAGAGAGGTTGAGCGGGGCCGGCTTGCCCAGCAACTCGATCAACTCTTCGTGGACGATCTTGACCACTTGCTGCGCCGGGGTCAGGCTTTCCATCACCTCGGCGCCGACTGCCCGCGTCTTAACCCGGTCGACAAAATCTTTGACGACCTTGAAGTTCACATCCGCCTCCAGCAGGGCGAGACGAACCTCGCGCATGGCGACGTTGACATCGTTTTCGGTCAACTTCCCCTTGGTGGACAGCTTTTCAAAGACGCTTTGTAGTTTGTCTGTCAGACTCTCGAACACGGGCGGTGCCTCTGGCTATCTGCATAGCGACAAGTGTACGACAAAAAGATTGCGCCTCTTGGCTGGAGCCGCTTGGCAACCATCCAGGCGCAAAGCAAATTATATTGTAGCGTGAGAGAGGTTCCCGGTCAAATTGTTGACCTGGTTGACAAGAATTCCTCAGGCCAGATATCCTCACGTCCGATGCGCTGGTCATGTCGCGTGAGCCGGGTGATAGGTGTATCGTCTGTCTGCGCCAGCTCTTTCCCTGCGGCCAGGACATGGCCATCATCGGTGCGGACGGTGACGGTGAGCACCGGCGGTGCAGCATGGACAAGCATCACATCCACACCGTCGATGCGTCCGCGCGCAAAGGGAAGGCCAGTGGCGGCGGCTTTTGGATACCAGATGTCCCACACTTCGGCCATGTGCTTCTCCTTGTGACGGCATGATGCAGAGTTCGCACGCGTGCGGACCGCTCGCATGTGGGCGTGCGAACTCTGCGTTTAGCGCACGCCAAGCAGCAACTCGATCACCAATTGATCCAGTCGTTCGTAAGGTTGGCCCTTCTTGCCCATCGCCACCCGGTCAAACGAATGCGCTTTGAGGGCGTTGGCCTTATCTCTTGAATAGGCGCCGAAATATTGATTCATTGAGCCGTCATCGGCCTTGATCTCCTGGAGCAGCGCCTGAATTTTGGGGTCGGCATTGAACTGGGCAGCCTTCTCTTTGAGGATGAGATAAGTCCGCATACAGCCGCGGGCAAAGGCTTTGATGTCCTCGGCGTCGGACGAGCGATAGGCGTGGGCGTCGAAGTGGCGCGGGTTGTCATAGCCCACATCTTCGAGAAACTTGACCAAAAAGAAGCTCTGCTTGATATTGTGCGAGCCAAAGCGAAAATCCTGGTCATAGCGCCCGATGTTCTGGTCGTTGAGGTCGATGTGAAAGAGCTTGCCGGCATCCCACGCCTGGGCCACGGCGTGCATAAAGTTGAGCCCAGCCATGGTTTCGTGCGCCACTTCGGGGTTGACGCCCACCATCTCCGGGTGGTCGAGCGTGGCGATAAAACCGAGCATGGCGCCCGTAGTGGGGAGATAGAGATCGCCACGGGGCTCATTGGGCTTGGCTTCCAATGCAAATTTGTAGCCATAGCCCTGGTCGATGCTATATTCGCACAGAAAATTCAGCGCCTCGCGGAACCACTTGCCGGCGTCTAGCGCACTCTTGCCCGAGTCGGTTTCTGTCCCTTCGCGGCCGCCCCAGAAAACATAGATTTTTGCCCCCAACTCGGCGCCCAGATCCATCGAGCGCATCGTCTTCTGGATAGCATAGGCGCGCACCTTGGGGTCATTGCTGGTAAAGGCGCCGTCGCGAAAAACGGGGTCGAAAAAGAGGTTCGTCGTCGCCATGGGCACGACCATGCCGGTCTCGTCGAGCGCCTTTTTGAAATCTGCCACAATCTTGTCACGCTCAGCCGGTGTGGCGTCGATGGGCACCAGGTCGTTGTCGTGAAAGTTGACTCCCCATGCACCCACTTCGGCCAGCATCCGGACGGTCTGTGGCGGGGACATAGGTGTGCGCACGGCGTCGCCAAAGGGGTCGCGGCCTGGGTTGTTGACGGTCCACAGGCCAAAGCTAAATTTGTGTTCGGGTTTGGGTTGGTAGTCTGCCATGCTCTTCTCCTCGAAGCTGGATTGGTATGGGAATTTCTATGAATCCTACGGGGTTAGTGGATCCTGAAGCTACGGTCCTATCGGAGATGCAGGTTTACCCTGGCAGTTTTGGTGCGCTCTTTACGCCATTTCCAATGGCTTGAGCTGGCTGCATATCCGGATCGGCACTGCTCCAGGGTACCATACTGCGGATGTGGATGTCGCGTTGGGGATAGGGAATCTCGATTTTGTATTTCTCGAACTCGCGCCAGATCATAAAGTAGAGGTCGCTGGTCACCTTGAGTGCGTTGAGCGGGTCGTCGAGCCAGACCGCCAGTTCAAAGTTGAGCGTTGATTCGCCAAAACCGGTAAAGAAAACATCAGCAGTCGGCTTTTTGAGGACACGGCCATGACGTTCGGCCACACCAAGCAAAAGGTCGCGCACCTGTGTCGGGTCGTTATTATAGCTGACTCCTACCTTCAAAACGCGGCGGATCGTACGTTGGGTCTGGGTGTAGGTGGCAACGGTCGAGGTGAGCAGATTCTTGTTAGGGATTAAGATCTCAACGTTGTCCACCGTGCGGACCACGGTGGCGCGCATCCGTAGCCGGTCGACCACACCGCGCGACTCACCGACTTCGATCACATCCCCTGGCCGCAGCGTGCGTTCGAAGAGCAGCAGAATCCCGCTGACAAAATTCCCCACCAGCTCCTGCAACCCAAAGCCCAGGCCTACCGAGAGGCCGCCGCCGATGATCGCCAGCGCCGAGAGGTCAAAGCCAACAATGCTGACAGCGGTCAAGACGCCGACGGCAAGGATGGCGTAGTGCGTGGTGACCTGGATCGTGTTTGCGACGCCTGGGTCGGCGCCGGTACGCGGCAGAATCAACTGGCTCAACACCTCGCGCACGGTCCAGGCTAGGGCAAAGAAGATATAGAGCGTGAGCGCCGCGCTGAAAAGTGTCCCCAGTGTAATTGATTGCTCCATCAGCCGGACGATCTCGATCTCCCCCAGGGGGAAGGTAGCGGCGAGGCTACGGCTAATGATGAATACAACTAAGATCGTAAAGAACGGCAGCACCAGATGGCGGCGGTATGGTTCGGCTCGCTCTGTGGGTAAGAAGCCAAAGAGCAACGCGACCAAGAGCCGGTACCCCAACAATATCCAAAAAAGCGGGATAAAGCGAACCAACAGACCGGCGCGCCAGCCCCATGTATCAAACAGAAGGACAGCGAGCTGCCCAAGAACCAGCCCAAAAACCGGAAAGAGCAATACATAGACTGCACGCACCCAACGGCCCGCCGCCGCCATCCAGGTTCCCAACGGCGCAGGGCCTGCCGTCCGTTGCCCTACGCCTATGATCCGCATCAGAAGCGTGGGCAGTGCGCCGGCCAGCAGCACGACGACAAGAAACGCAACCATCTGGCGCTGGACATCCGGCCGCTCTAAGACCAAAAAGAGGATATCAAACTGGTCTTGCAGCGCCTGTAAACGAGGGTCAATCATGCGCGCCTCCCCTGTCAAGATGCCACTGGCCAAGCTCCACCACGGCCGTTGGCGCTGCCGATTCCGCAGCGAGAGTCTGTTCTTCGATGGCGCGGGTGAGTTCGAGGGCCGCTTCATCCGGCTCGATCACTCCTTCCAACACCCGCATATAGGTCTCCCCACCCACAGCCAATGCCACCGTCACCTCTGGAATGTGGCGCATCGGTACGGCCATGCGCGCCTGGGCGACAATGTTGGCAATGCCAGGGTTCAAGCGCGGATTGACCCGCACTCGCATATTGGCGGGCGCCCGGCGTGCGGCGCGCATGAGCGATGCGCTCTGCTCGGTGTTGGTAAGAAAAGTTGCGAACTCGAGGGCCAGCCGCCGCTGATTAGCAGAGGAGACGGTGCTAAAGAGCAGCCCTTGGACGGTCAAAAAGGGGCCGGCGGCGCCTTCCGGGCCGGCTGGTAACAACGCAACCCCCACGCGGTCGATCCCCATTGCATCGACGAGCAGATTGAACTCGCTGGCTTCACCAAAGTAGTAGGCGACGCCGTCCTCTACAAAACGATTGCGCAACACCTCGCGATTGGTGTCGAGGATCATGCCGGGCGCCTCGCGCGAGCGCTTGAGCCAGGCGAGCCAGTCGGCAAACCCTCCCTGGTCAAGGGCGATCTGCCCTTCTTCGTCAAAGAGCTGGCCGCCAAAAGCCTGCACCCCCCAGAACGCATCGTAGAACGAGACGCCCATAACGACCACGCGCCCTTCCATTGCCTCGGCCAGCAGTGTTTCCAGCGTGGTGGGCGGAGCGCTCACGATAGCCCGGTCGTAATAGAGGACCATCGGATTGAGCGCTTCAGGCAGCCCGTAGAGGCGGCCGTTATAGCGCAGTGTCTCCAGAATGTTGGTTGTGTAACGGACAACGACCGTCTCCGGCAGAAGCCCATCGAGCGGGTCGATCAACCCCAGGTCGGCCAGGGCTTGTACCGACCCACTCGGCGCACTGATCAGATCGGGACCTAGACCTGAGTCGGCGGCATTTTCAAACTCGGCAAGCAGGTCTGTCAGGCTGGTAAAGCGTTGGTGGCGCACGCTAACGCCAGGGTGGATGGTAGTAAAGCGCATAATAACCGTCTGCAACGCCTCGGTTTCGACTTCTCCCCAGGTGTGCCACAGCAAAATACGCCCCTGGAGCCGGCCGGGGTCCGCCCGAGTCTGGCCGGGGAGACAGCCGGCCAGCAGCAGGGCAATCCCCCACAGACAAAAGACGGTCTGTAGGGTCCGCCCTTCTTGTCGTTGTCTTTGTTCTCTGTTCAATCTCATCATGTTTCATTCAGTAGAATCCCAGGCGCATTGTATCATAGTCGACTCACTTTCGGTGCATCGAAACCTCATAAATGTTATTCGTGTAGTCATGATAAGTCCTCAAAAGAAGAGATACTTATGTTCTACAACGTACGGTTAGGCATTGCACTTGAGCGATTGGCGGAGTGGCCGGTATCCGATACAATGGTAGGAGCAGTGCCATACGATGCGTAATTAAGATGTTCTGATACGCGAGGTACGCCATGAAGAGTGGAGATTGGTCGCTCAACCCAACGCACACACACGAGTCTACCCGGCCAAGTGTGCTCGTTATCGGCGCCGGGATGGCCGGGCTCGTGGCGGCGCGCCTGCTGCGCGACTCTGGCTTCCCGGTGACCGTTGTCGAGGCGCGCGACCGCTTGGGCGGCCGCATCTGGACCGACCACTCGCTCGGCGCCCCGGTCGACCTGGGTGGCTCGTGGATTCACGGCGCCGATGACAATCCGCTCTCGGATTGGTGTCGCGCCCTGGGCGTCCAACTGGCTATCACTTCAGATGAAGAACGCTACTGGCATGAGAACAAGCTGGTGATGGAGCGCAGCGAAGCTTGGCGGCGCGCCTGGCGTGGCCGCGCCGTCGCCGGCCTGGCGCTAGGAGGGGGAGTGCGCTACCAGCGGCTCATGCGCCGATTGGGGCGAAAGACACAGCTTTCGCTGGCCACTGTGATCGAACCGATCTTGAGGAGCCGCTGGCTGCCCGATCTCGACCGGCGCGTGCTGGCTGCGGTTGTCTCCACTTCGGAAGGGGTGCAGGGCGCGCCGGCTGAGTTTATCGATATCGAAGATTGGTTTCCGCGTGAGGCGCACGGTGTCAATGCTCTACCTGTTGGCGGCTACCAACAGCTGATCGACGATGCTGCTACCGGGCTCGACATTCGTCTGAATCAACCGGTGCATATGATCGCCTATAACACAGAGGGTGTACAAGCAGTCACGACGCAGGGGATGCTATATGTTGATCTCGCCGTAATCACCGTGCCGTTAGGAATTCTCAAACAGCGAAAACTCCAGTTCGACCCACCGCTCGACGCCGCGCGCCGTGCTGCCATCGACCGCATCGGCTACGGCGGCGATGGCGTGCTCGGCAAGGTGATCATGCGTTTTCCCTACCGTTTCTGGCCGGCGGACCGGCAGTGGTTTCTCTCGTTGCCACCCAGCCCTGAGCAGCGCGGTGTCTTTACCGCGTGGATCAGCCTGGAGAACGTGGCCGGCGCCCCGTTGTTGATGGCCTTTACCAATGGCCATGCTGCCGCCAATTTTGACCGCAACTCCACCGATGCTGAGGTGCAGGCTGCCGCTTTAGCGGTCTTGGAGCGTATGTTCCCAGGCCAGGTGCCACCGCCCACCAGTTTTATCTTCACCCGCTGGTTGTCGGACCCGTGGGCGCTGGGGAGCTACTCTTACCCAGCCGTGGGCAGTTCGCCGCGTGACCGGCTGGCTTACGCCGAACCAGTTGCCGACCGGCTCTATTTTGCCGGCGAAGGGACACAGACGGTCGATTTTGGCACCGTCCACGCGGCGCTACGTTCTGGAGAAGCCACCGCCGAACGCATTTTTCGCACCTACACAGGCTGTGAACCGGTGCGGAGGGCGCCCTGGCGGTAGCCTATCTCAATGGATCATTGCCTGGCGGGCGTATTGGCGTCCATCTTCGGTCAGCACCAGCCGGTCGTGCCGGCGCAGCAGTTTTCCGGTCCGCTCGGCATGGCGGACAACTCGTTCGGCAAAGCGTGGCTGCCAGCGGATCTCCTCGACCAGATGATCCATGCGGTTTTCTTCGTGCGCTTCGGGCCGGTCTTCGTGTTGCAGCAGGTGGATGGTCAACATCGCCTGGGCAAACTCCAATGCCTGGCGGGTGCGTCGCCGTACCAGCGCGACCAGCCCCCGCTCCGGCGCAAAGAGCAGCACCAACACAAAGACGCCACCGGTGACAGTAGCCATCGAGCCGGCAATATTGGCGTTGAGCCCCCGCGCCAGCCAGTAGCCACCAACGGCGCTGACCACAGCGATCAGCGCGCTCAAACCCAACATACGGCGCAGATCATCTGTGAGCAGATAGGCGGCGGCGGCCGGCGTCACCATGAGCGCCACCACCAGGATCGAGCCGACCGCGTCAAAGGCGCCCACCGCCGTGATGGAAACCAGTGACATGAGCGCATAGTGCAATAAGAGCGGAGAGAAACCCAACGTGGCAGCCAGGCCAGCATCAAAGGTGGCTAGCTTGAGTTCCTTGTAAAAGAGCGTGATAAAGAGCACGTTCAACCCAAGAATAACGCTCATCACAACCAGCGCCTTGGGCAAATCAAAGCCCAGCAAGGTCATGCGGTCAAACGGGGCAAAAGCCAGTTCGCCCAAGAGCACCGCGTCCACGTCCAGATGCACGCCACGGGCAAAGCGCGAGATCAGGATCACGGCGATACTAAAGAGCGCCGGAAAGACCAATCCAATGGCTGCATCTTGCTTGACCAGCCCGGTGTGGTTCAACAACTCGACCAAGGCTACGGTAAAGACGCCCATCGCCGCAGCCCCCAAGATCAACCAGGGTGAGTGCAGCGATTGCACCGCAAAAAAGCTCAGGACGATCCCCAACAATACCGTATGGCTGATGGCGTCGCTCATCAAGGCCATGCGTCGCAGTACGAGAAATACACCCGGCAGCGCACAGGCCACGGCCACAACAGCGGCGATCAGTTGAATTTCGATTTGTGTGCTACTCATACAATCTATCTCCGGTACGAGCGTAATCTTCAGTTTGTAATCCGTGAGGCGTAATGCGTAACTCATAATGCGTGAACATAGAATGCAGATCGTACGAATTACGCATCACGTCTCACGCATCCCCCACCAGCCGCTTGGCCTCGACCACACCGGCCGGGGTTAGCGCCCACTGGTCGTTCTCCGCCGGGCGCACCAGACCACGTTCGGCCAACGCTTGCAGGCTATTGCGGACGGCGGCCGGACTAGACCCCATGAGCCGCAGCGCCGTCACCGCGTGGGCGTGGGTGGGCTGGTCATGTTGGGCGGCCATCCGGTAGAGATTGCTCAGCACCTGGTCGGTCTGCAAGCGGCGGCGGTTGCGCTGTTGTTGCAGCCAGTTCCAGACCAGACCGCGATTGGGTGCAAAGAGCAACGACACCACGACGATGACGCTGATGCACAGCACGATCACCGGCCCGGTGGAAAGACCCGCACCCAGGCTGCTGAGCAACGTTCCGGCGACGCCGGCTAGCGCACCAAAGGCTGCCGACAGCGCCACCATCACCCCCAGGCGATTGGTCCACTGGCGAGCGGCCGCAGCCGGCGCGACGACCATCGCGCTCATCAGCACGACGCCTACTGCCTGCAATCCAACCACGATAGCAATAACCAGCAGCATGGTGAAGAGCACTTCGATCCACTGCATGGGAAAGCCAGCGCTGGCGCCAAAGTCGCGGTCAAAGGCCAGGAGTTTGAATTCCTTCCAAAAGAGCAGCATGAGCACGATCGCCAACCCGCCAAAGGCTGCCATGGTGACCACATCTTCGGTCAGCAGGGTGGCAGCCTGACCAAATAGAAACTTGTTCAAACCCGCCTGGCGCGCATCGGGGTTGCGTTGCAAAAAGGTGAGCAGCAACAACCCAAAGCCAAAGAAGACTGAGAGAATGATGCCCATCGAACTGTCTTCCTTGATGCGCGTGTAGCGGTTGATGACCAGCATCACAACCACGCCCACCAACCCGGCGGCAGCCGCACCCAGCATCAGCACGGCGGGTGTCTTTAGGCCGGTAAGCATAAAAGCCAAAACCACACCAGGCAGCGCCGCGTGCGACATGGTGTCGCCCAACAGGCTCTGCCGGCGCAACAGGGCAAAGGCGCCCAGCGCACCGCTGACTATCCCCAACGTGGCCGCCCCCAAAGCGACAGTCCGTAGCGTGTAATCAAAAAAGAGATCGCGCAAGAGGTCCATGGCTAACCTCCAATCTGGGGGGTAGGGGTGTAGGGGAGCGGGGGTGTAGGGGTGGGATTCGGCATGGAGCTCCCTTGATCCCCTGCTTCGCGCCCATTGCCATTGCGAGACAAAAAGGCGACGCGACCGCCGTAGGTTAGACGCAAATTCTCCTCGGTGAAAACCTCACTCACCGGCCCACTGGCGATCCGGCGGACGTTGAGAAGCGTCACCCAGTCGAAGTACTCCGGTACCGTTTGCAGGTCGTGATGGACGACACAGACCGTCTTGCCGGCGGTGCGCAACTCTTTGAGCAGGCTCACAATGGCGCGTTCGGTCGTCGCATCGACGCCCTGGAACGGTTCGTCCATAAAGTAGACCTGGGCATCCTGTACCAGGGCGCGGGCAAGAAAGGTGCGTTGCTGCTGCCCACCCGAAAGCTGGCTGATCTGGCGGTGAGCATACGCTTGCATCCCCACCTTTTCGAGGGCGTCGAGCGCAAGGGCGCGCTCACGCGGGCCGGGGCGGCGGAACCACCCCAGGGCGCCATAGCGGCCCATCATGACGACATCGAGCACGCTGGTGGGGAAATCCCAGTCCACGGTGCCCCGTTGCGGCACGTAGCCGACGAGGTGGCGCTGCTCTTTGTAGGGTTTGCCATAGATCAGCACCTGTCCGGCTGCGGGGGTGAGCAGGCCAAGGATGGCCTTGATCAGCGTGGTCTTACCAGCGCCGTTAGGCCCGACGATGGCCATCAGAGCGCCGGGCGGAACCTGTACATCTACATCCCACAAGACAGGTTTGTCGCCATAGGCGACGGTCAAATCGGTTACTTCAATGGCTGGTTCACTCATGGCAAACGCTCCAGTGCGAAAATAAATTCCCGTAATGATTTTTATTATCTTACCCGAAATTACCATTTAGGCAAAACTAAATTGTTGCAGATAGGTGTAGGGCATCTAGCGCCCTACACCTATATCTGTGTCGCGCGGCACTCAATCGTTCAGCAGCGCACCGACAATGGTATCTACATTGTGGCGCACCATGCCTACATAAGTTCCTTCGGGCGTGCCAGGGCTGCCCATTGCATCTGAGAAAAGTTCACCGCCGATGGCGACTTCATAGCCCCGGTTGCGGACCGCCGCTTGTAGCGCTTCGATGTTGCGCACGGGGACCGATGACTCGACAAAAATAGCCGGGATCTGGCGTTCGACGATAAAGTCGGCCAGGGCGCGTACATCCGCAGTGCCGGCCTCGGCCGCGGTGCTGATACCCTGGAGACCGCGCACGTCGAAGCCGTAGGCCCGCCCAAAATAGTGAAAGGCATCGTGTGCAGTGATGAGCACGCGCTGTTCGGCGGGGACCAAGGCAGCCTGCTCTTTGACATAGGTGTCGAGCTCGGCCAACTCACTCAGGTAGCGTTCGGCATTGGCCTGATAGTCAGCAGCATTGGTTGCATCCACCTCGACCAACGTATCGCGCACGGCTTCGGCTGCCTGCATCCAGAGTTGCACATCGAACCAGACGTGGGGGTCGAACTCATCCTCATAGGTGGCCCACGGCAGGAGCTGGCTCTCGTCGATGCCTTCGGCAACAGCCACTGCGGTCTTGCGCTCAGCGATCTGCTTGAGAATTTCATCCATCTGCGCCTCGAGGAAGAGGCCATTGTAGAAAATGATGTCGGCATTTTGGAGCAATTCCACATCGCCTTCGCTGGCAACATAGAGATGCGGGTCGATACCGGCGCCCATCAGCCCGTGAACCTCCACATGGTCGCCGCCGATGTTCTCAACCATGTCGGTGATCATGCCGATGGTGGTGACGATATTGAGCCTCTCATCCATTGCGTTGGCATCAACGGCCTGTCTGCCCCCAGCCGGTGTACAGGCGACGAGTACAAGCGCAACAACAAAAAGGAACAAGAACCGCATGGCAAAATCTCCTTGAGTCTGTCAATAGGTTTTCAGTTATACAAAACGAAAATCATTGTTGTTATAGAAATAATTTAGCTTAAGCTAAAAATAGTCTACAAGAAGAATGAAATTCTGTCAAGAGCGAAAATGGCTGTATTGGCGAACCGGTTCAATGGACAGGGGCAATACGAAACTATCTCAAAATCGGTTGTGGCTCTGGAACGCTCTCGAACAGCACCGGTGTGGCACAGAGATTTTGAGATAATTTCTAAAGGGCAGGGCTTCGCGCCCGGCGCGAAGCCCTGAGAGCGGAGATCAGTATCTGCCCGCCGTTACAAACTACTCGATGAAAGTGGCAATCTCTTCTAGCGGCTTCTTTTGGATATTGGGGACCCGCACATCTGCTGCCGGGTAGCCAATAACGAGGAGCAAAAATGGGCGCTCCTGTTCCGGGCGGCCCAAGAGCTGGTTGAGAAAGCCCATCGGACTGGGTGTGTGGGTGAGCGTCGCCAGCCCCGCAAGGTGGAGAGCGGTAATGAGGATGCCCGTGGCAATGCCCACCAACTCGCTGACATAGTAGTGCTTCACCTTGCGGCCATCGGGCAGCAGTCCGTAGGATTACTCTACCACCACCACTTCCAACCCCACATCGGCCCAGTCGAAGAGCAATTTGGCTTCGTCCACACGCAGATTAACGCAGCCGTGGCTGACGGGGGTGCCAAAATTGTTGTGCCAGTAAGCCCCGTGGATGGCAAAGCCCTGGTAGTAATACATGGTCCACGGCACGTCGGGAGTGTCGTAGCCCGGGCCACGCATCCGGGTTGAGGGGAGCTTCACATAGACGTTGAAGGCGCCGGGAAGCGTGCGCCACCCCGGTTTGCCGGTGCTGACCTGGGTATGGAGCACCGCTACATCCCCCTGCCAAGCCGTGAGCGTCTGGTCGCTCACGTTGACTTCGACCCAGCGGCGGCCATCGGGGACACCGGCGCCGAGCACGCCGTCGGTGGCGATGAGAATTTCGGGCCCAGGCAGGCGCGTTGTTTCTGTATCCGCTATCTGCTCCTCCGCTGCGGACTCAGCCCCCTCTGTCTCCGGATCGGTTGTACTGACTGCCAGCCCGTTGCGGATGACAATGGGTGTGTAGAATTCATCATAGTTGAGGCCAGTATAAACGACACGGAGGCGTAGCACGTGCTGGCCGTTGGGATAGCGGGTCGTATCCAGAGCAGTCAGCACATCGGGTTCGGGCTGGCTTTCTTCGCCCACGGCGATAAAGCGCGGCTGTTGTTCATCGCCTTCGAGCAGGAGATCCAATTGCCATTTGCGAAAACCGCTATGAACAGCCACGCCTTCAATCTCGACGACACCGCTCACGACAGCCTCCGCCGCCGGTGCATGAATGCCGTTCGCCAGGCTTGCCGCGTGCGCGGGTTCGGTCTTCAAGGCCAGAAACAAGAGGATAAGAGAGAAGAAGATGAGGAATTGACGAATGCGACCAACCATCATGATACAGATCATCCCCTTTCTATAGCGATAGGCAGTGCCCCTTGGCGCCGCAAAAATGCTGGCGCAAGCATACCCTGGAATGGATTCGATTTCGGTTTTGCTCCTTACTTCTTGCTGGCTAAAGTGTGGGCAACCGGGACGGACAGCCGGGAGATGATGATCGATGATGATCAATGATGAAACACCATCGACCGTGATACCGGCACCGCGCCGTCAAGAGACGATCTCGATCGCCAGTTCCGCTGCATGGTCGATTGCATAGTGTTGTAGCAAGATCATCCAGAGACACCAGCCCATGCCGGTGTCCTCAACTGTTGCCCCATTAGGTAGCTGGTAGCGCCACGGGCTGGTGCGGTCGAGCCGTTCAAAGGTGAGCAGGTCCGGGAGAGTAAAGAGAGAATGTAAGACAGTCGCGGCGTCGATAGCTTCCATCTGAATCTGTACCCAGTCCCACCCTGCCTGTTTTTGGGCGTGGAATGCGTTGAACTCATCTACATCTTTGAAGTCGATGATCTTTCCGTCAGTGTCCACAAAACCTTTGACGCTCGTAACCGCCCGTGGGTGCTCTACCCCAGACAACATGTCACCCACGGCTTGGATGCCAAAGCGGTCCCAGGCGGTGATGTGGCCGACGACCTGGGCGAGCGTGCGCCGGTCTTCGCCGGCATCGACCGGCTGGCCGGCCTGCTTGGTCGAAATTCCTTGCAAGGCAGCCAGGTAGGCGGTATAGACGCGGGCGTGGAGGCTAATCATTTGTTCGTGGCGCTCTGCCGGCGGTAGCGCCACTGTGTCGATCAGTGATTGCGAGAAAGTTTCGGCATCCATACAAAACCTGCTTTCGGGTCAGCGGACCAGTGGCGTACCTGGCGCCAAAAACAAAAGATCACGGCGACTGACCAGGTCAACCCAGGCAAAGGGCGCGCCAGGGAGATCCTCTTCTGGCTGGTTCAACCGCATCGTAACCAGTGCTACCGGCAGCCCTCCTGCCTCCACACCGGTAGCGCTTTGGTACTGCCAATATTCATCCAGCACACGGCCTGAAATAGGGCTGGAATAATCTTGTAGACGCGCTGCCAACGTAGCCGCCGCCTCTTCCGCATCGACGCCACTGGGAAAGACCAGCGCCAGCGTCAGATGGATAGTCTCCCCTGCGCGGTAGGTTGCGAAGGCCGCCAACAGATAGAGTGGCAGAGGATTTTCCACATACCGTTCGAATTGTTCCTGAGCCGCTTCGTCGCTTTGATCGAGCAGCATGAATGGGTCGGCCAGAAAGGGCTCGCCGACCAGGATCACGCCGACCAGGGCGCCCAGATCGGACACGGTGGGGCCGGTCAATGCAGCCGCTGCCGACTGGTAAACTGATTCATCGGCCAGCGAAGGCAGTTTACCTTGTCGCGCCGCCACTGCATTGGTGACCACCTCAGCCGCACGGCCGATGACCAACAGACCATCATCGAGCACGGCAATACGGTTTAGCCCGGCGAGCCGGCCAACCAGCGTCGGCGAGCGCAGATCGGTCTCATAGTCGTCGCGAATGCTGTAGAGCCGGCCACCGGGCGCGTCGTCCCACGTATAGCCAAACCTGGTCAACCTGCTTTTGATGGTCTCCAAGTTGGCGTGAACCTGGAGCACTGAGATTGTGTCCGGTGGGGCGCCGGCTTCCAGATAGCGGTCGGCGTCAAAAAAGCCAAAACCGTAGAAGTCGCGCATCTCTTCTACGGCCAGGTATTCCAGCCCAAGCGTCTGAGGGGGGTGCGTCTGCTTGAACAGGGCAAAGCGCCAACCGTTACGCTGGGCAGGCTCCAGTTGCTCCACGTCAGCCAGACTTTCTACACGCGGTACACCTGTGGCCGTGTGCCAGGCTGACACATCCCCCAACGTCAAATAGGGGCGATAGAGCGGATCGGCCGGGACGAAGCGCAACATCGAGAACAACGGATGCGCTTCGTCATGGGAAACTGTCCCCAGAGCCTGGGGCCCCGGACTAGCCGTTGTACCCAGTTGCTCTGCCGGCTGGGACGATCCTACTGGCCCATGCTCAACCTGCTGCTGTGCCAACTGTTGGAGCTGCAGCGCAGCTTGTACGGCCACACAGCCGCTGACCAATACAGTGAGCGCCAACAGCAATGTCGATAGATGAATCGGACGCATGGCAGGTTTCCCGTGGGCGATCATCCGCTTCGCTGTGATGATCACACCGCGCGCTTCAGGCGCTATACGTTCACCGCGGTCGAGGCCGACATCTCACGCACTTCCTCAGCGGTCACTTCGCGCCCCAGCTTGTCCGAGAGGTAGATACCTTCGGAGATGAGCATGGTATTGAGGGCAATCTCATCCATCGGGATCAGATCGACGCGGCCCTGCAGCGCCGCAACCCAGTGATGTTGTGGGCTGTCGTAGATATCGCCGACCTCGTGGACGGCGTGCTGGCGCCACTCGAAGCGCTCTAGATTGGTTGTGCAGTCAAAGTCCATGTCAGCGATGGTCTTGAAGAGGCCAAAAGGCTCAAGGCGTACACCGCCCTCGCTGCCAAAGAGCATAGAACCACCGAGTTCGTCGGCGTGGATTGCCCAGGCTTCGACGATGTCGAGCGTCATTCCCTGATCCAGGCGCACAAAACCCAGCCCTAGTTCTTCCACGCTGTAGCCACTCAATGCCTTGCGCCGGGCGTCCATATCCATCTCTTGATAGGTGCGGCCAGAGATGCGCAGCACCTTGGGATTGCCCGTCAACCAGAGCATCGTGTTGATGTGATAGACGCCCATATCATAGAGGGCGCCGCCGGCCGAGTTTTGCTTTTGCACAAAGGTAGGGCTGCCGTAGCCGTCCACATAAGGGCGCCCGCGCCGCCGGTGGCCGACCGAGCGCAGGTGGTAGAGCTTGCCCAGGTGGCCGCCGTCGATCAAAACTTTGGCCGCCTTGGCTGGCGGGCGAAAGATATTCTGGCACTGGATGTGCAGCTTGCGACCCAACTCTTTGGCAGTTTTGTACATCCGCTCGGCGTCGACATAGGCGCCGGCCATGGGTTTTTCGCAAAAGACATCCTTCCCCGCCTCCAGCGCTGCCACCGTCACCGGCATGTGGAAATTATTGTGCAGACAGACATCGACGGCCTGGATATCATCACGCTGGAGCAACTCGCGGAAATTGGTATAGACGTTGGGGATGTTGTAGAGGCCGGAGACGCGCTGCGCCTCGGCCTCGTTGACATCGGCGATGGCGACCACCTCGGCCTGGTCGATGCCCTTGTAGTTGTTCAGATGGTGCTTGCCGATCTGGCCGACGCCAATCACGCCGACACGGACTTTTTCTGTAGCCATGCTCTTCTTTCCTTGCTGAGAGGGATGGTGGAATGTTGAGATTTGTTGAGATTTGAGGAGATTGCCCCAATCTCCTCAAGTCTCCTCAAATCTCTACTTCTCCAATATTCGTTTCAACAGCGCCAGCGTCTTGCGCGCCGCACCCAGTTCGTCGCCATCCTTCGGCGTGCTTTCGATGCCCCAGACGCCGTTATAGCCGGCCTGTTGCAAGATGTTGATCACCTTGGGGATGTCCTGCGTCGTGTCGTTGCCGTTTTCGTCGAACTCGAAGGTTTTGAAGTGGGTGATGCGGGCGTATTTGGCGTGTTGGTTCCACGCGCGCTCATGGGTGCCTTCAGGCCAGTTGTACGAATCAAAAAGGAGACCAAGACCCGGCGTCGCCTTCAAGAGCCTTTCGAGATTGTCTGGGTCCTTAAACGGCCCCCAGTGGTTCTCGATGATGATCTCCACGTTCTTGGGCTTGGCGTAGGCAATAATATCCTTGTAGCCATCCACCACGATGTCGAAGATCTCGTCGGCGGTCTCGTCGTTGCGGCCACCGGCATCGATGCGCACCTGGTTGGCGCCCAGATATTCGGCCACATCGATCCAGCGATAGGCGCGCTGGCGATTGGCCTGGCGGGCCTCCTCGGTCGGCTCGTAGATGTGGGCGCCGTCGACGGCAATACAGCCAAAGGGCAGACCGGCTTTGTCACCGGCGGCCTTGACCTTGGCGAGGTAGGCGTTGTCGGCATAGCCCGCCTCGATGTCCTTCATCCAAGGGTCGAGTTGAGTGAAACCCTCTGCCTTGCAGAAGTCGATGTAGCCAAAGACATCGATCTTTCCAGCTGCCGAGGTGCGGTGAAAGCTGTACGAACAGAGACTATACTGCATTGCGCACTCCTTAAATCTAGCTGATGATCGTTGGTTGATGGCGAGGTCTGGTAGCCCCCTGTTCTGATGAACCGGATGCAGATTCGCCTTCATTCTAGCAGAGAACGCGTGAGTCGTGGAATTAAAGAAGCACAGATGATGAGTAATAAAGATGATGAGTGATATGGTACAATAGCGCAGGCGCAGTCGCCCTCTGGTATTGGGGTGGTGCTGCCCTGGTGATCCGTCGTTGGAAAGGAGCTTCAATGAGCCAGGTGATCGAAGTGATCGAGCGTTATATCGTGCCCGATCTTCCCAACATCGAACTACCAGAAGAGGATGGTGAGCCATTGGAGACCCATTGGCATCGTCTCGAGATCAACTTGCTTGTGGACGTGGTCAAGGAGCAGCGACGCGGCCGCCAGGACTTTTTTGCCGGCGGCAACATGTTTATCTATTATAGCCTGGACCAGGTGCGCAACCGCGATTACAAGGGCCCCGACTTTTTTCTGGTCAAGAACATCGACGGCTCTTATCCGCGCCAGAAGTGGGTCGTGTGGGAGGAAAATGGCCGCTATCCCAACGTTATCATCGAACTGATGTCGCCTTCAACTGCCGACGAAGACCTAGGCCCGCAAAAGACGCTTTATGAGCAAACTTTCCGCACGCCCGAATACTTTTGTTACGATCCCGAAACACACACCCTCTACGGCTGGCGCCTGGGCCCAGACGGCTATGTGGAGATTGAGCCGGACGAAAACGAGCGGCTGTGGAGTACACAACTAGAAGCCTGGCTGGGCCTGTATGGAGGGGACCTACCAGCAACACCATGACATCTGGCTGCGACTCTTCGATAACGCCGGCCGCCTGTTGCCCACTGAGGCAGAAGCCGAACGCCAACGCGCCGACGTCGAGCGTCAGCGCGCCGACGCCGCCGAAGCCGAAGCTGCCAATCTGCGCGCCGAACTGGCGCGCCTGCGCCAGACCATGAATCGGCAAGAGTAGCTTAAATAGTACGACAACGTTACATTTCGATAAGACCTCCGGGAGGTGATCGGATGAATGCTCGACAAATCAGCTTGTCTCTGGTCACCTCCCGGAGGTCGGCCCACCTTAGTTAGCGTTGCACCGCCGCCTGCATCGTCTGCATGATACGCAGATTGTCATCGTCGTAGGGCAGGAAGAAGGCATCGTTGTCGGTTGTGAGCGGTCCATCTTCGGCATAGACGCGCAGCGCCGCGGCGTCCATCGCCAGGTAACTGAGCCAGGTGGCGGGTGGCCCCAGGTCGTCGACCAAAATCTGGTTTGTGGCAGCGGTGCTAAAGGTATTGCGCACTGTGTCGACTGTGAGAGGCTCGGGCGTTGCCAGCACCAGGGTATGGCTGCCGCCTGTGTACCAGAGCGTGGCGTGCGGAAAGACCTGTTGAAAGGTGCGCAGAATCCGTTTGTAGTCCTGTTCGCGCAGGTTGTGAAACGGCAACCACTGGAGAAAGACTCCGTCGGGCGCCAGCCGGGCCGCAACGCTTTCGTAAAACTCCAGCGTAAAGAGCGCCCAACTACTGGTGTTGACCGGGTGCGTGGCGTCGGTGGTGATGATGTCGTAGATGTGCGGTGTCTGGAGCAGGAAATTGCGCCCATCTTCCACATGGGTATGAAGGCGTGCGCTGCGCAAAACGTTGTAGTTCTCCTGCCAGTAGAGTTCCGCCGCAGCAAACTGTTCCGCCGAAAGGTCTACGGCGTCGATGTGCGGGATGCCGTGGCTGTCGAGCGAGCCGGTGGCGATGCCGTTGCCAAAGCTGAGCATCAGCGCCTTCTGCGCATCGGGCTTGAGCAGCGCCGGCAGGTGGCCGAGCAGACGAAAGGCTCTCATGCTGACCGGGTCGGTCGGCACTTCGATGCGACCGTTGACAAACGAGACCTTGAAGTTTTAACACAGCCAGCGCGCCCGCAGGGACCGCCCGCCGGCCTGGCGCCAGCGTATACGCCGCCCCACCCAACGCTAGATTAACGGCGCTCAATCCTACAGTGCTGTATTGCAGACCCAGCCACGGGATCAAGAGAAAGCCGGTGACCAATGACCCCAGCACCGCGCCGGCCGTGTTGAGCGCGTTGAGCAGACCGACTCTCCGGCCGATCTCATCGGTGCGTTCCTCGGTATAGAGGCTCACCATCACTGGAAAGAGTATGCCCAGGAGCGTGGCGGGCGCAAAAAAGGTCAGAAAGCCCAGCAAAAACTCAAAGAGGACCAGGTTGCCGACCGAATAGACACCAAAAATTCCTTCCAGCGTCACCCGTTCGGGCAGCAGCCAGAAGACGTAGAGCGTAAGCACGCCCATCAGGGCCAGCGCCAGTTGCAGGTTGCCAAAGTCGACCAGCGTAAGCCGGCCCCGCCGCACCCAGCGCACCCCGACCCAGCTACCCGCCGTCAGGCCCAGCAGGAAAGTCGTCAACATGATCGAGAACGAGAAGACGGCGTGCAGTGTAAAGACGGTGAGGATGCGCGCCCAAACCACTTCGTAGCCTAGCGCCACAAAGCCCGAAATGGCGTAGGCGAGGGGAATTGTGAATTGTGAATGAGGGGCACTGGACGCTGTCATCCGCGCGTCGACCCTCTTGCGGATTCGTTGCTCGACTCCCCCATCCTCTACGCCCCACTCCCTACTCCCTATCCCCCGCGCGACCCACCATGCACCGCCCGCGGCGACGAGATTAAGCGCCACGGCGAGCCCGACGGTCTCTCGTGTGCCGAGGGTGCGCAACAGGACAAGCCCTGCCAGCCCACAGCCGAGGGCGGCGCCGAACGTTTCGACGGCGTACAACCGCCCCACATCGCCACCAACACGCCCGGCGCGCCCGGCATAGGCACGCGCCATCACCGGCAAGGTTGCGCCCATGAGAAAAGTGGGGGGCGCCAGGACAAGCAGCGAGAAGAGTAGCCGAAGCAGGGTCAGGAAGCCGCTGCCCGCTGGCAAACTCTGGGCGGCTCGCCCGTAGAGCGGCATCAGTGCAACGAGGAGCCAGGGCGTCAGCAAACCAAAGAGAGCGATGCCAAGCTGTAACAGACTGTACAGCCGCAGCGGGGTGAGCGTACGGTCGGCCAGGCGCCGCAGCCCAAAACTGCCCAACGCCGCCCCACCCATAAAGGCCGCCAGCACCATGCTGACCGCATAGACACTCACCCCAAAGACCAGTGTAGCCTGGCGCACCCAGGTCACTTGATAGATGAGCGCGGCCATGCCGGAGAGGAAGAAGAGAGCGAGGATCGTCGGACGGCGCATCACAGCTAGGTCAATCCCTGGGTGCCGATTGCGCGAATCGTTTGGATAAACTCGCCCGGCTGACGCATGTTGCGTATCGCTCTTCCCAGATTTTTGCACGTTCGGCTTCTATTTCTTAACAAAAAGGGGCAGGGCACTGTGCCCCGCCCCTTATCCACCACTCAGCACATCTATTCCGTATAGCCTTCTTCTGCGGCGATGCGTTGCAGCGCTGCGGTCAAGTCTTCTTCGAGTTGCGCCAGAACCGCGGCCGTGTCGCCGTTCGGGTCGAGGAAGTAGGCGCTCAGCGCATTGTTCCAGATCTGATTCAACTCATCCCAGCGCACCAGCAAGTGGTTGCTCGATTCGAGACCGTAGCGGAAAGCGCCCTGATAGACCTCTTTAACACTCTCTGGGTCCATGCATTTGAACTGGGTGAACCACTCCTCTTGCAACTTAGACTGGGTGGGCGGTGTGTTGGTTGCCTGCATATAGCTGCGGGCATTTTCCTCGGCCACCAGGAATTTGACAAACTCCCACGAATCCTCCAGCGCTTGCCCCTCAAGGCCACGGGTGATGACCCACGGGTCGGTGTAGATCACCGCTCGCTTGTCGGCGTCGGGCGAACCCCACGGGTTGGGCGCTACGCCCCAGCAGAAGCCCCCTTCTACATCGGGATTGACGGGAGAGTAGACCCACCAGCCCCAGCCGCCGTTCTGCACCATGGCAACGCGACCGCTTTCAAAGGCGCCACCCAGTTGGCTCAGCGCCTGGCTGGCCGCATCGTCCGGGGCTACCTTCTCGACAT
>QEUW01000039.1 GCA_003577005.1 Chloroflexota bacterium | reverse complement strand
GAGGAGGCCTACCGCGGGAGCGGCTTCCGGGTGCAGCAGATGCAGACGATTGCCCAGTTGCGCACCATCATTTCGACGGTGTTCAACGTAATCATCGTCTTCTTGCTCTTTATGGCCTTGCTGCTGGGTTTTGTAGGTGGGCTGGGTCTGATGGGAACCATGAGCATCAACGTGCTGGAGCGCACGCGCGAGATCGGCGTCATGCGCGCCATTGGCGCGTCGGATCGGGCGGTTTTGCGTATTGTGTTGGTTGAAGGTGTGATCATCGGGCTGATCAGCTGGCTGGTCGGCGGGCTGTTGGCGTTGCCAGCCAGCCAGTTGCTGACCAACACGGTGGGGCGGTCGCTGTTGCAGGCGGCGCCCAGCTATATCTTTTCGACGGGTGGCGCTGTGCTCTGGCTGGTGACGGTGCTGGTACTCTCTGTGCTGGCGAGCTACTTACCGGCCCGCAGCGCCTCGCGCTTGACGGTGCGCGAGGTGTTGAGCTATCAGTAGCCGACCCGAATCTCTCCAAATCGCCGCAAATCTCTTGAGAATCGGGAGATTTGTGGCGATTTGGAGAGATTCAGAGAGATATTCAATTGCGCGCCAGTATGGCGTGTGTACACTGGAGCAGATTATGTTGTTCTTGCCTTTCTTGCGCAGGAGAACTCGTATAGGGAACGGAACAGACGATCGGTCGTTCCCCAATGGAAAGAATAGCGACAATGGCCGGGCGCTCATCCACGTCGACAACGTGGTCAAAGCGTATGAGACGCCAGCCGGCAAGTTTCTGGCGTTGCGCGGTATCAATCTGGCCATCGACCGGGGCGAATTTGTAGCCGTTGTCGGAAAGTCGGGCAGCGGCAAGTCGACGCTGATCAACATGATCACCGGCATCGACCGCCCTACTGCCGGCGAAATCCATATCAACGGTATGGCTATCCACAAACTGGAGGAAGGGCCGATGGCGGTCTGGCGCGGCAAAAATGTCGGCGTGATCTTCCAGTTCTTCCAGTTGCTGCCCATGCTGACTTGTGTGGAAAATGTCATGTTGCCCATGGACTTTTGCCACATGTACAAGCCGAGCGAGCGGCGCGAACGAGCGCTCTACCTGCTCGACCTGGTAGAGATGGCCGACCAGGCCGACAAGTTGCCGTCCGAGGTGTCGGGCGGCCAGCAGCAACGCGCCGCCATCGCTCGCGCCCTGGCCAATGATCCCCCGCTGCTGGTGGCCGACGAACCTACGGGCAATCTTGACTCGAAGACCGCCGACGCCGTCTTCCAACTTTTTCAACGCATGGTAGACCAGGGCAAGACCATCGTCATGGTGACGCACGACGCCGAGTTGGCCAAGCGCGTCACCCGCACCGTCACCATCGCTGATGGCGAGATCATTGGCGATGGTCTCCACCTGGATGGGGAAGCCGGGGAGACCTCACCGGCAGTAGTTGAGGAGGAACATATCGCAGCGTAACATCAAAATGAGACCCTCGCCCCCGCAGATTCAGTTGACTCTGATTGGCGATCTGTTTGTCAGGTTCTATGCGGCAATGCCTCGGCACCGGCAACAGGGTCAGCATCGGACTGTCCTTGCAAACGCGTTCCCGTCATCACCTCGGCGCGTTCTAGCGACAGACGCCGCCAGCGTGGATCGGAGGCAATGCCGTCTTTCCACGTGTATTTTACTGAGGCGTAGGCATCCTCCATTGGCTTGTCGCTCGTGTCAGCCGGCCAATGCTCGATCCAAAGCGTGGTTGCAGGGTCCAGATGATAACGTCTGGCCAGGCCGGTCGCAATGATTTCGCTGGCTGCTGTGATCGACTGACCTGGATTGTTGGAGACTTCCGTCAACAACACAGTCTGGACGCCGTCTCGCTGCTTGTAGATGCGCAGCCGACAGTAGCCCTGCTGCTGTGCAGCGAGTGAACGATAACGGTAGATCTGGTCAATCGTAAGCATTGTTTACATCTCCGTAGGCAACGACAGAGTCGCACCTGTCGCCTTTAGGCCAACCATTTCGGGGCGTGTACATTATAAGGATTCAAGCTCGCCATCATCGCCATCCTGAATGTTTTCCCAAATCCGCGCTTGCAGGGCAATCGGCGATTCAACAGTACGGCCATTCCCATAGCGAATGACCATGTTGGGCTCGCTGATGCTGATGACTTGATACACACCGTCGCGATTCCGGTACTGCTGGCCGATCTTGAAGGGGTGCCCCTCATCTTTGACAGTACGTGTTCTCTTTTTCATCCTGCTCGATCCTTTCTTGGCCTACTGATCAATCAGCATCAGCCGTTTGGCACACTCGGCGGCGACCTTCGTGTCGGGCTGGGCTTCACCGGGTAGCGTTGCCCAACCTTGGGCTTGTACATACGCAGCACGCTGGTATGACGCAGTTGCTTGCAAGGCCTGAAGCTTCTCGTCTCGCTCTGGGTCCTGGTTGAAGAGGGCCATGCACATAGGGGTCAGGCGGGTAAGCAACGCCTCCTGCGCCGATACCGCCGCCATATTCTGGGCAGTGCCTCCCGTAACCCATCCACCCCAAGTGAAGCCGAGAATCAGGGTTAGAACGATTGCGCCCAGGGCCGACCAAAAGACGGTCGTCTTCGTGGGACGGGCTTGACGCCACCTTTGTCCCGCACTTTCCTTCTTCACCGGCTTTTGGTCGGTGCTTTGCTTCTGGTCCACTGGCCTGCGCTTGCGGTTGTCGTTGTCAGGACGCTTCTCGTTGTCGATGCCTGGTTGCACCTGTTCCATGGTTCTGCTCCTTGGTGAATTATCCATTTACAGTCGAAACACGTTTGCTACCATCACGCTGGTTCTAATTATATGCATCGTGCGGCTTATTTGGCTCCATCCTGAAGATCCTGATCGAGGCAGCGAACGGAAATCAGCGTCAGATTTAGATCGCGAATCTTGATCAGCAAACCGTGTAATTCTGCCTGGTCGCGCACCGGACCTGTCAGGATTGAGGCGCCATCGGGTCCGTGGCTGATGGTCAGTGAGCCAAACCACAGCCCCATCTCCTCGTCGAGACCCTCGCGAACTTGGAACTGATAAATCTGCGGGGGGTGAGGTTTCATAGATGATTGCATACTAAAATGTAAACTTGTTGCTCAAGAGTCGTGTCATCTCTCCAAAGCGAGATTCGCCGGTGACGCGGAGAGGGAATTGGACCGCTTGTGTGCTCTTCTTGAAGTGGAAGACAAGGGAAGATTTGCCCCAATTCGCCCGTTGGTCGGGTAGGAGGAGAACTTCCTGCTCAGAAAGATGACGACCAGTCGTAGGGTCGGGCAGATGGCAAGCGGTCTCTTACCATTTCCAATGGACGGCTACCCTCACGGGCAGCACCTGCCGCCGCCATTGGCGTCCAGTCTGCCGGGAGATCCTGGATGAGCAAGAGTGGGGCCTGTCCGTAGGCAATGAGATTGGTTGTGATACTCCCATACGGCCACTGATTCCCACCGGAGTAGCCATGCGCACTCAAAACGACCAGATCGATCCCTGCCGCCTCGGCCACCTCGTGTAAGCTGGCAGCGACATCCTCGTGCTCCAGCAAACGATACTCGGTCGCCTCCGGTAACTGAGAGACGAGGCGGGCGAAATGCTTGGTCATCGCCTCGTGGTTATGTGCTGTCAGTTGACTCGCCAGCGCCTGGTGTTCCGTCGATAGTGGTCCATGCCGTGGCATCTCAGGTTGGGAGAGCACGTGAACGAGCAGTAGCCGTGAATCGTACAGGCGAGCCAAGGTCGTGGCAAAGGGCAAAACATGGGTGGCCCGCAGCGACCCATCCAGCGGGACCAGCAGATGTTGGTAGCGCAGATCCGTCTGCTGCGCCGGGGCAGATGGATCTGCACGCACAAGCAGGCCAGAGACCTGTGAACGCAGCAGAATGTTTTGCGCGACGCTGCCCAAATTCGAGCCGGTGATCCCACTTTCGCCGTGGCTGCTCAAGATCACCAGATCGACCGCTTGGTTCTGCACATACTCGGTCACAATGGTGGCCGGCTGCCCTGCCATCACTGCGATCTTGGAGGGTACACCGGCCGCTTGCAGGCGCACAGCTGTACCCTCCAAATAGGCTTCGGCTTCGGCTTTATCCATATACCAGTCGAAGGCATCGACCGCTGTGCCCGCTTGCGGGGATGCCAACACGCGCAAAAGCGTTACCCGGGCACTGAAGACACGCGCAAAAGCGATCGCGTGGGGCAGCACACATTCCGCCAGCGAGGAGCCATCTAATGGAACAAGAAAATGCTGAAACATGGTTTACACTCACCCTGTACAATGTCACAATGACGCAGTGAGAACGCCAGGATTCTCCTTTTTTTCTTTCTTCTCCCGTTTCGCCTGCTTTTTTTCCTTCATGGTTTTGGCCGGCTTCTTCTTGGCGCTCTTTTTGTTGTTTTGACCTTTGCTCATGGGTTTTTTCCTGATGATTGTCTTCTAACGCTCGGTGGTGGATTCCAGTGTTGCCAACACTGGCCTGTTCCAACGAGATAGGGTGGTGTCCGCGATGCTTACGATTCGCCGTTGAGGACGATGGCTAGAACGTCATTCTCTCTGAAGATCAGATATTCTTTGCCCTGCAACTTAATCGGGGCGCCGGCGTATCTGGCATACAGTACGACGTCGCCTACTTTCACATCCATGGCGATGCGCTCGCCGTTCCCTTTGCGGGCGCCCGGTCCGGCGGCAACAACTTTGCCTTCTTGAGGCTTCTCCTTGGCTGTCTCCGGCAGGAAGATACCGGTACCGGTATAATCCGGCTGTTCCACGGCTTCCACGACGAGGCGGTCATTGAGCGGTTTGAGGTTCATTGTGTGATTCTCCGGTGAAACTTGTTGTCAAGATCACCTGCCCCAATCTGTTTTACGAATTGGGACAGGTGATGAAAAGGAAACGAGCGACCATCCCAGTGTACTCCCTGCATGGTCTAGAACGAAACGTCAGGGCCACGGATGGACAGCGTGTAGTTGCACGCCGCATGGGTCTTGTTCTTGACGACGATGTAGTAGGTCTCTGTTGCCTCTGAGCTCCCCAGCCAGGTGAGGGTTTGCGCATCAACCACAGCCTGCTTCTCGCCATCCACACGGATAGAGCCTGTGCTAAACGGGGTGCCGCGGCCGACCGGTTCGACCTTATCGTTCGTGCTATCGCGATCCTTCGCGTCATGCTGGGAGTTCTGCAGACGCCCGCGCGTCCAGACTTCGAAGCTGGCACAGCCGGTCTTGTCCATCTTCAGCAGGACGAGCGCTAAGGTTGAACATCGCTCAATCGGCCGGGGGTGAACCCTCGTTGGTGATTGCAAACCGCAAGTATACTTGTTGATCGGCGCTCCTGTCGTCTCCCCAAAGTGGGATTTGCAGCGATGTATCGTGAGATCGCCGCTTTACGCTCTCCCCCAAAAGGGGCACAGGGAGAAGAGGGGCCAGCGCAAGCCTTGCCGGGCTTGACTCGTCCTACCGGTGGAAAAAGCGGCTCTTCGCTATAACAGGTCTAGCGCACGGGCGCGCGCGACCGCCTGGGTGCGGCTCTGCACAGCAAGTTTGCCGTAAATGTGTTTGAGGTGGGATTTGACGGTGCCAACCGAAACTACCAATTGCGCAGCGATGGCCGCATTCGAGAGACCCGTTGCCGTCAGGCGCAGAACTTCCAGTTCACGGCCAGTTAACGGTTCAACAAGTTTTGAGCGTTGGGGTTGCAGATGATGGCTAGGTAGACTTTCGGTCGTGAACAACTGGGTACTTGCGAGTAAGGGTGAAATCTGCGGTGCGGTCGGGGTCTGTTCTTCAAATGCTGCTAGTAGGATATCGACGTACTCCGGCAGGCGCCCGCCCATCCGGTCCGCGGCAAGCTGCAATCGATAATCCTCAAGCAGCAGTCGCAGGGGTTCGTCCTCATCCACAAACACACGAATATAGCCTGCGGGTTCCGCCAGCACCAGCGCCTGCGCCAACGTCTGCCTCGCCGCGGCGGATTGGCCGTCCAATCGAAGCGCCTGGGCCTGTAGTATATTCATTTCAATGATACTGCCCAGGCGCTGGGCAGCTTCGGCGGCAGGTAGCCAATGGGTCAGGAGCGCCTGCGCCTCGCCTGCACGCTCTTGGGCGAGCAGAACTCGCACGAACACCAGCACCTCAAATTCGTGTGCGTACATCAAGTGGGCTTCATCTGTCAATACCTGTGCATAGCCCTGTGCCCACTGTCCAGCCACTTCCGCCTGGCCCAGACGTAAATAAACCAGGGCTTCGAGCGCGGCGGCTCGTTCCTCATCCAATGAAATTCCTGTTTGGTGTGCAGTATCCTTAGCTAACTGAACCGCTGCCAGCGCCCCATCCTGATCCCCTACTGCCTGCCGAATCCGCGCCAGGGTGAGGAAGCGATGGAGCGGTCCATCTGTGTACGTCAGGCTGCCACTCGGGCTTAAGGCCAATCCGGTTTCAACTTGTTGGGCTGCGGCAGCGAGCTCGTTCCACTGATAAAGGATTTCCGCATATCCAATATGCGCCAGGCCAATCACAGGCGCCGGTCTTTCTCGCTGTGCCGCTGCGGTCAATATTTGTTGGTAGGTATTGGCCGCCATGCGCAACTGCCCCTGGGCCATCCAGATCCGTCCTTCGTGATAGCGAGCGGCAACGGCCAGAAAATGATCATCAGCTGCCACGCTCAGCCGGGTCGCTTCTTGATAGCCCTGTAACGCTTCTGGCAGCGCCCCGTGCTGTTGGTAGGCCAGACTGAGCGCATAGCAAGCGTCGCCGCGCAGCAGCATCATGTCAACGGGAATAAGGCTCAGTGCGGTCTGCGCCAACTGAACCGCGCGCAGCGACTCACCCCGGCGTGCTGCCATCATCGCCTGCAAGGCAGCAATGCGGCCTAACAGCGTATTGCGTGCGAGCAGTGCAGGTCCTGAATCTGGCTCGACGACCTGGAGCACTGCCTCCACTTGCCGTAAACCTACTTCCGCCGTCTCGATCTGGCCTGCCAGGGCCAGCGCCCAAGCGTAAGAGATTGCTAGACTGGGACGAGCCATCAACGTCTCCTGTGGCAAAGCCCGAACCCAGTTGAGCAAGGTAGTGACGGCCCCCTGATTCCAGGTCGCCGGCCAACTCCGCTCGATCAGGCTAGCCATGCGCGGAAAATCAGCAGCGCGCAGAGCATGCCGGATCGCATCAGTCAGCAGCCCGTGTTGCTCATACCACACACTGGCCCGACCGTGCAGATCGGGCAATGCTTCGGGTTGGGTTTGATTCAGACGATGTTGCAACACTTCGGCAAACAGGGGATGGTAGCGATACCATTGTCCTTCGTCATCGAGCGGAGTGAGAAAGAGGTTGGCCTGGTAGAGTTGTTCGAGAAGCGCCTGTGACTGGTCATTTGCATCAGAGCCTTGCATGGAGGATAAATCATCGCTGACCACTGACGAAGAACCGGTGACGGCATCACACAATGGCCCACACAGACGGTCGAGAATGGAAGTTTGTAGCAGAAACGATTGCACCGCTTCAGGTTGTCGATTGAGCACTTCCTCGATCAGATAGTTGAGTACGTAGCGGTGACTGCCGGAGAAGGTCTGTAGGAAGTCAGCCTTGTTCAGGCGCCCTTGCAGGGAGAGCGCAACCAACTGCAAACCGGCGATCCAACCTTCCGTCCGCATTTCCAGCGCCGTGACCTCATCCGTAGAGAGGTGTAGGCCGATACGGTCATTCAAAAATGCTGCCGCTTCGTCCGTAGTAAAACGCAGGTCGGCAGCACGGATTTCGGACAGTTGATCGCGCGCACGCCACCGTGGGATAGGCAAGGGGGGGTCAGCCCGAGTTGTGATGATCACGTGCAGATGTGGCGGCATATGGTCAATCAAATAGGTCAATAGTTCATGGATCGATTGGGCGGTAATCTCATGATAATCTTCCAGTACCAAAACGTAAACGGGGCGCGGTTGGGTACCCTCAACGGCCAGCAGACTCAGATCATTGAGCAGGATGGTGAGGATGGTTTTGGGCGCTGGTGGCTGCGGCGATTGCAATAAACCCCAGGCTGCTGCACCCACCGTACTGTCGAATTTTTGCAAACTGCCAATGAGGTACAGGAGAAAACGCACTGGATCATTATCTTCGCCATCGAGCGTGAGCCAGGCTATCGAGTGAGGAGTAGGGAATGTGGAGTGCGGAGGGGAAGATGACTCCGAACGCCGCATCCCCAGTTCCGCAATTTGACCGATCCAGTCACTCAGCAGCGTCGACTTGCCAAAGCCCGTGGGGGCAGAAATCAGCGTGACTTTTCCAACCAGACCAGCCGTTAGTCTTTCAGTCAGCCTTGGTCGGGAAACAATGTTTTTTTGGCGCTGGTGTCTAGGTGCATAGAGCTTGGTTTGGAGAATGGGCAATGACATCGACGACATTTCCTGAAATCAGAACGGCCAGTGTGAGCGGTTTCTTCCATTTTTCTACAGAAACCCGCTCACAGTTGCGCAAAACGGAAGGTTAGCGCTGAGCCGTCGCGTGGGGCGGAGTGACCGTTCTATCTCATCTTGCGTTCTTTTCTTCGCTGCGGTCAGTGGCCGGCGGCGGTTCGTAGGAGAGGGCTGAGATTTCTCTGCGCCATTCTGGTGTCATCTCCACCGCCAGTGCGGCCAGCGAAGGCTCCAGTTGCTCCAGGTTGCGGGCGCCGATGATCGGGGCAGTCACCGCCGGGTGGCCCATCACCCAGGCGACGGCCAGTGTGGCGGGATGGTGGCCTCTCTCCTGCGCATAAGCGGCAAAACGTTTAGCGATCTCAAAGTACATCTGATCACCATAGCGCTTTTCGTACATCTTGTTTTGTACCAGCCGCCCCTGTGCTGGCCTGGCGCCCTCTGTATATTTGCCAGTGAGCAGCCCCCCACCTAACGGACTGTAGGGGATGACACCCACCTGTTCGGCCTGGGCCAACGGCAGGATCTCTACTTCAGCCTGGCGTTTGGTCAGGTTATACATGGGTTGGATGCATTGAAAGCGCGCCATCCCCCGCAGATCGGCCAGCGTGAGTGCTTTGCTGATCTGCCAGGCCGCCCAGTTGCTCACGCCGGGGTAGAGAATCTTGCCTTGATCCACCAGATCGTCCAGCGCGTGCAGAGTCTCTTCCATCGGCGTATCGAAATCGTAATGGTGGACGAAAAGGAGGTCAACCCGGTCCGTCTGCAAACGCTTCAGGCTGGCGTCCACCTGCATCATGATGTGGCGCCGCGAGAGACCCCGGTCGTTCACCCCTGGCCCCATCGCCGAACAGACTTTGGTGGTGATCACCAACTCATCGCGCAGACCGGCCATACAGCGACCGAGGATCTCCTCAGCGCGGCCACGACCATAACTGTTGGCGCAATCGAAAAAGTTGATACCGGCGTCCAGACAGCGTTTGAACAGGGCCGCCGACGTTGCCTCATCGGCATCACCGCCAAAGGACATCGTGCCAAAGCATAGCCGAGAGACTTTGACGCCGGTACGACCTAATATACGATGGTGCATGGCTCCTTCCTTTGCTTTGCTGAGCGTTGAGAAAAAGTTTCGGGGCCTGAAATCATGTGGCAAGCGCCGTTATCGCAAAAGTATACCACAAGCATAGAAAGAACCCGCTGTGAGCGGGTTCTTTCATGGGCGACCTTGGATGTTCACTTGTAGACTGCGGTATGAAGGGTTTGCTTTAGAAGCAAATGCGGTAGTACTTCACGCACGGATACGGGATCTTTACGAACCACACCGTCTTGTAGCAGGTAGCGACGTAGGGAACATAGATACAGAACATTTCCAGACGGGTCTCGAGTTGCTCGATGGCGAAATCTTGATTGTTCGACATGGTTGGTTCTCCTTTGTTGAAGTTGATAGTTGAAGCGATAGACTGATTGTTGACTGTCCTTTGACAACTCTACAAGTGACTTGCCAAGGTCTGGTGTTTCGCTGCGGTGGTTGCATTGCCTTGTTCTGGCCTCATTATAGCCGGCCACCGGCTGCAAAGATAGCGGTGTAATCTGACAAATGGTTCAATTTTGCTATGGATTTCGGCTCTGCCTGATAGATTGTGCAGCCAGGGCGGGACGCAAGGGTGCTTGCAGGATAGGGTAATTCCCACGCCGATAGTTGTGGCGCCAAATTGTCCGTCACTACGAACATAGCACATTCTATCAAGACAAGACATCCATGTTTCTGCTATCATAACGGCCATGATCGCGCCGGAATCGATCAAACTGCTCAACCTGGCAGTCGCCTACATGGAAAGCAATTTGACCCAGCCAGCCTCCGTTGAAGGGGCGGCAGCGTTGGCCGGTTATTCGCGCACGCACTTTAGCCGCACCTTTCTAAACGTAACGGGCATTACACCGGTGGCCTATCTGCGGAAGCGGCGTTTGACGGAGGCAGCGCGCGAGCTTGTCACATCTTCAAAACGCATCCTGGATATTGCTCTGGATTATCAGTTCCAGTCCCAGGAAGCCTTTACACGCTCCTTCAAGCGCGAGTTTGGCGTCAGTCCCGGCTTCTACCGTTTGCAGGGGCGGCTGCGCCGGCTTTTTGGCAAGGTTACACTTGGCATAGCGAGCCGACTGCTCTATCCCGGTCGCGGGATCGCCACGAGTGGACAATTCTTTGTCCCAGAACAAGACATAATTGCAGCGCTCATCATGCCTTGGGCTCCGAATGAGCGCACGGCTCAGTTCACACATTGCGTTGCGGTGGTTCCTATGGACAGGATCAACGTTCGTCTTGCCGGGCGGCAAGATATACCCGACCTCTGCCGGTTGTACTATGAGCTACACGAGTTTACCGTCTGTGGCGTTCCTGAACGGTTGCAAGGCCTGGGTGCATTTGAATGTTATGATGCCGCCTGGCTTTCGCTCACGCTCGAAAAGCTGATCGATGCCGCAGCGGTCGCCATCTGGGTGGCGGAAAGCTCTGGCCGGGTAGTGGGGCTGGCCGAGGTCTATCTGCACGAGGATGAAAAGGACCCAGCCAGGGTGGGTTACTGTTATGGCTATCTACAAAGTCTGGTTGTAGAGCCGGGTCTGCGCGGTCGTGGCATTGGGCGACGCCTGCTGGCCGCTGCCGAAGCGTGGTCCAAAGAACAGGGCGCCAGCGAATTGCGGCTGGAAAGCTGGGAATTTGAGCAAGGCCCGCTTGGCTTTTATACCCAACAGGGCTACCAAACGTTGCGGCGAACCTTGGTGCGAAAACTATGATAGCGTACAACAACCAACTTGATTCGTTTGTCCGGGCGTGGATGGAAGCGGCGCGCATCCCTGGGTTAGCAATCGGCTTTTTCGACCGCAAACGCATCCATCGTATTGCAACCTATGGCTATGCCGATCTGGAAGCGCAGACGCCGGTTGCGCCTGAAACGCTCTTCGAGATCGGATCCATTACCAAGTCTTTTACGGCTGTGGCTGTCCTGCAAGCCGTCGAAAAAGGACTCATCCGCCTCGATGGCTCGGTGCTCGATTACTTGCCGTGGTTTGCGGTCCAAAAATATGAACCGATTACGATCCATCATCTGTTGACCCACACGGCCGGGCTGGTTGGGGTCATCGACAAGACGCCTGATATCCGCAGCGCTGTCTGGGCATTGCGGGAGACGGAGTTGGGGTGGTCGCCAGGCAGCCGCTTTGCTTATTCAGACGCAGGGTATCAAATTCTGACCCTGATTTTGGAAGCAGTCACCCAACAGCCCTTCGCGGAGGTAATTCGACAAAATATCTTTGCGCCGCTGGGCATGACAGCCAGCGTAGCGGCCCTTAGCCATGCTGTTCGTCCCCGATTGGCAACAGGATACCGTTTCTTGTACGATGACCGGCCCTACCATGTCAGCCACCCACTCGTCCCCGCCACCTGGATAGAAGCCAGTTCGGGAGATTGCTCGATCGCTGCCACTGCGGAAGATCTGGCGAAGTTTGGCCAGATCTTCCTCAATCGGGGCCAGGGCATGAAGAGCCGGGTCCTCGCGCAGGAGAGCTATGAGGCAATGGTCCGTCCGCACAGTGCTGCCGGTTGGTGCGATTACGGCTACGGCATGATGCTGCACGCCCATGACAACTTCACCTTTATTGGACACGGCGGGGGGATGCCTGGTTATGTGGCCGAACTCATCCTCGACATAGAGAACGGCGTCGGTCTTGCGCTTTTGAGCAACCAGCGCCATTCCAGTGGGTTGTTTTGGCAGTTGATGAGCCTCTGGCGCACGATCTATTTGGGATTGACGCTCGCCTCAGTTGACCTCTCCACCCCAGACCCCTACCGGATCAGGAACGCCACGGACTATGCCGGCGTTTATCGGAGTAGTGACAAGACTCTCATGCTGACAGCCAGGGAAGAACAGCTTCTGTTGCACCACCAGAACCAGGTCATTGCGTTAGAACGTCGAGGAGATGATCGCTTCTTTGTCGATCATCCAGACTTTGACCGCTTTTTGTTACACTTTGGACGAGATAACAGCATCACCAGCGAGCCTGGTGAAGTCCGTGAAGCAACCTACGGGGCAGAATGGTACATCAAAGATTCTTATACGGGACAGCGCACGTTTGACGTGCCTGCCGCCTGGCGCCTCTATCCGGGGCACTATCGATCCCACAATCCCTGGCAGACGAATTTTCGGGTGATTTTGCGGCAGGGCAAGTTACTTGTAGTCGAACCAGACGGAGATGAAGAGCTGCTATTCCCCAGCAGAGAACACGAGTTTTGTATCGGTGACGCAGTAACACCAGAGCGAATTCGTTTTTCGCAATTCGTTGATGGACAGGCGCTCTGCGCCACCCGTTCAGGATGTGAATACTATCGTTTCTTCACACCGTGAGATACCAGCGGTGCAAGGCACAGGAGCATCCACTCATGGCTCGTTCTGGCCTGTTTGAACATGGCTATGCCCTGCTCATCGGCGTGGATGATAATCTGACACCGGGTCTGCGTCTGCCAGATGTGGGCAAGGACCTGGCCGCCCTGGCTCCGGTCTTGGCCCATCCCGACCGCTGCGCCTATCCGCCCGATCAAATCAAGGTGATCCAGGGAAAAGATGCAACCTGGGCCGGCATTCTGGATGGGCTAGCGTGGCTGCGCAAACAGTTAGCAAGTGACAGCAACGCCACGGCTGTGATCTATTACTCAGGTCACGGCTATCGGGATATGGAAACAGAGCCGCCGCGCTACTATCTGGCGCCCTATGACACGCAAGAGAGCCACCTTCCGCTCAGCCTGCTCCCCGCCACCGATTTCGCTCGGGAGATCGGTGCGCTCAACCCCAGACGGTTGTTGGTCCTCCTCGACTGTTGCCACGCAGGCGGCATTGGCATAAAAGCGTTGAGCAATGCGGAGCTTTATCCGGCCGCGCCACCCGCCGGTTCGCTCTTTGCCGCCACAATGGCCGGTTCCGCAATCCAGCAACTTGGCGCAGGGAGTGGCCGCGCTATCCTCTGCTCCGCCCAAGAGGACCAGCTCTCGTATCTGCGGTCCGACGGCCAGATGAGTCTCTTTACCTATCACCTGGTCGAGGCGCTCACCGGCCATGCCCAACCTGACGGGGGTGCGGGTGAAGTGTTGGTTTCCGATCTACTGAGTTATGTCTATCGCCGTGTGCCGGCCAGCGCCCAGGCTCTGGGCTGTATACAGACGCCTGCCTTTGAACTGAGCGGCAACTTCCCCATCGCGCTGGTGCTGGGCGGAAGGGGCATGGGCAAAGGTGAATCTGCGCCTGATCCGCTGGCGCCGCTGCCCACCATCCAACAGTCGATCAACACCGGTAGCACAGTGCTGGCGCAGGGCACAGGGGCTGTTGCAACCGGGCCGCGTGGCGTGTCGGTTGGCGGTAGTCTGAGCGGCAGTATCATCGTGACGGGCGACCACAGCCAGGTAAATCGCGGCGGTGCCGGGTAGGGCAAGCTGGCAGCTTGCCCTACAGTTCGCCCCCAGGTTCGCTCACCCGCAGCAGGACAATGGCTACGCCTGCCAACAGTACAAAAAACGAACACAACGCCAACCCCGAGACACCATAATAGGTGTAGAGCCACGGGCCAGAAAAGCCAGCAACGGTAAACCCGATCTGCATAGCAGCCACGTTGAGGGTCATCACCTTGGCGCGCTGGGTGGGCGCCTGTTCGCTCAGCAGCGAAATGATACTGACTAAAAAGAACTCGGCAAAGCTGCGTGTCACGGCGAAGGCCACGACGGCGGACGCCAGCCCCACATTGAAGAGCGGCAAAATCGCATAGCCGGCCAGAGCGCCGCCACCGCCAGCCAATACCGAACGGCGCTTGCCGATCCGGTCGGTAAATAGGCTGACCGCAACGCTGCCGCACAAGTCGAAACAGCCAAAGAGGAAAGCCACCGTGCCCAGCTCAACCGGTCCGATGCCGTACTGCTCGCTCAACCAGGCGCCGTAGGCAAGGTTGAACTGCATCAAGGCGACAAAGTTGAGCATGCTTGCCCCAATTGCACTGTAGGCGGAGCGGGCATGGGCGCCAAGGTCAAACAAACCACGGGCGCTCTGGAGCCACGACCCGGTTGCTGCAGCCGGGATAGCCGCTCGCGCCGCCAGATCAGAACGGGCCGCCGGCAACGCTCCAAAAACAAAGACCATCAGCAACAGGCCGCTCGTTAGGAGGAAGAAGGGCACACGCCAGCCGCCAATGGCGATCAACTGCCCGACCACCATCATCCCCACAATGCCAGAGAGCGCCCACGAATACTCCAAAATACCAAGCCCACGGGCGCGCCGGGCATAGGGCAAGCGCGCACTGAGATAGGCCACCAATGTGGGAATAAAGCCGGCCAGACAAAAACCAATCAACACCATGCCCAACAGCGCGGTCGCCAACTGGCGGCTTATTCCAATAAGCAAAAAACCGAGCGCACCCGCCAGCAGGCTCAGGCGCATCACCAGCCGGTAGCCGCGCCGTTCGGCCCATGCCCCTAATGCCGGCGAGCAGAGCCCGACCAGATTTTGCACGCCGAGGAGCCGCCCCATCGTCACGATGTCGACACCCAGCCCGGCAGCAATGATCGGCAAAAAGGGGTTGAATGTCTGGATACCCGTATCGACCAGGAAGCGCGCTGCCATGCAGATGCCCAGCAGCCGCGCAAACGAGATCGCAGGTGTCGCCTGCTGCGATTGAGTGGTCAAAAACGCTCCTCTGCGCTTACATCCAGATGTGTGGTTGTTGGGTGCTCCCATCACCGGCAGGGTCTTCCTCTTCGCCGATGATGCGCGGAGCGAGTGGTGCGTCGGGCGCTGTTTCCGGCGCACGGGTCAAAACGGCGCGACCCAGGGTGCCTCCCTGGTCTGGGCCAAGGATGCCGGCCTCTTCCAGTTGATCGACCAGCCGGGCCGCCCGGCTGTAGCCAATCCGCAACTTGCGCTGCAAAAGGCTGACCGAGCCACGCCCCTCTTCTTCGACGATGCGCACCGCCTCGTCGAACAGATCGTCGCGCGCTTCGACCTTACGCATGGCTTCGATCTCTTCAAAGAGCGGGGCCTGGCTGAGACCGGTCAGGGGGGCCACCTTGCCCCCACTCCGGCGAGGAGCTGCGGCAGGTTGCTCGTCGTCCTCCAGATCATGAACTTCGTCTTCTTGATCCGGATTCTGGTGGAGCCCGGTACTGGATGGCACAACGTTCAAACCGGCGCCAGTTTCGTGGCCGCGGTTGCTCTTCCAATAGTTGATGATCCGGTTGATCTCTTCGTCACTCGTCCACGCGCCTTGAAGCCGTTCGAGCTTGCTGGAATCCGGCGCCATAAAGAGCATGTCGCCCCGCCCCAACAGCCGTTCGGCGCCTGGAATGTCGAGAATGACGCGGCTGTCGGTCTGGCTGGTGACGGCAAAGGCGATGCGCGCCGGGAAGTTGGCCTTGATCAAACCGGTGATCACATCGACCGACGGGCGCTGCGTGGCGATGATCAGGTGGATACCCACCGCGCGCGCCATCTGCGCCAGGCGGCAGATATGCTTTTCTACCTCTTCGGGGGCCGCCATCATCAGGTCGGCCATCTCATCCACGATGATGACGATATAGGGCAACGGCTTTTCACCCTGCTTTTCGAGATAGTCGTTGTAACGGGTCAGGTCGCGGGCGCCCGCCTGGCTAAAGAGCGTGTAGCGGCGCTCCATCTCCTTGACCGCCCAGTAGAGCACGCCCGCCGCCTTGTCCACCTCGGTCACCACCGGGCCAAGCAGATGCGGCACACCAGTGTAGGTGCTCAACTCCACCATCTTGGGGTCCACCATGAGCAAACGCAGCGTCTCTGGAGTGTGGGTGAGCAAAAGACAGCAGATGATCGAGTTGATACAGGCCGATTTACCCGAACCGGTGGCGCCGGCGATCAGCAAGTGAGGCATCCGGCCCAGGTCGGTTACAATGGGCTGCCCCTTGACATCCTCACCCAGCGCAATCCGCAGCCGCCCCTTGACATTCTGAAAGGTGTCCGACTCCATCAACTCTTTGAGGCCGACGGTGTTCCCCTCGTGGTTGGGAACTTCCACCCCCACATAGTTGGTGCCGGGAATGGGCGCTTCGATGCGGACGCTAGGTGCGGCCAACGCCAATGCCAGATCGTTGGCCAGACCCGCGATCTTGGAGACTTTGACTTTGGTCCGCGTGACCTGTCCCTGCACAGTGCGCTCGATATAGCCCGGTTTGATTAGATACTGCGTAACCGAGGGGCCCTTGTAGGCGCCTTCAAAATCGGCCGGCACGCCAAAGAGCGCCAGCGTCTCCTGGATCAGGCGGCCCTGATGGCGGATGCGCTCGTCGCTGTCGCTGTGACGCTCCCAATCGAGCAACATCTCGTCCAAACGAGGCAACCGCCACTCCTGGGCGCCGCCAAAGATGCGCGGGGTGAGGAGGTCATCCTCGTTTTTGGCCGGGGGCGATCCGATCACCCGCACCGTCTGCGGCGTTGTCTGCGGCAGCCGGGCAGGTTGACGATGGACCGGGCCGGGTTCTGGCCGCACCAGGGTGGTCAGTTTTGGTGGTAAGGACAGGCGAGGGCTCTGCTGTCGCCAGCGTTCTTGCAGGCGTTTCCACCAGGGCAGCATCCCCGACGGCAGCGGAACCGCCGGGTCGATGGGGGGACGCCCGGGGCCTGGTTGCACCCGCTGGCGCCAGTGGCGGGCAAGCGCCGCAAGCTCCTCGCCGATCTCGACCAGCAGCCGGTCGGTGAGCAACACAAAACCGGCCACCGCTAGAAAGCTGGCCACCGCCCAGGCGCCCCACTCGCCGACGGCGCCGCTGATCACTTCGGCCAGCAACAAACCCACCTGGCCGCCGAGCGGGTCCAATGAGTTGCCATCCCACAGGGTGCCGGCCATGATCACGCTCAAAAAGAGTAGCGCCAGGCCCGCCGGTCGCTGCCAGGGCAGGTCCGGCATCTGCTCGATGGCGCGGATGATCATCCACAGGCCCAACACACCGGTGACCAGCGGGAAACCCCAGATGCCCACCCCAAAAAGCATCTCTAGCCAGCCCAGCCAGGTAGCAGTGAGCACACCATTGCTGCTCGTCAGCAGGCTCAAGAGCGTGATCGCCGCCAGAAAGACGAGGACCACACCGATGCTCTCGCCCCGCGAGAGCAACACCGGCAACTGGTGCAGTGGATTTGGTTGAGGTTTGCTCTTGCGCGAGCCTTTCTTTGCGGGCATACAGCACTAGAAAGCAGGCAACACCTGCTACAGCACACACAGATCTAGTCCGAACAAACGTTCAGTGGCAGTATACCATAGACGAAAATCGATTACAACAACCAGATCACAGAAGGATGCATCCAGGATTTGATAGTGCTAGCGAATTCGAGAACCAGGAAAACATAGGTGCGGCCTCCCACTGCACGCTTCTCTTAAGCAAGTAACGCGCAGTGTGAGGCCACACGTATTTCATTCACGGACAGTATCAAATTTGGGACAGTCTTGATCCAGCCAGGTGAACGTTACGCGTTCTGCGAGCGATCGACGACGAACGCTCCCGTAGCGGGATCTGTGGTGGCAGCCGTAGCCGTTGGCAGGCGCTCCGGCAGTGTCTCGCGCATAAGGCCGGCGACGACAACGCCCGAAAGCAAGGTCAACCCGGCAATTGCGCCAATGGCAGCCTGCATGCCCAACGCATCGGCCAGCAGCCCGGCCACGATTGCTCCAACCGCATACCCGCTGTCCCGCCAGAGGCGATAGATGCCCACCGCCGACCCGCGCCAGGCAGGATGGGCGACATCGGAAACGGCCGCCAGCAGTGTTGGGTAGACCATGGCTGTCCCAAGTCCCAATAAGACAGCGCCGCCCAGCCACCAGTTAAAGGAGTGACCGGCGACCAGCACCCCGATCCCGCCAGCTTGCAGCCACATGCCGCCGGCAATGAGCCACTTGCGCCCTAGCCGGTCACTGAGCCCCCCTGTGAACAACTGGCTGAGACCCCAAACCCCCGGGTATACTGCCGCCAGGATGCCAATGTGCGCCAACGGCACTCCCAGCCCAGTCAGGAATAGGGGCAGCAATCCCCAGACCATGCCATCGTTCAAGTTGTTGACCATGCCAGCCTGGCTAGCCGAAAAGAGCGTCTTGTTCTTCCAACTGGTCAATAGAAACACCTGGGTAAAAGTTGGTGTCGCAGCCTCCTGGTTGGCTAGTCGTGCTTCCAGATGTGCAAACGGTTTTGTCTCGCGCACAAAGAAGATAGAAAGCAGCAGCCCTATCAGGGCAAAGGCGAGACCAGGGTAAAAGGGAAACGGTCTCAGCCCGTAAGCCGCCGCTGCGTAGCCTGTCGCCAGTGCGGTGAGCGCAACAGCCACATAGCCGGCAAACTCATTTAGCCCCATGGCGAGCCCTCGTTGTTTGGGGCCAACGAGGTCGATCTTCATAATCACCGCAGTGGACCAACACAATCCCTGGTTGATCCCTAACAACACATTTGCGAAGACAACCCAGTGCCAGTTGGGAGCAAAGATAATCAGCAGAGGAACCGGTAGCCCTACCAGCCAACCGGCAATCAAGATCTGCTTGCGTCCCAGGCGGTCGGAAAGCCGCCCGGCCAGCAGGTTCGCCAACGCCTTCACGATGCCAAAACTGACCAAAAACGAAAGCATGAAGGATTTGGACACCAGCCCAAATTCAGCCTCGGCCAGAAGGGGAACAACCGTGCGCTCCAGACCCACCATGGCGCCGACAAAGGCGTTGACGAGCACCAGTAGCGCAAACTGCACCCAATTTGCCCGCAGACCGAGTTGAAGTCCGGTCAAGGAGGTAGTTGCCATATATTCCTCTTTCTACATGACTGCACAGCGGTTCGCCCCAGCTTCCAGGTCGGTCGGATCATCGGGAAGAGCTGAACCTGTTTCATTGAGTTGAACAATGCGCTGATGGTTGGGTGGCGCCGGTGGAATACGCATCAACAGCGCTTCTACGAAAGCAGATTCGGACTCGTGCAATAGGGCAATCTCCTCCCGCACTGAGCCGAGCGAGGCGGTGACTGCCTCACCATCGAACGCAACCGGGGTGTTCGTGTGGCCGGGCAGTACGAGCGTCTGCGGGGCGAGCATGAGCAGCCGGTGGAGCGAATGGTAGAGGGCATGGGCGCGCTGCCGCGCCTCGCCGGGATCGGCTTCCAGGTCCGGCCGCCCCACCCCGGCCAGGAAGAGCGTATCCCCCGTGAAGAGCGCCTGGCCGCCGAGGAGATAACAGGTGCTTTCCAGGGTATGCCCAGGGGTATGGTAGGCGACCAGTTGGACCCCGCCGATGGTTACCGTATCGCCATCCTGTAAGGGTGTGAATGGGTATGAAACACGTTCTTGAGCAGGCAAATAGAGCGTTGCCCCACTCTCTTGGGCGAGTTGGCGTGAGCGGGACAGATGATCGGCGTGGATGTGGGTGTCCAGCACATGCCGGATCGCCCAGCCGTGTTCACGCGCCAGTTGGAGATAGATTGCCGGCGCCAGCGCAGTATCGATCACCGCGGCCTCGCCGTTCGACCCGATCAAATACGAGAGACAGCCTTTCCCGGTGCGCCGTACCTGAATCACCGGCGTGTCTGTCCCTGGTAAACGGATCGACGCCTGGTTCCAGGCCAGGCTCCAGGCTTTCATGCCCCCGGCGAGCGAGAACGCCTGGATGCCACGCTCGCTGAGTTGTTGGGCGGCAGTCATGCTGACTTTGCCGGCGCCACAAACCGTCACCACTGGTTGATCCCCTGCTAGTTTTACACCGGCCAGGGCAAGGGGATCATTGGCCCGGAGCGCCTCATAGGCATCGATATGTGTACTTCCAGGAATAGACCATTCGGCGCGATCTTGGGTTGTGCGAATGTCTAGCACGGTGACTGGTTGGCCTTGTTCTAGCCAGGTGCGCAGCATCTCAACGTCAATTGTGGGTGTGTTCATCGTCCTCTCCTTGATTTTACTCATGCGCGTAACGGTGGGTCAGCCTCTTGAATCGGGCGTCTGATCGAATCCGATAGCCGTCTCAACAAGCGGTCTCGTAGCGGCAGCCATACGTCAAACCGCCACAGCTTGCCCGCCGTCGCCCAGTTGCCACTCGAGTACACCCTCTTCGAGACGGGCAACAGCCCATCCCCTAGCTGCCAGCAAGTCGAGGGCTTCATCGGCGTAGACACAATAGGGGCCACGGCAGTAGGCGACAATAAGTTTGTCCGTTGGCAGCTCTTCCAGACGGTGGGCGACTTCGTCCACTGGCATCGAAATGGCGCCGGGGATGTGGTCTGCCTGGTATTCGACCGTTGGCCGTACATCAAGCAGCACAACCTCATCGTCTCGTAGCCGCTCCTGCAGCTCCGCCGTGGAAATCGTCGCAAACGCGTGACGGCGCGGGCGATAGGCGGCGAGCGCATGATCGACTTCCGCCAGTTGGTGTTCAGCCACTGTACGGAGTTCGACCCACAAGCGCGCCACCGAGGGGTCGGCAAGCTGGTAACGCACATATAGACCCTCTCGTTCATCGCGCACCAGGCGGGCTTGCTTGAGCCGTTGCAGATGTTGAGACGTGTTAGCAACACTCATCTGCGCTTCCTGGGCCAGGTCCTCGACCGTCCGTGGCGCTTGCGCCAGCAAATCCAACAGCTCCAGGCGGTGCGGATTGGCCATGGCGCTGGCTACCTGGGCAAAAAGCTGATAGAGTCGTTCTTTGCGGCGCCGTTTTCCAAGATCCTTCGTGGTAGACATGACAGTTGTTCACCCTATTATTCAATAAAGCAATTGATTAATTGAATAATAGAATAAAAGATGGCGAATGTCAAGCCCCTCCACGAAAATTCCAGGGTGAGATTTCACGGGACAGGACATTTTATCTGCGCCGTGAAACGTAAGAAGCTGTTTGAAAAGGGGGCTCCACGCTGGTGCGTGTACCGGCAAGGTGCGTTGCGCCTCAGGAATGCCCGGCGGCCCAGGTGCATTGCACGCGCAGCGTGCGATGCACCGACCCTTTTCAAACAGCTTCTATGTGAATGCCCTGAGTCGAAGAACTTTTTTGGCTCTCCGCAATTCCCGCTAAAAACAAAAAGAGGGGAGACAAAGTGCGGGTACAGTTTCCAACCATACGTCCTCGCCGTCAACTGCTGCGGGAAGAGCCGGTCTCCTGCGCCTGAAGGGGACGGAGCCTAGAACGCTACATCAGGTCCCTGCGACAGTGGTACGCTTTCTTCAGTTGGGCGATCAACTCGTTGCATTCCTACGGGTCATCCTTGGCCTCGCCAGCGACCATTTCAATGACGACCAGCATCCCGTGGTCAGCCGCCGGCGTCAGCTTTGCCGTCAGGAGGGGGAGGTAAAGCGTTTCCTCTTTCGCCAAGTGGGCGGTTACGAGCGTGGCGAGATCCTGTAACACGAGCTGGAGCGCCTGGGTCTGGTCTGGTCGAAGTGGCTCGCCGGTGAGAGTGGCGCATAACGCCAGCAGTTCATCCGTCAGACGGCGAATTTCATCGTGCTCATTGCGCATGGCGGCGGTGGCGTCCGGCGTTGCCAGCAGATATTCCACCAACGGGTAGAGGACCTGGTCAGCAATGTGAATATGAAGCCCCAGTTGGTTGGCCAGAAAGTCGGAGACGTCCTCCAACTCGTGTTGGAGGGAAGCCGGGGGAGTTGCCTCGGCTGCCGCCGCTAAGGCGCGCAACTGCTCAAGGCAAGGTTGGAAGGTTTTATATTGCTCGTGTAGCAACTGGGTAAAACGGGCCATCCGCTCTCTATGCTCCCAAGGGGAAGGCTGAGACAGAAGTAGGATGTTTGATCTATAACACACAGCCTCCCCGTTTGCATCATACAAATGGAGAGACTGTATACTGGTCAGTTGACCAGGGTGTGACGGATGTGCCTTGCTGGATCGGCGACTGGCCAGGAGGGACACAGTACGCGCATGCCTCGATTTACTCACACTGGAATCGGCAGTACGCGGCCATGCCACAGCCGCGCCACCATTTGCGGCTGGAGAGAAAGCAGCGAATGGTGCGAGAGGGGCCGGCAATCCTTGCGCACGGTCAGCCGTTGTTGGCTAGCCTGCAACTATCAGTCTGTGGCCGGTGCGGGCGTGGAGTCAATCCTCGCCAAAGACGATATCGATCAAAACCAATCGATCAAAACCATTCAAAAAGCAAATCAAAGGAGATACCAGATGTCCTATTCAGAGGAAGTGCTTGCCGGGGCGCGCAAACGCGACGCACACGAAGCAGAATTTCTGCAAGCGGTGGAAGAGGTGTTGACAGCGATCGCACCGGTCTTGGAGCGTTTCCCCCAATATCGTAAAGCCCGCATTCTCGAACGCCTGGTCGAACCCGAACGGGTCGTGGTTTTCCGTGTGCCCTGGGTTGATGACCATGGCGACTATCAGGTCAACCGCGGTTATCGTGTCCAGTTCAATTCAGCATTGGGGCCGTACAAAGGCGGGCTGCGCTTTCACCCCACCGTCAATCTCAGCGTACTCAAGTTTCTGGGCTTTGAACAGACTTTCAAAAACGCGCTGACCACGCTCAACTTGGGAGGCGCCAAAGGTGGTTCTGATTTTGACCCGCAGGGCAAGTCCAACGATGAAGTCATGCGTTTTTGCCAGTCGTTCATGACCGAACTCTACCGCCACATCGGGCCAGACACCGATGTCCCGGCTGGCGATATTGGGGTCGGCGAGCGCGAAATCGGCTATCTTTTTGGACAGTACAAGCGACTGGCGAACCAGTTCAATGGGGTGATCACCGGTAAAGGCGTGGAGTGGGGTGGTTCGCGGGTGCGCCCAGAGGCGACGGGTTATGCGCTGGTCTATTTTGCGCAGGAGATGTTGGCCGTCCACCAGGATTCGCTCAAGGGCAAGACCTGCGTGGTCTCTGGGTCGGGCAATGTGGCGCAATATACGGCGCAAAAATTAATACACGAAGGCGCCAAGATTGTGACTCTCTCGGATTCAGATGGGGCTGTCTACGACCCGGACGGCATTGGCGACGAAAAGCTGGCTTTTGTGATGGAGTTGAAGAACGTCCGCCGCGGCCGCATTCAGGAATATGCAGAGCGCTACAATGTGCGCTATTTTGCCGGTGAGAAGCCGTGGTCCGTCCCATGCGACGCTGCGTTCCCCTGTGCGATGCAAAACGAATTGGACGAAAACGACGCCGGTGAGTTGATCCACAACGGCTGCCAGTTGGTGGTTGAAGGCGCCAACATGCCCTTGACGCCAGCAGCCATCGAACGGCTGCTGGCGCACAAGGTTCAATATGCGCCGGGCAAGGCGGCCAACGCTGGCGGCGTCGCCACCAGCGGGCTGGAGATGAGCCAGAACGCCATGCACGGGCGCTGGTCGTTTGACGAGGTCGATCAGCGTCTGCGAGAGATTATGAAAGTCATCCACGATAACAGTTACCAGGCATCGGTGGAGTACGGGATGCCTGGTAACTATTTTGCCGGCGCCAATATTGCTGGCTTTGTACGAGTGGCCGATGCGATGCTGGACCAGGGGTTGGTGTAGGCTACCTCTGCCCCAGATACTCTTGCAGTGCATCGACTGTCGCAAATGTGTAGAGATCGACCGAGTGTTCGGTGAGAAATTTCTGCAGGTGGCGATCAAACGCCAGGCACTGCCGGTGCAGCTCTGCGAAACTCCCTGCCTCTACATACGGCAACAAGGCCGGGAAGCCAAGCGCTACCAGGTCCTGCTCGTATTCGGCCAGGCTGTTAAAACCCGAGTGCTCAATACCCATATAAACCCGCGCCAGCGCAAACGCCAGCTCGTGATACAGCGAGACGAGGGGCCTCTGAGCACAAACGGATCCTGTCGTTCACAGGCCAGGAGTATGTGTTGTATGTCCCCCTTCAATTCCGGATAGCCGGCACCAAAAGCGGCGGCAAAGGTTGGCTTGTCGCCAGGGCTCTGGCGTTGCTCGGTGAACAACAGGTCGCGGGTCGTGTTCAGCAATTGTTCGGAGGCCGCCAGTAGTTCATCCGGCTCGTACGTTTGCGTAAGACGTGCGACCGTATCAGCAAATTTCAGCGGCAGTTTTGGCAGCGCCAGCACTTGTTCTAGTTTGCGAGTATCGATGCAGGCTTGATTACAGAGCGCCAGACAGTGGAACACCGTGCTGAGAATCTGTTGTGCGTGCTGAAGCGAAGCAAGCCGGTGGCCGTTGGCGCTTTGTTGCCGCAACAGATAGTAGGGATAGCCTGTCCCCTGGAAGAAGTCTTGTGCCTTCTTGAGCATGGTGGGCCGCGCTTCGGGCTGTTGCAGCGCACGGAGCCGGTCCGCCAGAGCCTGCAAGCGCTCCACCGCGGCCTCAGAACGCTGATAGACGAGCTGGTATTGCAGGAGAAAGGTGCTCAACAAGAGTGCCGGCAGCAATTCTAACGGCGATGCGAGCGACATAATTGTGCCGGATGCATCTGTTTTCTCGATCAGCGAGCCTGATGCGCTGCGATCCACATTGAAGACGAACTCTTCATCAAAAACATCTCGTTTCACCATCTCCAACGCTCCGCCCATTCCAACCAACAAATATTCAAATCAATGAGAACGAACGCGCTAGAGGACGCGCCAGGTAACGCATAGCGGACGCTCAGCTTCTATGCTTGAGCTATAAACAACCAATGCAGCATGAAAGGAGAATATCCCGTGAAACGATCTGCAATCGGTTTGTGTGCTCACAAGTTGCTTACAGGGCTTGTCGCACTATCTTTGCTGCTGACCAGTACTGGCGTCAGTCAGGCCCAACCACCAGGTAACGGCGACGCCAGGATCTACTTGCCTCTCATCCAAGAAGGAGTTCAGCCCCAGACAACAACAATAGATGCCAATACAGCCGATACAGTGGTAGCGAGCGCAGAACCCGGGCTGCCCGCATCGGCCACTTTCCGTGCTGCCCCCGGCCAGGCTCTCCGCGCCCGCCATGATGAATCCACCCTCGAAATTGGCAGCGCGGCAGTAGCGGCCGAGATCGCGATCAGCATCACGCCGCTAAATTCGCAACACCTCCCACCACTGGACCAGGGCATGACAAACGTCACCCGCGGGCCACGGCGCGGGTATCGTTTCTTGCCGCACATGCGTTTTCAAGAAAATGTTGTCGTCAGCCTGCCCTATGACGAAAAGCTGATCCCTCCTGGCATGACGGCCAATGATATCCACACCTTCTATTATGATGAGGTGACGGCAAGCTGGATCATGCTCGAACGGGTGGCGGTGGATGCCGAGGCCAAGGTCATCAACAGCCTGACCGACCACTTTACGGATATGATCAACGCCACGGTAGCGGCTCCCGAACAACCCCAGCCCCTCTCGTACAACCCGACCAGCATGAAGAGCGTAAAGGCCGCCGACCCCAGCACCGGCATCACGCTGATCGCACCGCCGCAGGCCAATAGCACCGGCGATGCGACGCTCACCTACCCGCTGGAGGTGCCGCCAGGCCGCAATGGACTGACGCCCCACCTGGCAATCAATTACAACTCTGCGGCGGTGAATGGTTGGCTTGGCGTTGGCTGGAATCTGGCGTCGTCCGCCATCACCATCGATACACGCTGGGGGGTGCCCCGCTACGATGAAGACAACGAGACGGAAACATACACCCTCGACGGCGCGCAACTGACGCCGGTGGCTCACCGGGCTCAGCTCGAGCCGCGCACAGCCGAGAAGACGTTCCACACACGCATCGAAGGCGCCTTCCGCCGCATCGTCCGTCACGGCGATCACCCGAGCAACTACTGGTGGGAAGTCACCGATAAAACCGGCGTGCGCTACTTCTACGGCGGCGATCCTTCGACCGGCGCACTCGCACCGGATGCGATCCTGACCGATGCGTCCGGCAATGTCTTTCGCTGGGTGCTGCGTGAGGTGCGCGATCTGAATGGCAACACCATCCGCTATGCTTATGCTCATGTCGTCGATTACGGCCAACCCGGTGGAACCGTAGAAGGGAGCCAGCTTTACCTGGAGTCGATCAATTATACTGGTTCGAACGGTGCGGCGGGGCCGTACACCATCACCTTCGAGCGCACCAGCGAACTGGGGCAGCCCCGCCGCCCGGACGTGATCATCGATGGGCGTGGTGGTTTCAAAATGGTGACTGCCGACCTGCTCAAACGCATCGATGTCACCTTCAACGGTGCGCTTGTCCGCCGGTATGAGCTGGAATACCAGGAAGGCGCCTTCCGCAAGAGCTTGCTCCGTTCCATCAGCCAGTTTGGTGAGGACGGTTCTCTCTTCTACACCCACGAGTTTACCTACTACGATGACATTCGCGACGGTAGCGGCGCCTATGTGGGCTTTGCGGAGCCCGACGGCTGGACCACACAGCCGGACGGCGTCACCGCAGGTCTGCTGGGCTTTGGCCAGGCCAGTTTGCTGGGTGGAACCATCAATGACTCGGTGGGCGGACATCTGTACCTCGGTTTTAACCCGGGTGCGCCCACCAAACCCTTTTCGGCAGGCGGCAAGATCGGCCATAACCGCAGCACATCGGAAGGCGTGTTGACGCTCACCGATGTGAATGGTGACAACCTGCCCGATAAGGTCTTTGTGCAAAACGAACGCATCTATGTCCGGCTCAACGAATCGACACCCGGCAGTGCGCCCCGCTTTAGCGAGACATCACACGAGATCGCCTCGTTGCGCGACTTTATGTCACCGCCTCAATTCCTGAAAGAGGAAGCGCAGACCACTTCGTTTGGCCCGGAAGCCTATCCCGGTGTCAATATCTTTACCAATTTCGCCAACACGTTCACCACCCGCTCTATCTACTTGAGCGATGTCAATGGCGACGGTCTGGTCGATCTGGTCAACAACGGCCAGGTGCTCTTCAACTACCTGGCCGCCAACGGCCTGCCCACCTTTACACCCGACAGTAACCAGACCGGTGTGCCTGTCGGCCCAGGCACGGTAGATGCCACCGACCTGATCGAAGATTACGAAGAACTCTACCAGCAGGCCATCGATACCTTCCCGCTGCATGACACACTGCGGCGTTGGGTAGCGCCCTTTGACGGCAATATCCGCATCAGTGGGGATGTCACGTTGATTGGGGATACGAGCCCTGCTCGCGCCCAATACGAGACCGCCGACGGCGTGCGGGTGGCAATCCAGCGTAACGGCAGCGAACTCTGGGTGGACACCATCCCCGCCACAGCGGAGGATACACCTGTGACGCCCACGAATGTGGATGTTATCTCCGTGCAGGCGGGCGACAGAATCTATTTCCGCGTCCAATCGGTCTTCGACGGCGCCTTTGACCAGGTGCAGTGGGACCCCAAGATCGAGTACTTGGACGCATCGGCCCCGCTCGATGCCAACGGGCTCAACCCCTATGTTTACCAGGCGTCGGATGACTTTGTCATGGCCGGTCGCCGTGATATCTTTGTCCAGATGCCCATCACCGGCACGGTCCGCGTGACCGGCGACCTGCAAAAACTAGGCGCCACAACGGACGATGTCACCCTGCTCGTGCTCAAGAATGACGTCCCGGTCGTGGAGCAGACCTTGAGCTGGGACCAGACCGGCACGATTCCCCTGGATGCAGAGCTGCCCGTCAATCAGATGGACATCCTCAAACTGCGCGTCAAGGTGGATTCGCCGATTGACCTGCGCCAGATTGCCTGGGTTCCGCAGATTACTTACGTCTCCGCTGCCGACCCGAACCAGGTTGTTGTAGACGACCAGGGCAACCCGATCTTTGTGATCGACCCGCCCTACGATATCGATATGTACCCAGTCAATGACCTCACCATGCCGCAGCAGCCGTGGATTGCCACCGAGACCGGCGAGGCCACGGTGACCACACAGGTGACGGCCCCCAGCCTGGACACGAGCGGGACGGTCGTCTTCACAGTAAAACGCCCTAGCGCGCTGGTTGCCAAGGGCACGGTGACGATCAACAACGGCGTGGTGCAAAACACCCAGTTGACCATTGACGTCACCGCGGGCGAACCGCTCTATTTCGACTATTCGGTTTATGACCCCGAACTGCGCAGCAAATTGGGCAATGCCGATCAGGTAAGGGTCGAATTCGGTGCGCAGACCGGCACACCCACAGTTGTCCAGGCGCCCAGCGTGCTACACAGTTCAAGCGCACCGGGGCTCTTTGGGCAACCGTACCGCGGGTGGGCCTATGCTGGCTACAACGGCAACCGTGACCGCGCCGAGCAACCCATCGTCGAAGCCGACCTCCAACAGCAGTTCAACGAGGACTCGACCTACGATCCAGAACAGGCCAAAGCTTATCTCTTCTATCCCTTCCCCGCTGAGAACATGTGGCGTGGTCCCGATGATCTGGGTTACATCCAGGGTGGCGTCGTCAGCAGTTCGCGCCTGGGGTTGGACTACATCAGCGTGCCCGGCGAGGATGGTTTCGGCGGTGCGCGTGCAGTCAAACTGCTCAGCCGCACGTCACAGACTGCCGTTGGCGGCGGAGTGCTCTTCCTCTCCGGCTCGGTCTCAGGCGAGGGCCCGCTGGACGGCGGGAGCCACAGCGAGATCGACTTCCAGGACATGAACGGGGACAAATACCCCGACATCGTCAGCAAGGGTCATATCCAATATACGACGGCCGATGGCGGGTTGGAACCGGCGAAACGCGCCGTTCCCGGCATGGTACAGCCGCCGGGCAGCGACGCCTTCCCCCTCATCAGCGACAACGAAGCCTTCAATGTAGGCATTGGCGGCAGCCCGGCCACCTTTGTTGCCAACGGCGCGGGCGAGGTCGATTCCTCGGCTGTTTCCGGGCCGGCCCAGAATGGCACGGGCACACAGATGGTGCAACTGGGTCTCTCGGGCAGTTTGGGTGGCGGTAACTCGCGCGTGCTGGCCAACCTAGTCGACATGAACGGTGACGGTTTGCCCGACCGCGTCCGCCAGGTCGGCAACGAATTGTGGGTTGCGCTCAATCTGGGCTACAGCTTTGCCGACGAAGAAAAGTGGGGCGCCGGCACGATCAATGTCGGCGAAAGCGATAACGTCTCCATCGGCGCCAGCCTGGGCTTCAACGGCGGCATCTATGACTTTGCCGGCGGCCTCTCGCTCAACAAGAGTATATCCTACGTCCGGCGCTCCTTGCTGGACATCAACGGCGATGGCTTGACCGACCAGGTGCGCCAGGACGGCAACCGGCTGCTCGTCGCGCTCAACCTGGGCGGCGAGTTTACCCCCGAATTCGAGTGGCGCGGCGCATTGAGCGACGGTTTCATCGTCAACGCCAACACCGGCCTCGGCGCTGGGGTCTACTTCACCATCGGCATTGGCCCGCTCTGTCTCTTTGCCTGCTACGTGATCGTCAACCCCGGCGCAGATGCCAGCCAGAACATGGCGCGCCAGGAAGTCAACCTGCGCGATGTGGACGGCGATGGCTTTGTGGACCATGTCGCCAGCAGCGTGGACAACGTCATGGAGGTGGCGCGCAATCGCACGGGCCGCACCAATCTGCTCAAGAGCGTGGCGCGCCCGCTGGGCGCGAGCTTCGAGTTGAGCTACGCCCGCGATGGCAATACGCCGGATCTGCCCCAGTCGCGCTGGGTGCTGAGCAAGGTGACCGTGAATGACGGCCACCCCGGCGACGGTGTCGATACGCTGGTGACCACCTTCCGCTATGAAGATGGCGTCTACAGCCGGCTGGAGCGCGAGTTCTTTGGCTATGGGCGGGTCGTCACCGAAAACCGCGATGCGTCCAATGGCGAAGCGCTCTATCGCGCGGTCGTGCAGGAGTTCCGCACGGATAGCTATTACACACAGCGGCTGCCAGCGCGCGAAGTGATTCAGGATGCAGCGGGCAACATCTTCACCGAGAAGGAATACACCTATCTGTTGCGCGATGTAGCGAGCGGCGCCGAGCCGGCCAACGCTCAAAGCACCACGGCCACGATCTTCCCCCAGGCCGTACGGGTGGACAATCGCTACTACGAGGGGCAGGCCACACCGGGTAAGAGCACTTTTGTGACCAATCAGTACGACGCGCTGGGCAACCTGGTGCAGTACTTTGACGCCGGCGACACCGGCGTCGACGATGACTTCCTGTCGGTCATGGCCTATTCGGCGGATGTGCCGGCCTGCATGGCAAACCATATCGTTGCAACACCGCTGGCGCTCACCATCACGGGCAACGGCAGCGTCATGCGCCAGCGCCAGGCGCAAATCGACTGTACCACTGGTAAAGTCACGCAGGTCCGCCAGTACCTGGAAAATGGGGATGTGGCCGTCACCGATGTGAGCTACTTTGCCAACGGCAACCTGCGGCAGATTACGCGACCGGCAAATCACAATGGCGAGCGCTACCAGACCTCCTATGAGTACGATGCGGCGACTCAAACGCATGTCACCCAAATCACCGACAGCTTTGGCTATGTCTCCAGCGCAACCTACAATCTGAAATACGGTGTGGCGGCGAGCACCACCGATATCAACGGCCAGCAGACCACCTACACGTTTGATGTGTTTGGCCGCATGACCTCCGTCACCGGGCCATTCGAGCAGGGCGGCAGCACACCGACGATTCGGTTCTCCTACCACCCCCATGCGCCGACCCCGTGGGCGCTGACCCAGCATCTGGACACCTACCGCAATCCGGCTGATCCTATCGAATCGGTCCTCTTTGTGGACGGGTTAGGGCGCCCCTTGCAGACCAAGAAGGACATCACGCTCCACACCGGGCCAGACAGTGCGCCCCAAAGCGTCATGGCCGTCAGTGGCCGGATCGTCTTTGACTTCCTGGGCCGTATCGTCGCACAATCCTATCCCGTGACTGAGACGGTGGGGTCGCCGGGCGTCTTCAACAACACCGTTGACAGCGTCGCGCCCACGCGCATGGCCTACGATGTGATGGACCGCAACACGCGGATCACCAATCCGGACAACACCTTCCAGACAGTCACCTATGGTTTTGAGGCCAATCGCAACGGTGTGCTCCACCATGTGCGGACCCAAACCGATGCCAACGGCGTTGTCAAGAAGCTCTACCAAAATGTCCGCGAGAGCCTGACCGACCTGCAGGAGTTCAATACGGTCAACGACAGCCCGCAGACGATCTGGACCAGCTACGAGTATGACCCGCTGTCGCAACTGCTCTCCATCCGCGACGACCAGGACAACGTGACCCGCTTTGTCTACGACAATTTTGGCCGCCGCACCGCCGGATCGAAGTGACGTACGACCTGGTGGGGAACGTGGTGAGCAAGGTCACCTCCAATCTGCGCGCCGAGAACAAGGCGATCCGCTACGATTATGAGTTCAGCCGGCTCAAGAGCATTACCTATCCGAACTTCCCCGGTAATAACGTGACCTACGTATACGGCGAGCCAGGCGCACCGTTCAATCGCGCCGGTCGGCTCGTTCTGGTCACCGACCAATCGGGGCAGGAAGAGTATTTCTACGGGCCGCTGGGTGAAGTGGTCAAAGAGATCAAGACCGTCGCCAGCGATACGGGTCCGCAACCGGAGGTCTACACCACC
>QEUW01000038.1 GCA_003577005.1 Chloroflexota bacterium | reverse complement strand
CCCGCACGGGAACGGTGTACCAGCCGTTCTGCCCCTGTGCTGTGGCGGGGTCGAGCGTGATGGTCGAGACAGGGGCGTCGTTGTCCTTGGCCTCGACCGAGATGGTGACCGTCGCCAGATTGCTCTCGCTCTGCCCGTCAAAGGCGCGGAAGGTGAAGCTGTCGTTCCCACTGAAACCGCTGTCGGGCGAGTAGGTCAGGTTGGGCGCTACACCGGTCAGCACCCCATGCGCCGGCGGAGTCACGACGCTAAAGGTGAGCGCATCCTCGTCGCTGGCGGTGAGCGTCACGGCGAGGGCCTCGTCTTCGAGCGTGGTCAGCGTCTGGTCGTTGGCAACCGGTGCGGCGTTGACAATCGTCCAGGTGTAGCGCGCTGCCGCGCCGGCCTGGCCGCCGCCGTTGACCGCCCGCACGGCAAAGCTGTGGTCGCCATAGCTCAGTTCGGTGTAGGTGACAGCGCTGACGCAGGTCGCAAAGGCTGCTCCATCCAGACTGCACTCGAAGCCGCTGCCCGTGCCGGTGAAGCTGAAGCTGGCCTCGCGACTGCTGCTTGGATTGGCCGGGCTGCCGGTGATCGTCGCATCGAGCGCGCGGATTGGCCGGGCTGCCGGTGATCGTCGCATCGAGCGCGCTGGCGTTGACCGTCCAGGTGTAGCTGGCCGGGGTCAGATCGACGTTGCCTGCGCCGTCGATAGCGCGCACGCGGAAGGTGTGTTCGCCCTTGCTCAGGTCGCTGATCGTCTTGGGATTGGCACAAACGGTGTACGCTTCGTCGTCCACCTGACACTTGAAGAGAACCGCTGTCTCGCTGCCGCTAAAGGCAAAGGTGGCTGTGTTACTTGCACTGGGATTGGCAGGCGTCTGAGTGATGGTCGTGTCCGGTGCATTCGCTGTGGAGAGAGCCGTGCCGATGCTCTGCGTCACCTCACTGATCCGCCCGGCCCGGTCGATGGCGCGCACGGTGATGTTGAGCGTGCGTCCTTCAGGGTCTTGCACCGACAGGGCGGATTGCCACACACCATCACCAAACTGCACATCGATAAATACGCCCGCCCCTTCGCGAATCTGCACGGCGGCCAAGCCGATGCTATCACTCGCCGTACCCTTAAAACGCAGCACCTCGCTGCCCACGCCCCAGGTGTCGGCATTGGTCAGCGTGGCCGGGTCGATAGTGACGGTCGGCGCCTGGCGGTCAACCGTAAAGGTGACCGGAATGTCGTTGTCCTGCACACCACCGGCCCAGTCGGTGGCGCGGGCGATGAAAGTGTGTTGGCCTTCACTGACGCCGGTCAACTGGAAGGTGCGCAGGATGCGGGTGGCGTTCTCGCTCTGGGCAAAATTCAGCGTTTGCACCAGGTTGCCGTCCAAGTGAACCGTCACCTCTTTGAGCAAGGCGCTTGACTCGGCAGCCACGGTCACGTTGAGCGTATCATCTGCTGCCACCACATTGCCCGGTGCGGGTGAGACGACAGCGGCCATCGTCGCACCTGGTGCGTCGGCAGAGACTGAGATTGGAGACTGGAGACTGGAGACAGATGCGCTGCTGACTGCGTCACTGTTCACTGACAACTGTCCACTATTGACTGCCGCCGGTGTCACCACGGTGGGACCACTATTGACTGTCGTGCATTGACCAAAGTGATCACAAGCAGTGACATCAAAGGCTGCCGGATAGATCGGTGACCAGTAGGTATGACTATTGCTCAACCCGACCAAGATCGTGCGGTCGGGGAAGATTGCCTGCAAGGCAGGGTTGTTGTCAAAGGTGCGTAGCGGCGGTGCGCCATTGTAGATCGGGCAATCAAACTTGCTTTCATCGATATAGCGGTCGGTGGCGCTGCACTCGACGCGATTGGGAAAGACATAGCGACCGTCGAGATGGACGGCGCTGGCCGTCACGCGCGGGGCCACCACATCGATCACGCCGCTCCAGACGTTATCGGTGCGCACGACGTTGCCGACCCGGTCACTGGCGCGCAGGTCAATCTGATATTCGTCCTCCAGGCCAGCCGGCAGCGGCAGACTCCATCCACTCACAGTTGCGCCAGGCTGGGCCACGGTGGCGGGTAGCCAGGTGCGGTTGAGTTGGGCATCGGCCTGGTCGTCGTTGAGGTTGGCGGGCAGCGCGGCGATCTGCGTGTAGGGCACAAAGGCGACTTCCACCTTGTCGATCCCCGCGGCGCCAGTGTCGGTGATGACGCCGCTGAGGGTCAACGCTTCGCTGGTAGCGCCTTGCGCCCACCCTGTGATCACCGTGCGTTGGGCGTCGGTCGCACTCAGGGCAACAGTCGGTGGGTTGGCATCCAGCCGCAGGATGCCGGTAACCCCGTTGTCGGCGGTGCGATTGCCGACATTATCGGTGGCGCGCACGCTGACCGTGTATGTACCGGTCGGGTCGGCCAGACCTTCGGCAAAACGATAGTTGATGCTCCAGTCGCGGTCATTGATCGTGGCCGCTTGCCAGCCATTGCCCGCGGCGTTATCCTGCCCGACTAAGCGCACCTCAACCCCATCGGCGGGCATCCCACTGTGGTGGTCGATGATCGTGCCGCTGAAGGTGCTCTGCCATTGGCCGCTAACAGTGCGTGTCGGCTTTTGGACGGCAGTGGGAATCGCGTTGAGCGTGACCAGCGGCAACTCCCCATCAGCGACCACGGTGAGCAGAGGGCTTGGATCACCGACATTGCCCACCCCGTCGGTGGCCCGCACTCGGAGCAGATATTCACCGTGCGTCACCGGCAAGTTGTAGAACCAGTTCCCTTTGCCGTCCGCCAATAACCAGGTGGGATCGGTGTTGATTTGAATCTCGACTTGGGCGACGCCGGAGGTGGGCTGGCTGGGTGTACCCCCATCGCTGGCCGCACCGCCGATATTATGGACCGTGTTGCCCTTGATCCATTGACCATTGCTCCAACCGCTGATCGAGGCGGTTGGTTTGTCGGCATCAATGGTGATGGTCAGCGAATTGCTGGCGCTGAGCTTGCCACCGCGCGTGTCAACTCGGCTGGCGTTGAACTTGGCCCAGCGATAGTTGTTGACGCCGGTACAGTAGCTTTGCAGGGTGCGATTGTAAAGCGCCTGCACCGTCGCACCGCTCAAGGCGCTCTTGTACAGTTGGAAATTGTCCAAACTGACGGTCGTACCGCCATCGCCCAGGCGGATGTTGCCTCCCATGACTGGATTGGGCGAGGCGGCACGGCTGATAAACGGCGTCGGGTTGCCATCAAAATAGACCGCCAGCGCCCCTGTGCTTTTGCGGGTGGCGACGATGAAATGCCATTGCCCGTTTGTTAGCGAAGCGGGGGCGGGACCATGAATCTCCACACCACCGGCATCAAACTGGATGACACTGTTATGGTTGTTCAAGAAGAGCCCAAAGCCAAGCGATTGCCCAGAACCATTGCGTTGCCCAGATTCAATGGCAAAACTGGCGCCATTGTTGGTCGGTTGCGCCTTATACCAGAAGGCCAGGCTAAATTCGTTGCCCAGCGCATTGGGCAGCAAGAGTTCATCGTCACCGCCATCAAAGCGCACCGAGTAATCTGAGGAGAGGCTCATCGCCCCACCGCCGACGGCAATCCCTTGTGCGTCGGTTGCGCCGGGCAGACCGGCGGCGGGACATTTCGGGTGCCCTCCGGGCGCAGTGCAAGTTGCGCCACTGCCGCCAAAGACGCTGCTGTTGGCGAACGTGGTTGTACCCGGCGCATCCTCAAAGCGCAAATCAGTCACCGCGACGCTACTGGGGAGCGGACAGGCAAGGGGAACTTGCGTGACATTGATGTTTGTTGTGGGGAGCAAGACGCCGGAGATATCGGGGCGGAACAGATAGAGCACCCCTCCGGCGTGGACTAACCAGCCGTGGGCGATTGGATTGTAGGCTGCTTTCGGCGGCTGAACCGTGGTGAAGCGACCCACACCGGCCAAGTCGCCAAAAAGGCCGGATTTGATCACGCCACTATCACTGGTGATGTTGGACCCCTGGAAGAGAAAGGCAGCCACCGGGGAGTTACTAAAATAGGTGCGATAGGTCAAGAGTGTGCGATTATTGATCGGGTCGTAGGCCAGGGCCAGCGCACCGCTCGCGTCCCACTCGATCTCGATGCCGCCAGACCAAATCTGTGTGGTGAGCGAACCAATCACCGTGGCGTTGGGGTTAATCACCCCGGTAAAGAACGGGATCAACGCACCGCCACGCGCACGGTTAAACTTCCAGACTAGCCCATAGCGGTTGCCCAGCCAGGCCAGGTCCATGCTGATGCTGGGTTCATCACGCACGGCCGCGCGCGGATTTTCGACCAGGGTAGTGCTGTTGCTCAGCACATTGCCCGCGGCATCGACGCTGACCGCAATGATCGAGGTGGTGGTGTTCAGGCTCGATTCATAGGCAACCAGAAAGTTCGCGCCATCTGAAGCAACCACGGGACGGAATAGCCAGCCGTTACCCACGCCAATCAGCACGCTTTTCTCTCCTTGCCCCTCGGCCCCAGAGAGAGTGCCAATCGCAAAGGAGAGATCGCCGATTCCGGCTGGTTGATCAACACGGAATGCGGTCACCGAAAGGCAGACGCCGTTGTTGTTACAGGCGATGTCGGGTGGATCGTTGATAAACGGCGCACTGGATGAACCCAGCGCGATTGAATTAGACTGGCCGCCTGGAACCGCGTTGTAAAGCAGCGTGTTGAAAAAAGTCGAATTGGCGAAGCTATTGGAGAGTGTGCTGATCAGATAGTTGTCTGGCCGGTCGGGTAGCGAAGCCGCCATTGCCATCTGTGGGTTGGGGGGGGTCGTGCCCAGCGACTGGAAGCTGATTGGGTCCCAGGCCAGGGCTGAAGGGCCACTGGGCGCCAGGCGCGTCCGCACGCTGCTGCTCAGAAGTAGTTTTTGCGTGCTCAAGCCGGGCTGGGCACTGAGGTTGATCTGCTGGGTCAGCGTTTGCGCACCACTAAAGGTGAGCGGGTTAAAGTTGAGTGCAAAAGGTGCAGTTGATTGACCCAATTGGCTGGGGATCGACACATCCAACACGCCGGGGGCCATCGGTGTTGTCGCCACCACGGTGGTGTGGTAGACCAGATCTTGACCAGGGGCGACAAACTGCTTGTCGCTGGTGGTGTAGACGGCGAGCGGAGGGATGTTGACCACGCTCGGATGATAAGGCCGATTCTGGCTGTCCACCTGGCCGGCAAGCTGGCGCTCGGCCAGGTCGCTCATGCCATCGCCGTCGCTGTCGGCTAGCACGGGGTTCGAGTTGACGCGAATGGTCGGCCCGCCGCCGGCGCCATTGATGCTGATGGTCCAGCCGCCGATCCAGGTGTTGGTGGGCTGGCAGTTGCTGTCGTAGACCTGATGCCAGACCTCTTCTCCATCGCTAAGCCCGTCGTTGTCCGTATCGCGTAAGGCTGGGTTGGCGCCAAAGAACGCTTCCTGACGGTCGGTCAAGCCATCGCCGTCGCTGTCGCAGTGGACCGGTGAGTAGGGCTGACCGGCCGCCCGACGTTCCAGTTCAAAGGCGTCGGTTAGCCCGTCTTGATCGGTGTCCACCTTGCGATCATCGGGGTCAAGCCCGCCAAAGGACGCTGCCAGCAGACCATCCCCATCGGCATCGCGCAGTGCACCAAAGCGCGCATCCCAGGCCAGACCGACGCCGTTGGCTTTGCTACCCAGTGCCATAAAACCGCCCAGTGAGGCGGGGAAGATGTCATAGCGTAGTGTTTCGATCTTGCTCGAATTGTTACCCTTGACCGTTTGCTCGGTGCAAGCGGTTACCTTGATAAACCAGGGATATTTGAACGAGAAGGTCCAGACCTTCCAGCAATCGAAAGCGGGCAGAGCGTAGCCCATGTTCAGGTAGAAGGGTGCTGGCCGGTTTAATCCTGGTTGCAAGTCGAAGCTAACCGGTGCGGGCAGAGTGCGCGCCCGACCGCTTCGCAACGGTTTTTCATAGATGTCAGACCAGCCGATGTTGGCAAAATCGCCCCAGGCGCCGAACATCTCTCCCTTTTCCGCTGAGAGAGCGACCGGCCCTGGTTGGGTGAGGCTGTATCTGAAGGTCGTGTTTTGGATCACCCTGTCGGTGAAGTGAGCAAAGTTATGTCCCAAATCGTTGCTGACGCCCCGTTCGCGCACCGTGTTGGTGATTGGCAGCGTGATCGATAGATTATTGCCGCCGACAAACCCCTTATCCGGGTTTGCCAAGCTGGTTGTGGGTGAGCCGGGGACGATCAAATCGCGGTTGTTGGTCTCGACCATCACTTCATAACTGTAAAAGCCAGAGGCAATCGCATTGATGATCGTACCGGCGATGGTGAAACAGGCTCCGTCGGACCCGCGCAGCCTATCCGTCCCCAGTTCGCAGACAAGCGTGAGGATGGCGTCGGTCACGGCGAGCACACCGGCGATGAGCAGACCCACGACGGTGGACGAGATGACCGCCACCAAAATGAGATAGATCGTCGCGCCGAGGGCTTGAGAGACCGCCGTGCTAAATTCGACCGTGCCGGGAGAGAGATCATTGCTGGTCACATTGTAGATAAAGAATCCCCAGGTGATGCCGATCGCCAGCCCCGCACCGACCGCACTCGCCATGCGCGAGTTGCTGATCAGTTCTGGTCGCGCGGCCAGGGCCTGGAGCGTAAAGCCGCCCTTGGCCAGTTGCAGAAAGGCCAACGTCGGCCCTAACACCGACATCACAAAGGTCACACTCAGCGCGATCAGCTTGACGGTCAGCACCGCTGCCGGGTTATCAGCCAGATAACCGGCGGCCAGATAGGTGATCCCAGTCACTAGCCCTGCCACCACCGCGGCCGTGAGCACGATGACGGCCGAGCCGGCCAGTTTGTTGGTCTGGATGTTTTTGATATAAAACCAAGCGCCGCTCGCCAACTGGTCGATCCGTGCGGCTCTGGCCAGAATTCCCAAGCCTTTGATCGCTTTGAGCTTGTCCTTGTAATAATTCATCACCGCCATATTGGTCACAAACTTGACCACCGGCACTCCTTGTTGGAGACCGCTACGGATCGTGCCGGCGATCCCGGCGTCGGTTTGCGCCATATAGGTGGGTGGCACGATTTGATTGCCCACTTCGACGACTCGGTTGACGCCCTGGGTTACGGCCCGATCATAAATCTGCAAGGCCATCAGGCGACCGGCATGCACATCGGGGTCATCAGGGTCACCGGCAAAGGGTGCTGACCAGTTATAGCGATAATACAATTCCTGCCAATACTCCTCAGCGCTACAGGTGGCCCAGGCCGTCGCCCCTTCTGGCCGGCAATAGTGGGTCCACTTGAACCCGGCCAGCAGATTGACCTGCACTGGCGCAGGTCCACTGGCTAGCAGGTTGGCAGTGACGCCGTTGCCTTGCATGACAACATATCCGCCGCTTGTGCGCGACGCGTCCAAGCTGAGTGCGCGTGCCCGCTGTTCATAGGCCCACATCAGCGTCGGCTTGGTATAAAAGTTCTGGTTCCAGGCGGCGTTGAACTTGTTGAGCACGCCCAGCGTTGTAGTCATCGCTGTCTGGACGGCAGCCTGGTCAAAGGTGGCATAGTCGTGCCGTTCGACGCGCAACGTATTCAGGCTGCCGTCCAGTCCCCAGCGTTGGTCGGAGGTCAGCCCGCCATTTTGGGTGTAGTCGGCGCGGCCAGCCAGGTTGTCGATGGTGACATCGCGCGCCAGATTGCCATCCTGGTCGCGTCCGGCCAAAAAGGTATGGTCGAGCGCGTGGGCCAGCGCAACCAGCGAGGCATCATCGTTGTGATCGGTGTCGCGAGCGGGGTCTTCGTAGATCAGTGCGGTTTTGGCGCCGTGCTGTTCGCTGATGTTTAGCCCGGTCAGCCGCCATTGCTCATAATAGCTTTGCACCACCTGCGGGATGTTACGGATATAGCCGTCTGCGCCACAACCCTGTTGCGCGGCATTCGGTGCGCCCCGATCACAAGGCAGATCGACCAGCATCTGCACCACCCAAACCAAACGCACCTGATGCGGTGTCGGCCAACTGCCCTGGGGCAGATAGCGCATGCGCCCGGTAAAGGCAACGCGTTGACCCGTCTGCTCGTCGGTCACCAGGTTGAGGGGGACATAGACCAGTTTGGTGCTGCCATCCTGGCTGTAGTTTTGCACCGAGATGTTGTAAGGGGTCAATTCGCTTTGCGCCGGCAAGTTGGTGGGCGAGCCTTGAATGCGGATTTCCAGCATGGGAATCAGCTTCATATCGCCATCGGCATCGCCCGGTGCGGGTGTGCGTCCCTGGGCGATGGCGAAATCGGCAAAGGTCTTGTTGTCAATATCCTGCACCTGACCAGCGCTATCCTGGCCCGGCCAATCCAACACGCTAAACGAATACCACAGGTGAGCGGGATTCTGTGGCCGCAACTGAAAATCGACAAAGGTCGGTTTGTCGGCGGTCAATTGGTTGATCGTCAGTTGCAGCGGGCTGGCTTCTGTATAGGTTGCGTTGCTTGCGGTGAAGGGCGAGAGATCCAGCCGATCCGGCACGCCGTCGTTGTCATTGTCGGGGTCAAAGGCATCGGGAATGCCGTCATTGTCAGTGTCGTCGATCTGCCCGTCGTTATTGGTGTCCCACTCCTGACCATCGGGGATGCCGTCGTTGTTGCTGTCGGCGTTCTGCGCATCGCCATACCAGGTCTGCCCGCCAAACAAAACGCCGCGCACCTCGATTGCATCGCTCACGCCATCCTCGTCGCTGTCGGGATTGTCCGGGTTCGTCCCGACGCGCACCTCGACAAAATCGCTCAAGCCGTCGCCGTCGCTGTCCACGCCGTTGTCGGTGAGTTGGAGATTGGGAGACTGAGAGACTGAGAGATTAGCCAACTGGAAGTCAGAGATGCCTAATTCCGTATTCCTAATTCCTAATTCCGTACTCTCCAACGGGTTTGCCAGTGGATTAAACTCGACCGCGCCCAATGCTGCGCGGATGTCCCGTTGGGTATCGGCGGCGGCCTGGGCTTCTTCTTGGGCGGCGGCTTTGGCGGCCTGCGCGGCGAAGAAGGCATCGACCTGGAAGGTGCTCAACAGCGGGCCGACCACCATGCTCAGGATCACCGCCGTCGCCAGCGCCGTTTGCAGCACCCGCGCCCGTCGGTAATACAAAATGATCGCCACCAACACGGTCATCGTCAACAAGGCGAGGAATGGCGTCAGCGCCCGTATCGCGACTACCAGCCCCTCCCCCAATGACCAATGACCAATGACCAGAGACGACTGACCCTTGACGGTAGACCCCTGACCAAAGCGCGAAAAATCGACCACAATCTGTGCGCTGACCCTTTGGCCGCGCTGTTCGGGAAAGTGGAGCTTGAGAATCTGGCGCAGGGGCAGGCCATCCGCGCCGACCCAGAGTTCGCCGTCGCCGGTCATCTTGCCAAAATAGTCAGACGCAGTGAGGTTGACGCCGGGGGGCGGGGGCCCCATGGTCGCGCCCCTGGCGCGCAGCGCCGCGGTCATGCGGTCGCGCATATAAGCAGCGAAGGTGGGGCCATGCAGCGTAAATCGGTAGCGGGTGAATTCAATCCCACCGCGACGTTCCGGTGCGTTGGCCTGGATGTCGCGCACGGCGGCCAGATAGGCGAGAAAGTCGCCCTGCGGGGCAATGCCGTCGAGGATACCTTCCTGATCCTGCCACGGCTCAGTTGCGCCGCGGCGCAAATAGCTCTTGCCGTCTTCGATTTTGATCGCGATCTCGCCATCGTTTTGCAGGATATTGCCACCCTCTGACCAAAGCCGCATCTCCAGCCGATTTTCCTTCAGATTGGTCGCGCCTTCTAGCCGCAATTGGTCGGTGCGGCTCTGGCGCCCAACATTCGTCACCTTGGCGACGGGGATCGTCATTTGGGTGACATCGCTGCTGAAGTGATAGGACCCGGCGGCGCGCGCCTTCTCCCAGGCCGCGGTGACCGGGTTCGGCTGGATGGCGCCGGTGGCACGGGGGGCGAGCCAGCCGCCCAGGGCTAGCAGACCGGCTACCAACAGTAGTGTATAGGGGCGGTTTCGCCGGGTGAATGATAGCTTCATCAGACCCACTCCTGAAGATATTTGGTGTGTAGCACAGTGGCTCCAAACTGGTCGAAATGTGATACAATGGAGTCAGGCAACCGCTTGCTGCGGCAAAGACCTAAACATTCTTTGAAAGTAGAGTGTGACAACCCCAAATTTTACGATGGTAAGGTTTGGCTTCAGAGGAGTACTACCGCATGACGATATCGCTAGAACATGTAACGGTTCAGGATGTATCGCGTACAGAGGTGAAAATGGCGCTAGACCAAATGGCCCTTGTCGAACGACTTGTGATTCCACCAGATCGGCAAGCCGCGATCTTTGCGCGCTAAGCTATACAGAACTCTGCTTGAAAACCGGAGTCGCCTGAAGGGGTAAACTTCTTCGCAAAGTCAGATTTTCAAAGTAACCGCCGTATAGCCAAAAATCTTGTCCATCATATTCCACTACTGTTTACAGGAACTACCCTCTGAGCAGACGAATTGACAATGGTCTGCGCTTGCAAAAAGGCGAACAGACTCTCCAAATCCGCAAAGTAGACCTTCTCGCCCGTGACTGCCGACTGCGCCGAGGCGCGCCACGGCGACTGTTCGTTTTCTTGCCACAGGCGCACCAGATAGGCGGTGTAGAGGCCGGCCCGCTTTGTATCCGCTGATTGCGCCATTTTGTTTATGTTGCGTTTCTGTGTAGAGTGGCGGGGCGGTCGGTGATGGTAGATGGCTGCCCCGGCGACCAGTGTAGCAACCGATCATGTCAAAATCATTACAAGCCCAAAGGAAAGACGATGACAGCCCTGGGCCTGCGCTGTCTCGGCGCACTAGAAGTTACGCTCGACGAGACGGCCACCACAGCCTTTTCTACCGACAAAGTGCGGGCGCTTTGCACCTATCTGGCGCTGGAGAGCGGACAGCCTCACCCGCGCGAGCGCTTGATCGAGTTGCTTTGGCCAGAGGCGCCCCAGGCTGCAGCGCAGAATAATTTGCGCGTCACGCTGCACCGGCTGCGCGAGAGCCTGGACAAGATTCTGCCCGGTGCAGGCGCCACCGTGTTGACCAGCACGCGCCAGACCGTGCAATTCAACCCGGCGGCGCTCACCGTCGATGTGACCACCTTTCAGGCGCTGATCGACGCCTGCGCCACCCATCCCCATGACGACCTGCACACCTGCAATGCGTGTCTTGACCGCCTGGGCCAGGCCGTCGAACTCTACCGGGGCGAACTGTTGGCCGGTTTTGGTCTGGCCGATGCGCCCGGCTTTGAGGAATGGCTGCTGCTGCGCCGCGAGATGTTGCACTATCAGGTGCTGACTGCCCTGCACAGCCTGGTCGTTGCCCATGAGGGGCGTGGTGACGATGCACAGGCGCACCGTTACGCCATCCGCCAACTGGCGCTCGACCCTGCGCGCGAAGAAGCACACCGCCAGTTGATGCGCATCCTCTCTCGCCGCGGTCTCCAGGCCGAAGCGCTCGCCCAGTTCGAGACCTGCCGCCGCCTCCTGCGCAGCGAACTCTGCGTCGAACCCGATGTCGAAACCATCGCCCTCTACGAACAGATCCGCACAGGGGCATTCATCCACAATCAGCCAATCTCTCAATCCACGAATCTCCCCAGCTCCCAGTCACGTTCCCACCCGCCACCCCGCCAAGACTGGGACGACGCACCCGAAATCACCGCCTTTTATGGCCGCCAGAGTGAGCTGACCCAGGTGCAACGCTGGCTGGTCGAGGAAGGCTGCCGGTTGATCGTTTTTTTAGGGATTGGCGGAGTGGGCAAGACAACCTTGGCAGTGGCGACAGTGCAGGCTGTGGCTCCGCACTTCGACCGTGTGGTTTGGCGCTCGCTGGTCAATGCCCCCCAGTTGGATGAAGTGCTGCGCGGGCTGTTGCAGACGCTTTCCGGCCACCATTTGACCGCACTGCCCACCACACTGGACGAACAACTGGCCTCCCTGCTTGACTATCTGCGTCAGGGGCGCACGCTGCTTGTGTTCGACAACCTGGAGAGCATCCTCGACCCTAGTGAGGCGGGGACCTATCGCGGCGGATACGAACCTTATGGTCAACTCCTCCGATGGCTGGTCGAACGCAAACACAACAGTTGCCTCCTCTTGACCAGCCGCGAACGGCCCAAAGGCGTCGAACACTGGGAAGAGGATACGCCGCTCGTCCGCACGCTTTCTTTGAACGGTCTCGACGCTGCCGCCGGGCAGGACATGCTGATGGCCCGCGGCCTGGTCGGGCCGCACGGAGAGGTGGCGGCCCTGGTCGAACGCTATTCAGGCAACCCGCTGGCGCTCAAGCTGGTGGCGCAGACGGTGCATGAACTCTTCGGCGGCGACATCACTGCCTTTCTCGCCGTCGAAGCGCCCATTTTTGACGACATCCGCACCGTGCTCGACCAGCAATTCGCCCGCCTCTTTCCCCTCGAACGGGAGATCCTGCTCTGGCTCGCCATCGAACGCGAACCGGCCACCATCCAGACACTGCGCGACAACCTGATTGACCCGGGCACACCGCGCGCCTTCCTCGAAGCCCTGCGCGCCCTGCAACGCCGCTCGCTAATCAATCAGAATGCCTACGGCTTCTTCCTGCAAAACGTCGTAATCGAGTACCTGACCGAACACCTGGTCGAACAAAGCTGCGTTGAAATTTTGGATTCTAGATTTTGGATTTTGGATGACGGCTCCCCGCCCCAAAAATCTAAAATCCAAAGTCCAAAGTCCAAAATCCTCAACCGTTTTGCCTTGCTCAAGGCGACAGCCAAAGAGTCTGTGCGCGCCAGCCAGGAGAGGCTGATTCTGGGGCCGATTGATCGTCAATTGGTGCTTCAGTTGGGGGAGGATGGCTTAATAGGGCGGTTGCGACAGATCATCGAGTGGGTGCGAGAGAGTGGGCTGCGGCGGGGCTACGCGGCGGGGAATGTACTCAACCTCTTGCTCCATTTGGGCGTCGATCTGCGCGGCTATGACTTTTCTCATCTCAATATCTGGCAGGCGTACCTGGCGGGCAAGCTTCTGCCGGAAGTGAATTTTCGTCACGCTGATCTGGCCTATTCGGTCTTAACCCACACCTTTGGGGATATGCTTGCCATCCATTTTGATGCCGAGGGGCAGTTACGCGTGGCCGGGCTCGCCCAGGGCCGGCTCTCGCTCTGGCGGGCGGCGGATGGGCAATTGCTCCACCAGTATCACAGATTTGGCGCTGGGGCCTCCATCGCCCGCTTCAACGCCGATGGCTCCCTCCTCGCCAGCGCCGACACCGATGGCAATGTGCGCCTCTGGGCAGTCGAGAGCGAAGCGTTGTTGCACACCCTGGTTGCGCACCCGGAGACACCGTGGATGGTGCAATTTAGCCCCCAGGGTGGTCTGCTTGCCAGCAGCGGCGGCGATGGTGTGGTTCACGTCTGGGACGTGGCTACCGGTTCGCTGCGCCAGACCTTGCGGGAGCCGTCCAGCGCCGTCCAGTCCCTGGCCTTTTCACCCGATGGGCGCTGGTTGGCTGCCGGCCACGTCGACGGCGCGATCGGCCTCTGGCGGGTCAATCAGGCGCCGGACGAACCACCACGCATCCTACGCGGCCATACCGATGTGGTGCATGGGCTGGCCTTTGCCGGAACGGGAGACGTGCTGGCGAGCGGCAGTTATGACCGCACGATCCGGCTGTGGCATGTCAACAGCGGCGAGACGAACCACATCTTGCGCGCCCATACCTTGCAGATTCGCTGGCTGGCGGTCAGCGCCGATGGGCATACGCTCGCCAGCGGTGGCCATGACCAGTTTGTTTGTCTGTGGGATGTGCGCAGCGGCCAACGGCTGCACACGCTGATCGGGCACGCCTATGCCATCTATCACATTGCCTTTCGCACCGATGGCCGTACCTTAGCGACCGTGGGTGTTGACCAGACCATTTGCCTGTGGGATGTGCAGAGCGGGCAACGGCTGGACACCGTCCCGGTCTATCGCAACGAATTGCACGCCCTAGCCTTTTGCGCAACGGACAGGCCGGGCGCATATCTGCTCGCAAGCGGCGGCGATGACTGTCTGATCCGGCTCTGGGAGATAGCCCTTCCAGTTGCAAACCAGGCGGAGAACGTTGGTCACCTGACGCAGACGTTGGCCGGTCACCGGCGCAGCGTGTACGCCGTGGCTTGTAGTCCGCTCGGCAACCTGATCGCCAGTGGGGGGCGTGAACACGAGATCTGGCTGTGGCATATTGAGAGCGGACGGCGCATCCAGGTTCTCGCCGGTCACACCGCCGACATCAAAGCCCTCAGCTTCCACCCCGATGGCGTACAGTTGATCAGCGCCAGCCGCGATAAGACGCTGCGCGTCTGGGATGTAATCACGGCGCGCGATCCCGCAGCGCAGCGCAGCCAGCCAATTCTCACGCTGCAAGCGCACACCGACCAGGTGTTGACCTGCGCCTATAGTCCCGATGGACGCTTGATCGCCAGCGGTAGCTACGACCGCACTGCCCGTTTGTGGGATGCTCAGAGTGGCGACCTGATCCAGACGTTGACGGGCCATGAGTACGGCGTTGTTTCGGTCGCCTTCAGCCCTGACGGCCAACTCCTGGTAAGTAGCAGCTATGATCGTACGCTCCGGCTGTGGGAGGTGTCCAGCGGGGAGATCATCTATGCCTGGCCGCCGCAGAACACGCTGACCCTCTCGGTGGCCTTTCATCCTGCCGGGAGGCTGCTGGCGACGGGGGCAACGGACTACACAGTGCGCCTGTGGGAGATTCCCAGCGGCCGTCTGCTGACCACCTTACGAGAACACACCAATCTGATCGAGGCGGTCGCGTTTAGCCCGAACGGGGAGTGGTTGGCCAGTTGCGGTGCGGATGAGACGGTCAGGCTCTGGGCGGTTGCCGCCGCGCTGGCCGGTGAGGATTCCTGTCGCCAGACCTTGCGCCCCGATGGCCCCTACGCCGGGATGGAGATCACCGGCGTCACCGGCATCAGTGCGGCGCAGAAGACGGCGCTGCTGGCACTCGGGGCAATCGAGCGAAAATCGTAGCCAAGCAACACAGAGCACCAGCGCCGTTCCCCGCCGCTACTTTTTTCCAACCCCCCGGTGTAGCGCTCACCAATCACCGGCATAGTCGACCGTGTACGGCGCACTCTGCCGCCGGACCCAGGCGTAGTGCAGCTCGACCAATTGGCGCAGGTGGAGAAAATCATGCGCCAGCCAGGAAGAGAGCAGGTCCCCGGCGCGCAAGGTGAAGCCAGATGGATGGGCGTAGGCGCTGTCCCACCGGGGAGAGTCCAACCCTTCGAGCCAGGCGACCGACTGCCGCCGCTCGTGGAGAAAATTCTGTACCGATTCATCTGGGTCGCACAGGTTGTAGCCGCGCGCCGTCACCCACCCTTCGGGGTCGATGCCGGGCGGATCTTCTCCAGGCAGGTGCAACACATAATCGACTCGCTGGCGGAAGTCCTCGCGCTCTTCGTCGTAGAGGTGGTTGATCACTTCCAAGATCGACCACTCCTTGGCAGTGGGCTTCCAGCGCATCTGTTCGTCGCTAAGCCCGGTCACGATCGAGCGGATCGTTTCAGCGTTGTGGGCAAGCTGTTTGGCAATGGCTTCATGGTTCATCGCCGGCTCCTTGTGAACAAAATTGCGGCACAGGTTGCCATTGTAGCGTGCAGCAGTCACTCTGGCAAATGTAGAACAAATGTGCAGTATTTTTGATGATGGGTGGTGGACGGTGGACGATGGCACTGTGCGCTCACTGCGCGAGAGATCATCGTCCACCGTCCACCATCACACCCATCGCACCACCCCTTGCAGGCCATCCACCTCGATCCGCTGGCCGGTGCGGATCTGCCGCGTAGCCGAGTGCGTGCCGACCACCGCGGGCAGCCGATATTCGCGCGCCACCACGGCGGCATGGGCGAGTGAGCCGCCCTGGTCGGTGACCAGCGCGGCGGCCAGGGCAAAGAGCGGCGTCCAGCGGGGGTCGGTGGTGGGGCAGACCAGGATCTCGCCAGCCTGCAAGCCGAGGGCATCGTCGAGCGTTCTGACGACACGCGCCGGGCCTCGCGCCACCCCGGCTGAGGCGCCTACGCCCTGCAGAGTTCCTGCGGCGGCGGCCAACGGCAGCGCCGGTCCACTAAAGCGATCGACCCAGGTCGACGGCGCGGGCGGTTTGCCCAAAAAGAGCGGCGCCTGCCACCTCTGCTGTTCTCTACAGCGCGCCTGCCGTTCGACGACGAGCGGGCGGAGCGGCTCGGCCAGGCCAAAGCCCCAGTCGATCAACTCGTGGAGGTACAAAAAGTCCACATCTTGCGGTCGTTCCAGGCTGCCGCAAGCCGTCAGGCGGCGGCCAAACTCGTTGCAGACGCGACGAGTTGCCGCGCCGCTCTGTTGATCCAGATAGAGATTATGGTCTTCGGTCAGCGGGTTGTTGGCCAGCGCAACTGACAACAACTTCTCAAACAGGGGCTGCTCGTCCGGTGCCAGTTGCTTGCGTACGGCCGCTGTAAAGTCCTCACGTTCAGCAGCCAGTTGCCCCATGACAGCCGATGGGTCGGGCGTTTCGTGTTCGGCATAATGCAGTATCATCTGTGCTGTACGGTGTCGATCCTCCGGCAGACCCGCCGTGAAGCGCTCCACATGTGCTTCAAACCGGTGCAGGAAGGCAGCCGGCAGGCGCGACCATGCTCCGCTCTGTAGCGCATCGGCAACGGCAAAGTTGACTTCGTTGCTCAACTGCCACAAATTGTGATTGGCATCGATGCTGACATTGCGCTGGCCTTGCACCAGTTGATATGCCTCACTCTCCGGTGCAGCGGGGAAGCGTTGGAAATACCAGTCCACCAGCCGCTGCACCGCCCCCAATGGCACCGACCCCATGTGGGCGTGGATCTCCCAGTGGCGTAGCTGGCGGTTGAGCAGGTCATGCAGGTGGACGGCCAGTTCGTCATCGGGCAGGGCGGCCAGATCGACGGCACGCCAGCGCGCCAGGTCGGCCTGGATTTCCGGCAGCCATTCCTCGGCCCACCAGTTGGGCAGTTCCTGAGCCACGGTCTGCTGTGCTTGCTCAACGTCAGCCCAGCTTTCCGTAGGGCTAAAGTGCCACGACCGGTACTCATAGCCGTTGACAAAGCGAGCCTGCAGGCCGCCACGAGCCTTCACCTGGCGAAAAGCCCGCGCCCAGCCCTGATAATAGCGGAGCGAGAGCGACTGCTGCAGCGGTCTGACTGCCTCGCCGCCTCGCATCCACGTCGCTTCGGCGTCAGCCGCTTGATCCCATGTGATGGCGAACTGCTCACTGTCTCGTGATGAACCCTCGCTCGGAGTGGCGCCCAGTTTATTGCTTGCTTTCTGCTCGTTGGCCGGTAGAGCAACCAGCGCCGTGATGGGCCGGCACTGGAGCAGATAGAGCTGGTCCGCCTGGTAGGCACACTCAATATCCACCGGCTGGCCCATCGTCTGCTCCAGTTCGCAGACAAGACGCGCCAGCCCGGTGATCTGTGTGTCGCGAAGCGCTGTCACACCAGCTTCGCTTGTTGGCGCCGTTTGGGGGGCGAGTATGGTCAGATCCGCTTTGCGGACGCGATACGCAGCGGGTGTCACCTGTCCACTCGCCAGATGCTCACCAGGGCCGGCGTGGGCGTTGATCACCACCTCATCCCGGCTGCCGGTGACCGGATCGGCGCTAAAGACGATGGCGGATAGGTCGGCTTCTACCTGTTGCTGGACGAGCAAAGCCATACCCTCACTGGCAGCCGGGTCGTGGTGGGTGCGATAGGTCTGCACAGAGCGAGCATGAGCGGCTTGCCAGCAATCAATCATGGCGGCAACCACTGCTTCGATCCCTTGCACGTTGAGGATCGTCTGAAACTGGCCGGCATACGATGCAAGTTGAGCATCCTCGGCACAGGCCGAGGAGCGGACCGCCACAACGGGCGCCGAGATGCCGGTGCGCCGTGCCAGTTCGCCATAGGCGGCCACAATCTCTTCGTATAGCCGGGATTCGATCTCCATTCCTGCCGCCCGCCAGCGTTCATGCGCCGTGATGGTGATGACAAAACCGGGCGGCACGCGATAGCTTCCTGCGCATTGGGCCAACTGGGCCGCTTTGCCGCCCGTGAGCAGCCGGTCACGCGCCTCCGGCTGGTCGAGCCAGACGATGTTCATCGGTTTTTCTCCTGACCTCAGACAAGTGAGTCCCAAGACAGTCCTATACCCCGGCGGATTGACAGTCCTCGCTATCTTTTCTATGCTGTTTTCAATTGCAGAATTTCGTCATCTTGGCAGCGCCCCCCCTTTGCCGATCAGAGCCAACCTGCTCCAGAAAGGATACTCGCCATGAACAAACTCTCTGCCCTCGCCTTCCAGACGGTTCATCAGCACTTGTTAGAGCATGGCCGTCCCCTTGACCAGGCGCGTTATCGCTTCTATTTTGAGCGTGGGAATGGAGCGGACGTGTTGGCCGAGCTGGCCAAGTTCCAGAACGCGGACGGTGGCTTTGGCCATGCGCTGGAGCCGGATTTGCGAACGCCAGCCTCGTCGGCAGTAGCCACCGCCACCGGCTGTGCGTTCCTGCGCGCAGTTGCTGCGTCGCCAACCGAACCGGTCGTGGAGCGCGCAATCGACTATCTTGTCACCACCTATGACGGCGACCGCCAGCGCTGGCCGATTGTGCCACCGGCTGTTGAAGAGGCCCCTCACGCCCCGTGGTGGACCTATGCGGAGAGCGAACAGAATTTTGGTGGCTCGCTGATCAACCCCACAGCGAGCATCGCCGGCTATATGTATGACTATCCAGACCTGACCCCGCCCTTCCTATTGCCAGAAGTCAGCGACGCCCTATTGTCGCGGCTGGATCGTGCGCCTGACCAGATGGAGATGCACGACCTGCAATGCTGGATTGATTTGGCCCAGGCGCGAGAGCTGCCCGAACCAGTGCGCCAGCAAGTAGTGGCGAAACTCCGCCGTGCGGCGCCGGCAACGATTGAACGCGACCCACAAAAATGGGCAAGCTACGGCCTCCTGCCCCTCGATGTGGCTCCGTCGCCGCACTCCTTTCTGATTGAGGTCATCGACGATGCCCTGATCGACGCCAACCTCGACTTCTGGATTGACCAGCTCCAGCCGGACGGCTCCTGGCCGATTCCCTGGAACTGGGCTACTGTGGATGAACAGGCGTGGGCGCAGGCCGAGCGTGCCTGGAAGGGCTACCAAATTGTCAACAAGCTGCTGGTTTTTCGCGCTTACAACCGGATCGAAGGGGGTTCATAGTGTCTGCAAGGGAATATGCGGAATATGTACAAATTGTTGCACGGCGAGCGAGTAAATTCATGACAAATGGCAACTTGACAGCCCTTTGAACCTTGATGTACGATCTCACCTGTAGCAGTTGAATTTCCCCTGGTCTCCCATTCCCTCACTAAAGCAAGAGGAGCCTATCGTGCCAATGCAGTTAACAGTAACAGAACTGGAAGCCTACCAGCGCGACGGGTATGTCGTGGTCGAAGATCTGCTTACAGCCGAGGAGGTCGCGGCGCTGCGTGAGCGGGTGCGTGAGTACACGCATGGTGGCCGGCCGCTGAACGGGATCAAAGTCCAGGTCGAGCCGCGCGTCGAGCGGGGCGAGTTGACGGTGGAGCACCCCGGCGACGGCATCCGCAAGATCGATTTTCTGGTTCAAAACGACGATCTCTTTCGCCAGTTGGGTCTGCACGAGAACATCGTTGCGATCCTGGGGCAGATCCTGGGGCCAGACATCAAGCTCTTCCGCAACAGCCTGCTGCTCAAGCCGCCCGAGGTTGGTTCAGCCAAAGGGATGCACCAGGATTCGCCCTACTGGCCCATTGAGCCGATGGAACTCTGTTCGTGTTGGTTTACGTTGGACGACGCCACGGCCGAAAACGGCACCATGGCGGTCATTCCCGGTGGACACAAACGGGGGCCCCTGCCCCATGTCCATGTCACCGATGATTATGTCGTCGATGAACAGTACTACGACATGGCAGAGACCGTCCTGACGCCGATTCGGGCTGGGGGCGGGCTCTTCTTCCACTCGCTGTTGCCGCACTATACCGCCCCCAACCGTTCCAGCAAATGGCGGCGGGCGATTGCCCTCTCTTATATGTCGGCCCACTCCAGATACACAGGGGAGGGCGAAGGCCCGGTCTACTTTCCAGTCAAAGGACGAACTTTTCCTGGCTGTGTCCGCTAAACAACGTATAGGAGCGATCTCAATGAGCAACCATACGCAGACCACTGAAAACGTACTGACCGTTGCACAGGTCGAACAATATCAGCATGACGGTTATGTGGTCGTGCCCAATCTCCTCTCTGAGAGCCTGGCGCTGGAGTGGAAAGCGATTCTCAAGGAGCGCCTCGCTGAGGAGGGCAAGCTGGATGAACCTTCCGGCGTGCGGGTCTGGATGTCCGGCCAGATGGACTCCTTTACCCGTGACCGTGTGTTGGATGCGAAGATAGGGAAGATTCTGCAACAATTGGTTGGCCCAAGTATCGAATTCCTCAGCGTCAAAGCCGTTTTCAAGAACGCCAAGACCAACTTCAACTCGCCCTGGCATCAGGATTGGTTTTACTGGCAGGGCGCCAACAAGATTTCGATCTGGATCGCGCTCGATGACGCCACACCGGAAAATGGCTGTCTGCGCATGGTGCCGGGCAGCCATCACCAGCTCTTTGAGATGGCCGTTGTGGACGAAGGCATCGGGTTCAACCGGCGGGTGACCGATGAGTCGCTGCAAGGATTGCCGGTTGAGACGCTGCCGGTCCGCCGCGGCGATGCCATTTTCTTCCATGACCTTGCGCTGCACGGCTCCACGCCCAACATCAACGGCACCGAGCGCTGGTCAGCCATTGCCACCTACCGCGACGCCAGCCAACAGGATGATTCCACCATCTGGAGCACCGCGATCGTCATGAGCGGCACAAGCGTCAACGTCTGATTTCCTTTCGTGCGAATCCGAATAACTCTGAGACTGAGCCTATTCACAGGGGCAGTCGTCGGACCCGCAACCGTTATTCGGATAGGTTCTTTGTGTTTGGCCATAGCGATTCCCATGGAGCAACAAGGAGATCCCGATGAACGAGCGCACTTCATTCAATCGTCGCCACTTTCTGAAGCTGACGGGGCTTACTGCGGGTACACTGGCTCTGGCGGCGTGTGCCGCCCCCGGTGCGCCTGGCGCAGCGCCCGCGCCAGGCGGCTCGGCACCAGCCGCTGCCGAAGGAGTAACGTTGCGCTACCGCACCTGGCACGCCCGTGCCCAATCCGAAGGGGACTCGGCCTGGTATGATTGGCTGACCGAGAACTATACCGACTCGACCATCGAATACGAATTTGTGCCCTTTGGGGCTGAGTATATTCAGAAGGTGCTGGCAGATTCGGCAGCCGGCACGCCCCCGGATCTGCTGCACTCATCCATCATTTGGGCCAGAGAGTTCTATGACCGCGGTGTGCTGCTGGACCTGGATGATTACATTGACACCGTACCGGAACTGGCGCCCGACCAGTTCTATGGGGAAGCCACCAATGCCTATCGCTCCAAAGGCGGCAAATACTATGGCGTGCCGTGGGAAGGGCCGGATTCGTCGATCATCGCCGTCAACAGCAACCTGTTGGCCGAGGTGGGGCTGGACCCCAAAGGTGCAGATATCCAGACGTGGGATGATTTCGTCGAAGCCGCCAGGGCCTTGACCAAGCGCGAGGGCGATGAGATCACCCAGGCCGGCTACCTGATTCCCGACCACCGCTACATCGAGTTTTTCAACTCCTGGCTGGTCGGCAACGGCGGCGCCATGCATGATGAAGAATTCTCGCGGGCAACCTTTAATGACGAAAAGGGGTTGCAGGTGTTGCAGATGCAACTGGATCTTTTGAACGTCGACCAGGTGTCTATGCCGATCTCGCCCGAACGCCAGGATGCACAACTCTTCTTGCAAGGCAAGGCCGCCATGATCCATGCCGGTACTTGGTCGACTGCCCAGTTTGAAGACCAAAAGCCCGAGGGCTTTGAGTACTGGTACATTGTCTTCCCGCAAGGACCACAGGGCGCCGGCAAAGCAGGCACCACCTGGTCCAACATGTTTGTCCTGCCCAAGGCCACCCCCAACCCGGATGCGGCGTGGGCGCTGATGCAGTATTGCACCACACCGCCTGTAGTGATCACTCGTTTTGAGATCTCCACGCGCACCACGCCACACAAAGCCATCTTCGAGAGCGAGAAGTGGAGTGAAGTGCTGCAACGGGCGCCGCAACGCGAGATGACGATTCCCGCTGCGGAGGCCGGTGGGGTCTATCCTTTCTTCCCCTTCTTTACCGAGGCCAACGACGCGATTGGCATTGAGTTACAACAGGTGATGACCGCCGGTAAAGACCCGACGACTGCACTGGCGGAAGCCGAGCAAAAGGTCAACGAGATCATCGCACGGCGCGCCAGTGCATAGCAGACGAGGCTGCACATCGAGTGGGGGTGAATGGAGGTGGCTGACTCTTTTTGACTGCCTTATAGCAGTTGCCCGCTATTCAACCCCCGTAGCGAAGAGTCTGTGCCGCAAAAGGGAACAGCGCCGTGCAACATCAACTCCAGGCCCAGAGCAAGACGAAACGCAATCGCCCCCGCCCCTACTGGCAGCAGCCGCGCAAATGGATCGCCGGCTATTTGTTCGCCGGGCCGGCCGTGCTCTTGCTCATTGTTTTTTCAGTGATCTCGATTATCGTCTCGCTCTATCTGAGCTTCTTCAACTACGATATTATTGCGCGTGGTGGGCCGTTTGTGGGGCTGGGCAATTACCAGGAAGCACTCTTTCAGGACAGATTGTTCTGGACGGCGCTCGTCAACACAGCCTACTATGCCGCCGGTGTGGTGCCGGGCATTACCATTCTGGCCTTTTTGCTGGCGCTGGCTGGGCATAGCGTTCGTCATGGCAAGAGCGTCTTCCGCACCATCTATTTTCTGCCTTCAATCACACCCATTGTGGTCATCTCGCTGGTCTGGGTCTGGCTATACAGCCCCGAGGGAATGTTCAACCAGTTGCTCGGACGCATCGGTCTGCGTGGCCCCAACTGGCTGATGGAGGCCGGGTGGGCGATGCCCTCGGTCATCATTATGAGCATTTGGGTTCATGTGGGCTACTATGTGGTCATTTACCTGGCCGGTCTGGCCGATATCCCGCGTGATTTCTATGATGCTGCCAAAGTCGATGGCGCCAACTGGTGGCAAGAAATCCTCTATATTACCGTTCCTTTGTTGCGCAATGTAACGCTCTTCGTCACGGTTACTCTGGCGATTGGGGCGTTCCAGGTCTTTGCGCAAATTTATATCATGACGATGGGTGGACCTGGCTCGGCGACCACGAGTATGCAGTTGCTCATCTTTCGCCAGGGCTTCCAATACTTCCGCATGGGATACGCTTCAGCCCTTTCGTGGCTGCTCTTTGCTGTGATCTTTGTGCTGGTCGCCATTCAACTGCGCATTACGCGTTCCGAGCAAGTATTTTGAGGTTTGTCCAACCCTGCGTTCCAAACGCTCGCTAACGATGATCGGCTTGCCCCGGCGGAGGCGAAACGTATGAGTCAAGGTTCACTTACACAACTGTCAGCGCAGCAGGGCGCCGCGCTTACGCAAAAGCGGGCCAGATTTCGCTTCTCGCCGAGTCGGGTGCTCATGTACGCCGTGATGGGGGTGTTGGCGCTGGCCATGTTGTTTCCCTATTACTACCTGGTCATCAATGCGTTCAAAGGGACGCGGGGGTTTACCGCCGATCCCTATTCGCTGATCCCCAAGACTTTTTCGCTGGAATCGATCCTGTACGCCTGGAATACCGGCCGGATCAACATCTATCTACGCAATAGCGCGCTCTATGCCACGATTGTCGTCATCGTGCAGACGTTTATTAGCTCCCTGGCGGCTTATGCTTTTTCGCGCATCCAGTTTCCGGGTCGCGAGCCACTCTTTTGGGGAGTGCTGGCGACCATGATGCTGCCCTATTCGGTGCTCCTGATCCCTACCTATCTCATTGTTTGGTGGCTGGGATTGGCTAACACGGTCTTTGGGGTTGTCGCGCCGGGGTTTGCCAGCGCCTACACCATCTTTATGTTGCGCCAGTTCTTTCTGAACATCCCATTGGAATTGGAAGATGCCGCCCGTATCGACGGCTGTAGCCGCCTGCGCATCTACTTTCAAATCATTTTACCCCTGGCGCAACCGGCGCTGGTGACCATTGCCATCTTTATCTTTATCGGCGAGTGGTCTAGTTTTATCTGGCCGCTGGTGGTGCTCTCTAGTGACAAACTCTACCCGATCACCGTGGGCATTGCTCTCTTTCGCGGGGAACATTCGCTCTATTACGACCGGGTTTTTGCGGCTTCCTTGCTGGCAACGGTGCCGCTGTTGGTCGTCTTTTTCCTGGGTCAACGCTACATCATCGGCGGCATCAGTCTGACGGGTCTCAAGGGTTGATGAGCAATGAAAACATTCGCTTCCCATGTCAACGGCTTTTATGATGTTGACGACCAGTTGGCCCATCTACTCCGCGCCGCGACGGAGAGCGCCCTGGCGCGGCAGCTCGACCACAAAGCCACGCTGACCACCGTCGCCGCGTTTGAGACCCACCGCACCCGGGTGCGAGAACATTTTCTGGCGGCCATCGGCGGGCTGCCAGAAGGCAGCGGCCCGCTCAACGCTCGCTGCACCGGCGTGATTGAGTGTGCGGGCTACAGGATCGAGAAGCTGATTTACGAGAGCTTACCTGGCTTTTTTGTCACGGCCTTGCTTTACGTACCGGCCTACGCAGCGACTCCAGCGCCCGCAGTGCTCTTTGTTCACGGTCATCATGATGTGGGTAAAGCCGCACCGGAATATCAGGCTGTCTGTATCGATCTGGTGCGCAACGGCTTTTTTGTCTTGGCCGTAGACCCGCCCGGTCAAGGCGAGCGCAAGCAATACTATGACCCGGCCAGCCGGACACTGCACATTCCCCACTGCACCGATGAACATACCTATTGCGGCATGCAGTTTGTGATCCGCGGTGCGAGCCTGGCTCGCCATTTTGTTTGGGATGTGATGCGGGGGATCGACTATCTCGAAACCAGAGCGGAGGTCGATGCAACCCGCATCGGCATCACCGGGAATTCGGGTGGCGGCACCCAGACCAGCTTTCTGATGATGGTGGAGCCACGGCTGGCCGCCGCCGTGCCCTGCACCTTTATCATGACCCTGGCCTCCTATGCCAAAACCGGCCAACCCCAGGACAGCGAGCAGATTGTCCGCGGCTGTTTTGTCGATGGCCCCGACCATGACGATTATCTCACCCTGATGGCGCCCAAACCGGTGCTCGTCGGCGCTGCCGCCTATGACTTCTTTCCAATCGAGGGGACGTTGGAGGCAATCCAGCGTGCAAAACAGATCTATCATCTCTACAGCGCAGCGGACAAAATCGACTTAACGGTCGCTCCGACGGGACACACGTATGGCCCACAACTCCGGGAAGCTGCCGTGAACTGGTTCCGGGTGCATCTACAGGGCACAGTGCCCACCTTTCGTACGAGTGCGGTTGAGCCACTGCCCGAAGCTACCCTCTGGTGTACCCCTAATGGTCAGGTGCTGGAACAATTTCCGCACAGCCAGACGGTCTTCAGCTTGAACCGGGACTGGTTGGCTCCCACTATTGTACAACGTACGCCACTGGGGGATCAAACTGTGTTCACCACCCATGTACGACGGATGCGCCAGACGGTGCCGGCAGTGTTGGGCATCGATCTGAGCCAGCGCGCCGCACCAATCCACCCCCGCATAGTTTGGCAGGGTGAAGCGGAGGGCTACCAGTGTGAGCAGATCTTCTTTTTTAGCGAGCCGGGGATCGTCGTAACCGGTGTGCTGATCCACCCCCCTGGCGAGGCAAGGCAGACGGACATTGTGCTGTTTGAAAACGGTACAAGCGACATTCCGCAACAAAACGCCCGCTTGCAAGAGCTACTGGCTGCCGGGCATCGCCTCTTTGTATTTGACCCACGCGGGATCGGCGCTGTCCGCTCGCGGGCGGTGAACAATCATGCGGCTCCACACGACACCGAGTACAAGCTGGGCTGTGACGCCATGATGCTCAAGCGCTCTACGCTGGGGATGCGCGTCTTTGATGTCCTTCGGGCCTTCGATTATCTGCGTAGCCGGCCTGATGTCGGCTCCATTGGCTTGGCTGGCAGCGACAGCGGGGCATTCTTTGCTTACTTTGCCGCCGCGCTCGAAGAGGGATTCTGTGCGTTGACCTTTGAAAACCTGCTGTACGCTTACCAGGATTGGGTAGAGACCAAGTTTTACGACGACCGCCGCTACACGCTCAAGGTCGCGGCCTGGGGAATCTTGCAGCATTTTGACCTGGTCGATCTGCTGCCCTGCCTGGCCGGGCGCCCCTGTACTTTTGTCAAGCTCCGCAACGCCAAAGGGGAGCTGCAATCAAGCGAATCGCTCCTGACGCTTGCCGCCGAACTCAACTATTTGCCAGACTCGTGGCGCCCACAGTTTCTCTAGTACACTGCAGCCTAGAGCCGGTGGTAGGGGTTTGAAGGGCGGCGGACAAGCCTCTTCGCACTGGACAAGCACTGACGCCGCCCTTCAAACCCCTACAGTATCCCCTATCCTTGCTGGCATGGAGGCGCCAGAAGACAATGGACGCCATCTTTACGCATCGAGCGAACTGAGCCTCTGCAAACCGTCGCTTCCGGCTTGACCAAAGTCTGGCTCCACCAGCGCATCATGGTCGGGCAATTCGTCCTCGACACAGCGCACGGGACGGAAGAGATAGCCGCTAAAGCTCATCAGCGCCCCAAAGACAGCCGTCCCGGCAAACATCAGGCCGATGCCGGCGCCTGGCCCCGTCCCTACGAGCCAGCCAAAGGTAGGGGCCAGGGCGCCGCCCGGCAGCATGGCCGGTTCGAGCCACCAGTCTGCAATCGGGCCGGCGATCAGATACCCCACTGGCTTAGGCATGCTGCGGAACATGTCCGCCGTAGCGAAGACCCGACCCTGCACCGCCGGCGCCACTTTGCTCTGCCAGATGGTCATATAGCCGCTGGTGATGAACGGAATAAAGACCGCCGCCACTGCCGCAGCGACGATCCACGCCGGCAACGAGCGACCGGTGGCAAAGAGCAGGTCGCCCAGCAAGAACGAGAGACCACACATCCCGCAGACCGCATGGATTTTGCGTCTTGGCAGCCCCCAGATGCTGACCAACAACCCGCCAACAACGCCACCCGCACCCAATGTCGCCTGCACCAGACCCAGCGCCGTCTCGCTGCCGCCGGTGCGGGCCAGGATCAGCGCCGGCATGACCGAGAAGTAGGTCAACGCCGCAAAGAACTCGATCCCGGCGAAGAGAAACATCAACCCCGTCAATCCTTTACGGGCAAAGATGTAGCGGAAGCCAAAGCTCATTTGCGCCAGGAATGGCTCGTCCTGCCCCCCTTCCTTTGCGAGAAACGGTCTTGGGATCCGGACGACGGCCAGTGTGAGCATGGCGATCCCAAAGGTGACCAAGTCCAAGGTCATCACGCCCTGGATGCCGATCAGCGGCAGCAAGGCGCCGGCCAGGATCGGCGCCCCGATCTGCGAGCCGTTGTAAGCAAGTGAACGCATGCCGCTGGCGCGTGCGTATTCTTCTTTCCCCAATAACGTCGATGTCGCGGCGATATAAGCCGGGCGTTGGAAGGCGTCGAAGATGCTGGTGAACGCCTCGATCAGATAGATATGCCAGATGGCTAGTTCGCCCATGAGGAACAGGCTCAGGGCAAAGAGGGTCAACAGCCCGCTGCCCAGATCGGCCAAAAGCAGCACGCGCCGCCGGTCGAGTTTGTCCACCCAAACGCCAGCTACCGGGCTGATCAAGATATAGGGTAGCCAGGCAAAGAAACCAAGCAACGCCAATGTGGTCGCCGAGCCGGTCTGCTGGTAGGCCCAGATGATTAGCGCAAAGCGTGTCATTCCCGTGCCGAGCATGGAGACAAGCTGCCCAAACCAGATAATGGAGAAGACGCGGAAACCGCCCAAATTGTGTGTCGAGAACATGATTGTGCCCCTTCATTGATTCATAGCAAAACAAAGACGCAGACGAATGAGTAAACCACCCAGTCGCCTGCGTCTTTGGCTGGGGCTACAATCTCCTCAAATCTCTGGCAATCTTGCAGAGTTGAGGAGATTTCGGGGGATTATCCGAGCCGCCAATCAAAAAACCGCAGGCATTGAGGCAATGCGCTGCGGTTTTGGCAATCAAAATTGTCAAACGCTACCGGTCAGCAGACACACTCCTCCCTGGGTCAGACGTGTGGCCGCCGCTTCTCGCCATATTGATAAAGGCTGCAATCAGGTAGTGCATGGCCAAGAACATAAATTCTTCGGATTGACAGGATTCAGGCAGGAACTTCAGGCGCCTGAACGTGGTTAGAGGATAGCAGTGAAGACGCCTGTTGTCAAATTGAAGAATCCCAATTAGAGCAAGATGCCATCTTGCTCCACAAAGTTGGTTGCCACGCCGGCCAAGAGTATAATAGGGCGATGTGCAGACAACGTCTGTCCCTGCCAAAACGTGTTTGGGTAGATTGTAACCATGACGAAATCGTCCGCCAGTTTGGAGTCACAGTCGAGAACAACCAACGGCGCAGCCGCCGAGCAGCCCGCTACGGCGCGCGTCGTCTTCCAACCCTTGGGCCGCCAGGGCGATGTCCCGGTCGGGATGACGTTGCTCGAAGCAGCCCGGCGCATGGGCGTCGAGATCGAATCGATCTGCGGTGGCCACCAGACCTGTCGCAAGTGCAAGGTGCTGATCGAAAATGGCGACTTTGCCAAGCATGGCATCCGCTCCAGCGCCGACCATCTATCCCCGCCGGGGGAGCGGGAGACGAGTTCGGCGGCGCGCTTCCACTTCGAACCCAATGCCCGCATGAGTTGCGCGTGCCAGGTGCTGGGCGATCTGGTCATCTTCGTACCAGAGGAGAGCCAGACACGCAAGCAGGTGGTGCGCAAAGCTGCCGGTGTCGAGCGAGCTATCACGGTCGATGCGGCCATGCGGCTCTACTTTGTCGAGTTACCCCCCGCCGAACTCAAAGACCATCGCGGCGATTGGGAACGGCTGCGCGACACACTGCGTACGGTGCATGAGTTGGAAGTGGAACGGGTCGATCTCTCCGTCTTGCGCCGATTGCAGCCAGCGCTAGCCGCCGCCAACCGCGCCGTAACGGTCACGGTCTGGAATAGGCAGGAGGTGATCGACATACGGCCTGGTTTCCATGACGACCTCTACGGCATCGCGGTCGATGTGGGTACGACAACGGTGGCCGGCCACCTCTGCCACCTGCGCACCGGCGAGATTCTCGCCACGGCCAGCCGCATGAACCCCCAGGTCCCCTTTGGCGAAGACCTGATGAGCCGGGTCAGCTACGCAATGCTCCACGACGACGGCGCCAAACGGATGCACACGGCAATCATCGAAGGGCTCAACGGCTTGATCGCCGATCTCTGCACCGAGGCGCAGGTCAACCCAGACGAAGTAGTCGAGATGGTGTTGGTCGGCAACACGACCATGCACCATCTGCTGTTGGAGGTCAACCCGCGCGAGTTGGGTGGCGCACCCTTTAGCCTGGTCATGCACAACGCCCTCGACGTTAAGGCGCGCGATCTCGGTCTCCACATTGCATCGGGTGGAAATATCCACTTCCCGCCCTGCGAAGCCGGTCACGTGGGCGCCGACAATGTGGGCGTGCTCGTCGCCGAAGCACCCTATAACCAGGACGCTAATGTGCTCATCCTTGACATTGGCACCAATGGGGAGCTCTTGTTGGGCAACCGCCAGCGTGTCCTCAGCGCCAGCAGCCCTACCGGCCCCGCCTTTGAAGGGGCGCAGATCCACCACGGGATGCGAGCGGCTGCCGGTGCAATTGAACGGGTGCGCATTGACCCGGCGACGCTGGCTGTCAAATATAAGATGATTGGTCACGACGATTGGATTGAGAGTGATGATGGGGAGATAGAGAGTTGGGGGGATGGGGAGTCGGGAAGCAGCCCTCCGACTCCCGCCACCCCCTACACCGACCTTTCTCCCGCCGAGCGCCGCCAGCGCAAGCGCGAAGCTATCCTCAACCCGACTTTGCGGCCGTCAGGGATCTGCGGGTCGGGAATCATCGAGGTGATTGCCGAGCTCTTTCTCGCCGGGGTCATTGCGCCTAACGGCCGCTTTGCGGAGATCACCCACCCGCGGCTCCGCACCGGTCTGGGCGATGGGGGGGGCAAGGCCGAATTTGTGCTGGCCTGGCCCCACGAAACCAGCACCGGCCGCGCCATTACCATTCATTCGGATGATGTGCGCGCCATTCAGCTGGGCAAAGCGGCGCTCTATGCCGGGGCCAAGCTGCTCATGCGCCGGCTGGAACTGGCTACCGTCGATAAAATTGTCCTGGCCGGTGGCTTTGGCAGCTATATCGACCCCTTTCACGCCATGGTGCTGGGGCTGATTCCCGACTGTGAACTAAGCCAGGTGCAGGCTGTGGGCAACGCTGCTGGTGACGGCGCCCGCATGATCCTGCTCGACCGCAACAAGCGCCAGGAAGCGCAGTGGGCAGCGCGCTGGGTCACCTATATCGAAACCGCGGTGGAGCCGAGCTTTCAAGAAGAATTTGTCGCTGCGTTGGATATCCCTCACGCCAGCGACGACTTTGTCCACCTGGAAGAGGTGTTTCGCTGCGCCCGGGAGCAGTGGTCACCCGACCGCCAACAGGCCATTGCAACGCTCGCGAACGCTGGCCGCGGTGGCCGCGCCACCCGGGAAGATCGAGCAGCGCGGCGGGCGCAGCGGGCCGTGCGACAGGCGAATCCGCAAGAACAGTAGCGGCGGTTCCATACCGCCGTCTCGATAGGCAAAGCGCGGCGGTATGAAGCTGTCGCCACAGACTGTGAATCCGCTGAAAATGACAAATAGGAGCAAAGCGATGGCAGAGGTTCAGATCACCTATTGGCGCGAGATACCCTCTATGGTAACGGCGCGTGAGGGGCGGCGCAACACAGCAAAGGTAGAGTTGCCCGCCCGTTTTCAGGTCGCCATCGACGAGGCGGCCATGCGCCTGAATTTGACCGGCACGGATGCGTACATCGAACAATGGCGGCGCGGCCCCTGGGAGGAACGGCCGGGCACACCCGAAGCGGTGGCGCAGACGGTAGCCGCCGAAGTGGAGGCGGCGTTCCCACCTGAACGGCTCCGCTCCATTTTGCCAGAGCTGGGGCCGGGCCGGGAACAAGCGCCAGCGGCGACGGTGCGCAGCAAGCTGTTCGACTGGCTGGCCGAAGGGCGTATCATCCTGGGCGATGGCGCGATGGGCACCATGCTACAAAGTATGGGCCTGACCGACGGCGGAGCGCCCGAACTGTGGAATGTGACCCAGCCGGGTAAGATACGGGCAGTCTACCAGGCGTACGTCGATGCCGGGTCAAACATGATCGAAACCAACACCTTTGGCGGTACCTCGGCGCGCCTCAAGTTGCACAATTTACAGGACCGGGTGGTCGAACTCAACCGCGCGGGCGCCGCCCTGGCGGTGGAAGTGGCGCACCCGCGCGGAGTGCTGGTGGCCGGCAGTATCGGCCCCAGTGGCGAGATGATCGAACCCGTAGGGCCGGTGACCGTCACCGAGGCCGAGGAGATGTTTGCCGAACAGGTGGTAGGGCTGGTCGAAGGCGGTGTGGACCTGGTCGTGATCGAGACCATGTATCTCTTCAACGAGGTACGGGCTGCCGTCAACGCCGTGCGCAAGGTGGCGCCGGAGTTACCGATTGTGACCACACTCAGCTTTGATACCAATCTGCACACCATGATGGGTATCAGCCCGCGCGAGGCAGTGCAGACACTCTCCAGTTGGGGGATACAGGTTGTCGGCGCCAACTGCGGCACCGGCGCTGACGAGATGGAGATCATTGCTACCCAGCTGGCGCAGGCGCGCCCCCCCAGTGTCTATCTCATGGTGCAGAGCAATTCGGGCATGCCCAAATACGCCAACGGCAAGATCCTCTACGAAGGCACGCCCGAAGTGATGGCCGATTATGCGGTGAAGATGCGCAACCTGGGCATCAACATCATCGGCGCTTGCTGTGGCAGCACACCGGCTCACATTGCCGCAATGCGCGCCGCGCTCGAACGGGTCAAAGATGAGCCGATCCCTGGCCCGCCGGCCAGCGATGATGGCCGCATCGAAAGCGCCGAAAGCCGCGCCGCCCGCGCCGCCGCCCGCCGCAGCGAACGCCGGCAACG
>QEUW01000037.1 GCA_003577005.1 Chloroflexota bacterium | reverse complement strand
TAGTACTACAACCGCACTTTCTACACCGACCTCCGGGGGGGCCACAGAAGCCTCTGAATGGCTCGAATCTCGCCGGCCCCCTCCCGGAGGTCTCTGCCACGGGTTCGCACGAAGTGCGGTTGCAATATTAGGGAGGGGTTGCCGGCTATGCCGTGATTTTAGGTCCGGTGGCAGCATAGCAGGCGGAGGAAGAGCCCGGATGAGGCGGTGTACGTCGTCCCATCCAATCTCCCCTATCATTCAGGGGCAGGACGCCACCGGCTTGAAGGATTGGCGCTGTGTTGCCCTAGCGGTCCAACCAGGGCCATTTATCGCGGCGGTAGAGGCCGCCCAGGTCAGCCCCGTTTTCCACGATGAGCGCCATCAGGTCGAGGATGTGTCCGTGGAGCGGCGTAGCGACGGCGTCGGTGCCGGGGTCCAGCAGTAGCGGACCGTCGTTGTGGGCGCCGGCAGCGGCGCAGGCGATATGGACGCGCTCGTCGATCAGCCGGTCATGCAACACCTCGCGGCGACCGGTCAGCGCGGCCAGACACGCCTCGATGCCATAAGTTCCCCAGTTGGAGATGGCGGCGATGATCAACACATCGGGCACAAAGCGGGGCACCACCGAGCCGCCGCAGGGGCACTGGCAGCGCCGCCCGTTGGGTACGGTGTCCAGCACTGCATCGCGGATCAGCCCGCAGCCCAACTCGTTGCCCCCATCCCCCACACCAATGGTAAGGACGCCCGCCTCTCTGGCGCGCTCGAAGAGGATGTCTACCTTGGCGCACCACTGGGTAAGCGAGCGTCCCAACGCGGCGTGGTATTCCCCGTGTTCGTTGGCGCCGGCCCGCTCGCTGCTGATCAGCGCCTTGGGGCGAATGTTGTGCATCAGGTGCTCGCTCAACGCCTCTGCCTCTGTCTCAGCAACCGGGAAGGCCATCACGCAGGCCGCCGTCGGGTGCTGGAGCGACTCTTCTAGTGGATAGACAAAGAGACCGGCGCTGCGCACAGCCGCCGAGATCAGCTCCACATTGGTCGGGTCGGTGAGGATGACCGGGTTGGCTTTGAGGCCAAGCACCAGCGACCGGGCCAGCGTCGCGATGCCTACCGGGCCGTCCTGTTCACCGGTTTGTAGTGGGCCGACCGGCATCCCCGTTGCCAGGATCACAACATCATTGGGCGCCACCTGTTCGTAGAGGCCGCGCGCCGCCCGCGCGGTGAGCGGTTCGTCCTGGACGGCACGGGCAGCTCGATAGAGCGGATTTACCACCCCACGGGCAGTCACGTCAACGGTAATCAGCCGGTCGATATTTTCGCCAATGTGGGTGAGTGCAGTATGCTGTTCTGGAGAAATGTGCATAGCGGTTTTGATTCCTCATCGTTTAGAGCGGTAAAAGCGGAACACAGAGCACACGGAGAGCGCCAAAATTTTGGCTCTGTGCTCTCTGTGTCTTCTTTGTGTGCTCTATGTTGCAGCTTTTCCTGTTTCTATTCAAGAAGTGGGTTCAAGAAAATCCAGATGGTACTGAAGTATAGAAAGGTGCTGTGTGAGTCTGCAAAAGAGTCTGCCGGTGATCACGTCGATTTTGATCATTCTGGCCGTGGCGTTGCTGCGCGAGCGGTCGCGCACTCTCTCCGCTATTTTGGGCACCATGCCCATCAACATGGTGCTGGCGCTGTGGATCGTGGTGAGCGTCGGCGACGGCGCGCCGCAGTCGGCGGCGGACTTTGTGCGAGCGCTGATGATCGGCCTGGCGCCGACCTATATCTGGCTCTTTGTCGTGTACGGCGCATTGCACAGCGGATGGCAGGTATGGCCGGCAGTCCTGGCCGGTTACGCAGTATGGGGCATGTTGATCGCCGCCGCCTTTTGGATAGGTATCTTCACTATGCATCGTTAGTGTCCCATCAATCAAGTTCTGCGGAGTGCGCACGTGGGCGTGCGCACTCCGCGGTTGTCAAATCTTCATTGGCGGGGTATTGGTTGTACTCTTTCTCTGGTATTGCGGGGGCTACCCTGTGCGCAGGCCGGGTGGCACCCGCAGTGGGTCGTCAACCAGTGCGCACAACCGCGCCAGATTGCGCACATCGTCGGCCAGGTCTTCCTCTTTGGGTGTTTCGAGCAACATGGCGATCCCGTTCCAACGCGGGTCGTTGAGAATGCGGTGAAAGCCCTCGACGCCGATCTCACCTTCGCCGATATGGGTGTGGCGATCCAGCCGGCTGCCCAGGGCGCCTTTGCTGTCGTTGAAGTGCCAGCATTTGACCGTGGCCAACCCCACCTCGCACTCGATCTCCGCCATAAACGCATCATAGCCTTCATCCGTGCGCAGGTCGTACCCAGCGGCAAAGGCGTGGCAGGTATCGGCGCAGACGGCGACGCGAGCGGGGTTGTCCACCCGCTCGATGACGCACCGTAATTGTCCAAAGTTGGCCCCCAGGCAGTCCCCCTGGCCGGCCATCAGTTCAAGCAACGTGAGCGTCTCGCCACACTCTTCGGTTTCGGCGTGGATACGGTTGAGCGCAGCGACGATCTGCGCCAGCCCGGCCTCTTCACCACTGCCCGTGTGCGAACCAGGGTGGAGGACCACGTGCGGAATGCCATAGGCGCGGGCGCGGCGGAGTTCATCGGCGTGGGCGCGCACGCTGCGCTCCCAGACTTCGGGCTTGGGACTGGCCAGGTTGATCAGATAACTCGCGTGGCTGACGGCGTAGTCGATGCCGTAGACAGGCATCAGTTCGCACCAGCGCGCGACATCCTCTGGATCGATGGGTGGACCGGCCCACTGGCGGTTGTTCTTGGTAAAGACCTGGACTGCGTTGCTGCCGATGGACGCTGCACGGTCCAGCGCCCGGCTTACGCCGCCGGCAATGGACATGTGGGCGCCCAGGAGCAACGGGGCGTGCGCCGTCGGATTTGAGAGATGGCTGTTCTGCATCATGACAAATTTGGTGATCCGTTTGTGGAGAAGAAAATGGATAGCCTGGCATCGTGGCGGACCAGGACAAGGTGCTATTATAACTCGCCAGACCCTATTTGGCCCAGCAAGATTACGGGGCCGCAAAGCCATGCGCTGGTGGGGGCAGACCCGCGGGTTTGCCCTGGATACGCAAAATTGACAGAATCGCCAATAATCCGTAAGATCAGCACCAGAACACATGTTCTCGATAGAATCTGAGCATCACCAACCGGAACCACGCCGATGATTGGACAGGCTGTAATCCCTGCGCCGCCACTGTGCGACTTTGTCGAACTGCTCTGGTACCAGGAAGGGGCACCGCCCGCCCACCGCCAGGAACGGCTCTTGCCCCAGGGTACAGTGGAACTGGTGGTGGATCTGTGGAACGACGAACCCGGCTGCGTCGTCTGTGGGCCGCATTCAGCGCCCTTCTTGCTGGAGACCTACCGGCGGAGGCGGGTCGTCGGGGCTCATTTCAGGCCGGGCGGCGCATTTCCCTTCCTGGGGATGCCCGCCAGCGAATTGCATAATCAGGTCGTTTCGCTCGACGATGTATGGGGCGCCGGGGCTTGTTTGCTGCGCGAACGGCTACTGGAAGCAGAAACCGTCTCAGAGCGGTTCCACCTTTTGGAGCAGATGTTGCTGGCGCGAGCACAGGGTAGCCTGGCGCGTCACGGGGCCGTACGCTGGGCGCTGGGCGAGTTTTGTCGCCCGTCGCCAACCCGAACAGTTGCCGACGTTACCAGCCAGATTGGCTTGAGCGCACGCCGCTTGATCCAGCTCTTCCGCCAAGAGGTAGGGTTGACACCCAAGCTCTTTTGCCGGGTCCAGCGCTTCCAGTCGGTGTTGGAGTTGATCCACACCTGGCGGGAAGTCGATTGGGTCGACGTGGCCCTTGCCTGTGGCTACTTCGACCAGGCGCATTTCATCCACGATTTTCGCGCCTTCTCCGGTCTCAGCCCGACGGCCTACCTGGCCCAGCAAGGCGACCAACGCAACCACGTGCCGGTGCTCGCATGAGTTCAATTTTTTACAAGACAGATGCCTCGCCGTCCGGTAGAATGGGAGGAACGTATCGTCTTGCAGTGACATAAGAGCGGGAGATAACGACGATGATCGGCAGACCAACCCGGCCAGGCTTTCACACAGTCACGCCTTACTTGATCGTGGATGATGTAGACGCGTACCTTACCTTCCTCCAACAGGCATTCAACGCAACCGAACACTTTCGCACGGGCGGAGCTGGTGGAGGGATGCATGTCGAAGTGCGTATCGGCGATTCAATGGTGATGGTCGGTGGCGGCGCCCAGTCACCGGTTGAGCCCATGCCGGCCATGCTTTTTCTGTACCTCGAAGATGTAGATGCCGTCTATCACGCCGCGCTGGCAGCCGGCGCCACGTCGGTCTTGGAGCCAGGTCCAAACTTTGGCGAACCCCGTGGCGCTGGCACCAAGGACCCGGCCGGCAACGACTGGTACTTTGCCGTCTGGCACGACCGGCCCGACGCACCGCCGGCCTCTGTAGAACCCCATCCTGAAGGAGATGTCACCCCCATGCTGACCTACCAGGATGGCGCCCGTGCCATGGATTGGTTGGCCGAGGCATTTGGCTTCCAGGAAGTCACTCGCTGGCTCGATGCCGCTGGCACGCTCTCGCACGGCGAAATGAGGACGGGCAATGGGCGTATTATGCTAGCGACCGTTCCCGGCTACGAGAATCCAAAGCGCCACCGGGAGCAGTGTAGCAGCGCACGCGCCTGGTCATCACAGCCCTGGGTCATCGATGGGGTGCTGGTCCATGTGGAGGATGTGGACGAGCACTGCGCACGGGCGCAGCGAGCCGGCGCCATCATTTTGTCCACACCGATGGACGATGGGCCGGGCCGCCTCTATCGCGCCGAGGACCTTGAAGGTCACCGCTGGATGTTTCTTCAGCGAGCAAAGACCCACTTGCGTCAATGATGGAGCAGATTCACGAGCCGGCTATCGAACCGGGGAGGTCAAAATGAACGATGATCCGCTGGAGCGGCTGCGGGCGATCTGTCTTGCCCTGCCGGAAGCCACCGAGGGTGGCGGCGTGGGCAACCCGTCCTTTCGGGTGCGCAACAAGATCTTTGCCATGCGGCACGACCTGCATCAGGGGCGCTGGTCGTTCTGGTGTAAAGCAGGGCCTGGTGTCCAAGAGATGCTGGTTGCAGCCGAGCCCGAGCGCTACTTTGTGCCCCCGTATGTGGGCCACCACGGGTGGGTTGGTTTTTGGCTCGATGTGGACCCGGACTGGGAGCTGGTCACCGACCTGGTACAAAAGAGCTATCTCATGACTGCACCCAAACGGCTGGTGGCGCAACTATCCTGAGGTTGCTTTGACAACCGGAATGTGTGAAACTTCTACCCCTACAGATGATTCCGGTTTTCAAACAGAATGAAGGATAGACGAGTCACTGCAACATGACACAACCACGCCGACCCACCAAAGCTGACCTTCTCGCCGCCGCCGGCAAGCAGATCGAAGATGTCATTGCGCCTAACCTAAAAGTGCTCTTTTGCGGCATCAATCCCGGTCTCTATTCCGGCTACACGGGACACCACTTTGCGCGGCCAGGCAACCGCTTCTGGCCCACCCTTCACGCCGCCGGGTTTACAGAACGACGATTGGCGCCTGCTGAAGAGCGCCAGTTGCTGGCCTACAGGTACGGTATCACCAATCTCGTGCGGCGGGCGACCGCCACCGCGGCCGAGTTGACCGCCGAGGAATTGAGAAACGGTGGGGAGCGGCTGCTCGCCAAAGTCGAGCACTACCGCCCCGCCGTCGTCGCCGTCCTCGGTGTGAGCGCCTACCGCACGGCGTTTGGCCTGCCGCGGGCGACGCTAGGCGAGCAACCAGAGGGGCTTGGCCCCGCCCATCTGTGGGTGCTGCCCAACCCCAGCGGCCTCAACGCGCACTATACCCCCGCCATGCTTGCCGATGTCTACCGCGAGTTTCGGTTGGCGGTGGAGGCATCGGGGCATGGCTCTTCCGCATGACCCGCCCCGGTCGCTTTAGCATTAGAACCTGTTTGAAAAATGGATGACAACCGGTGCGTTGCACCTTTCAACGAAGCCAGTCTTTCAGGTGCATGGCACGCCTTGCGTGCAACGCACCAGGGCGCAAACCTTTTCAAACAGCCTCTATGTCTGTCCCTGGGGCGCTCTCTGATCCCCAGGGACCAATTCTATGTGTTCGTCCACCGCTATCCGTACCTAAGCCGGGGATTGGGGAACAGAAACCCGCCAAACAATCCGCTCAATCCGCGCCCAAATCCGTTGGTAGCGCCCCGCCGGTTACTCCGCTTTCCCGATGCGCACGCGCCAGACCATTGGTCCCTGCTCCACATATTCCCAGGTAAACTCGCCTGCCCGCTCGTAGGAGAACTGGTAGTAGAGTGGCTTGGGGTCGTGGTCGTTGACCAGGAAGAATGCCTCGCCTGGCTGTAGCCCCTCAAACGTCTGGAAGATCAACGGGTGGCGTTGGGCAGGTGGCACTGGCCGGACATCAATCGTCGGTCCCCCAGTCTGGACGGTCTGCGTGGCCTGGTTCATCAAATGCTCCTTTCGCATCTATGTGACCTGTCTTTGAACAAAAACTGACAGGCCCAGCATATCGCGCGAGCGGCCACGCAACTACGACCAAAGTCTCATTTTGTCTTTCGGTAACGTAGGTCCACATAAGTAGCGTGTCCGACGGTGGTCGCGTAGGTCGCTCTACCAGGGCGACGTCGCCGCTTATGCGAAAGATGGTCACGCTGGTAGCCCGACCTACGATGGGCAACCTCATTTTACATTGGAACATCTGCTGCGCGGACGCTGCGGACGAGCGCCCGCCCCAGCCCAACAAAGGCGGCCAGCCAGGCGGCCAGTGCAACGAAGATAAAGCCACGCGGGATAACGAGGAGGAAGGGCAACTCCAACGCCTGCGCCAGTCGGATGGTGCAGACGGTGTACATGCCCAGCGGGAAGACCATGCCCCAATATTGCGGGTCATAGGACAGGGGGTAGCGTTTGATCACGTGCCGCCAGACACCCAGGATGAGGAGCAAGGGGATCCACCACGAGCCGAAGGCCCAAAAAAAGAGGGTAAAACCTTTGAGAAAGGGCAGCAACTCCTGCAACAACGGCCACTGCCCGGCGTTGAGGATGAGCGTCGAGCCGGCCAGGGTGGTAATGGCGACGGCCCCCATGTTGATCCAATAAGGCGGCGTCAACTGTGCAGTCGTCAACTGGACAAAGGTGACGCGGTAGAAGATCAGCGTGATGATGCTGAGATAGAGCATACTGCCGACCAGAAACATACAAAGGGAGAGAAAGAGCACGAGGATGCGTTGCTGGTCGAAGTACCCGGCCAGCAACGCACCGAGCACGGCAATCGACTGGGTCGCCACTGCGGCGATGAGCCAGGCCCCGTTGATGCCGACTTCAATGGCTGGCTTTTCCTCGCGAATTACGACCGCAGTAAAAAAGGCGTACATTACCACAATCCAGAGGAGAATCCCCAGCAGCCAGAGCCCTTTGGCTATGGTGACTTCACCGGCGATCACCACGAGGGCGCTGCCCATGACGCACGTGGCCGCCACTACGGTAAAGAAGCCCGGCCCACGGGCATGGTTGTTGATGTCGGCCACAACGTTGGGAAAGTAACGGATGAGGCGGATGAGCGTGAGCCCCCACAAGAGGAGATAGGCCACGCCGCCTACGATCAGCAGCAGCCAGGCCAGAATCGGAACACCTAGCAGCCAGGCGGCAACGGCGATGATGCCCGTCGCCATCACCAGGGCAAAGTAGGCTGGCAGGAGGCTAGCGACGCCCTCCTGGAAGCGCTTGCGCAACGGCCAGTCAGCGTTCGAGGCCATAGAGATACCAGAGCAACCCCGCATTCAGCCCCAGACAGATCAGGCTCACGAGCGCCGCCGGCAGCAGCACCGCCACATCGCCCCCCAGATAGGCGTTCATAGTGGCAGTAAAGAGCCACAGCTGCAAAACGATGATGATGATCACAACGCACAGGATCCCCGTGGCGATGGTCAGTCGCTGGTGGCGGGCAAAGTGTGAACGTCGTCTCATACGGTTCGCTCCTCGATGCCCGTGGCGTAGACAACGCCATCGCGCACCTCCAGGTTGACCCGGGCCAGCGGTCGCTGCGGCGGACCGGCCAGCGGTCGCCCGCTCATCAGGTCAAAATGGCCATCGTGGCAAGGGCAGTGCAGTTCGCCCCTTTCGACATTTGGAATGACGGGGCAGAGCAGGTGGGTGCATTGTTGCTCATAGGCGACAAAGGTCTCTTCATCTACCCGCACGAGCAGGCGCGCTGGGCTATGCGCCGGGTACTCAAAGAGCAGCGAGCCACCGACAGGGATGTCATCTACGCGAGCGATCTCCTGAACTGCGGGAGACGCCTCGCTGCGCCAGAGATTGCGCAGCCAGAGCCAAAACTGGCCCGCTGTAAACGCACTGCTGGTGAGCAGCAAAAATTTGATAAACTCGCGGCGAAAGATGTATTGATCCTGCGGCCAGTCGATGGGGAAATCCTGGCGCCAGCGGGGTTGTGCTTCGTGGGGGCGGCCATCGGGCGGTACCGTCCACTGCTCGGATGATGGATTGGTCATGGCGCGGCCTCTTCCAGATAGATGTTTGCCAACAGCGGGTCTGCCTCTTCTGTCACCGGCGCCGGGGCCAACTCCAGCGCCCCCGCCACATCCACCAGGTGGATGGGCTGGGCTTTGGGCGCCATCATCCACACCTTGGTGCGGATCGTCTGCGCCCCAAACTGAAAGGCGTTCACCGGCTGCGAACGGGGGCGCAGTTTTTCCATCTCTTCGCGCGTGCCAAAATAGAGCGCACCGCTTGGGCAGACCGAGGCGCACATAGGCTTGAGCCCCACCGAGGTGCGGTCGTAGCACATGTCGCACTTCATCATCAGGTTCATCTCGGTCTGCATCTTGGGCACACCAAAGGGGCAGGCCAGCACACAGTTGTTACAGGCAATACAGCGGGGCTTGCGCGCCGTCTGCACCACCCCATCTGCCGTGCGCTTGATAGCGTCCGCCGGGCAGACCTCGGCGCAGGTGGGCGAGTCGCAGTGCATACAGACGATGGGCACCGTCTGCGGCGACCGCGCCCGGTCGATGAAATCAAGCTGGATCATGGAATAGCCCTTGTGGGTGTCGCACTCCATGCACGCCTGCACACAGGCATTGCAGCCGATACAGCGACCGGGGTCGATGAAGAATTCCATGTCTGAAGCCATGCCATTTCCTCGATGAAGATCACTTGACCAGATGGCGAGATGACAGGTGACAAAATGACAGGGCGGTGATCGTCCGCTTCTCTTGTCATCTTGTCACCCTGTCATTTTATCAGAAAGTCGTCCCGTCCCGGATTCCGCCTTCTGTATCCGCACCGCGCAGACTTTATACTCCGGGATCTTCGAGATCGGGTCTTGGGCGGCGATGGTCAACTGGTTGGCGCTTTGCCGGCCCGCCCAGTGATAGGGGATAAAGACCGTGTCCGGGCGAATGATGTTGAGCACCAGCGCCTGTAAGGTCATGCTGCCCCGCCGCGATTCGACGGTGACCCACTCGCCGTCGGCAATCCCCAGCTTCTGCGCCAGCGCCGGGTGCATCTCCACTCGCGGCTCAGGATACGGGTCGAGCAGCGGGCCGATGCGCCGCGTCTGCGTACCGGAAAGGAACTGGCCGATCACTCGCCCTGTGGTGAGGAAAAGCGGATACTCGGCATCCACATCTTCGGCGGGTGGCGTGTAGGTGGCGACGTTGAAGCGCGCCCGGCCGTCGGGGAAGTAGAAAGGTCCTTTGCCTTGCGCCACCGGATTCCATGAACCCGGCTCGAAAAGGCGCGGCGTGCCCGGATGATCCTCGTCGGGGCAGGGCCAGAAGACACCTTTTTGCCGCTCGATCTTCTCGTAGGTGATGCCCGACCAATCGGCCGTCCCCCCTTTGGAGGCGACTCGCAGTTCGGCAAAGATCTCGCCCGGATCGTTGAAGGTAAAGCCCCGCTCGCGGCCCAGCGCCCGGGCAATATCCTGGATAATGCGCCAGTCCTGGCGCGCGGCGCCGGGGCACTCGACCGCCTGGTTGATCCGCACCACACGGCCTTCGGCAGTGCAGACGACGCCTTCGTCCTCTTCCTGCAGCGAACCGGGCAGCACCACGTGGGCGTAGTATGCCGTTTCATTCATGAAAAAGTCAATGGCAACATAGAACTCCAGCTTTTCCAACTGGGCGCGCACATAGTTGTTGTCGGGCAGCGAGACCAGCGGGTTGAAACAGATGGAAAGCAGCCCCTTGATCTCACCCCGGTCGATCTTGCGGAAGAGCTCGTACGCATCCACACCGGATGGGGGCAGATCGTCCGGGTCGATGCCCCAGACGCCGGCCACGTAGGCCCGGTGCTCGGGGTTGTCGATATCGCGGGCGCCGGGCAACTGGTCGGCCTTTTGCCCGTGTTCGCGGCCGCCTTGGCCGTTGGCCTGGCCGGTGATGGTGGCGTAGCCGCAATTGGGCCGGCCGATGCGCCCCGACGCCAACACGATGTTAATGGCGCCGAGCACATTCTGCACGCCGTGACTGTGGTGTTCGATGCCGCGGGCGTGCATCAAAAAGCTCGTCTTGGCCGCACCCCACCATTCGGCCGCCTGGCGGATCGCCTTTTCGGCAATGCCGGTCACCTGGGCCGTGCGCGCCGGTGTCCACTCGCGCACACTCTCGGCAACGGCCTCAAAGCCGGTGGTGTGGTTGTCGATAAAGTCGTGGTCGAGCCAGTCGTGCTCGATCATCAAGTGTAGGATGCCGTTGAAGAGCACGACATCACGCCCCGGCTTGATGGGCAGAAAGAGGTCGCACGTGCGCGCCAGCGGATGGAGCCGCGGGTCCACCACGATCACCTTCGCCCCGTGTTCGCGCGCCTGCCAGATATAATCGGTGGTGATGGGCGCGCACTCGGCCACGTTGGCGCCGCTCACCCAGACCACCTCGGCGCCCACGATGTCGCTCCAGGGGTTGGCTGCCCGGTCGACGCCAAAGGCTTTTTTGTTGCCCGCCGCCGCGCTGACCATGCAGAGCCGGCCGTTGTAATCGATGTGGCGTGTGCGCAGACACATGCGGGCAAATTTGCCCATCAGATAAGTCTTTTCCGTGGTCAGGCTGGCGCCGCTGAGTAGACCAAACGCATCGCGGCCATACTGGCCTTGGATGCGCTCGATCTCGGCGGCGACGCGGGCAATTGCCTGCTCGTAGGCGATGGGGCTAAAGCCGCCGGGGGCGTTCGGGTTTCGCTCATAGGCATGGAGCAGCCGGTCCGGGTGCCCGTTTTGCAGATAGCGCTTGACGCCCTTGGGGCAGAGCTTGCCCTGGTTGAAGGGAAAATCGTAGCGCGGCTCCACACCGATCACCTGGTTGTCCTTCACTTTGAGGTACATGGCGCACTGTTGCCCGCAAAAACAGCAGTGCGTCGGCACGAGCTTATCGAGCTCGATGCCGGTGTCCTGGTGAATGTCGGTTCCATATGCGATGGTCGGGCCAAAGGGGTCGCTGGCCGGATCGGCTGCAAAAAGTCTGTTCGTCATAGCTCCTCAATCGCATGGGCCATGCTTTGAAAAACGTACCGGCATCATTGACATGACGCGGATTTATGCTTGCGGGGCCGCATGCAAAATAGCCAGAAAAACCAATTCTTCATCCCCGGCGCGGATTGTGTGTTGCTCTCCAGGTTCAAACGTCAAGAGCGTATTGGGGCCGAATGCACGCTCGACGCCATCTGCACCAGCAAAAAGACCGTTTCCTTTCAACACGACAAGATAGACGGGCGAGCTCGGAGCGCTATGCTCGCGTACTACCTGACCGGGCTTTAGTGCAAAGCGCAAGACACGACCATGCTCATCAACTTGCAAGGGCTGCGCGTAAGGATCTTTATCGTGGAATTCGATATTTTCTAACAATTGGAAGGTCTTCATGGCTGCTCCTTATTTTTGCCATCTATACTGTGCCCTGTTTGAAAATCAAGCTCACCCGCAGGGGTGGAAGTCTCGCCATTTCCAGTTTTCCAGACAACCGCAGTATAACCACGTTGGGCTAGGCATGAAAATTGCGCGCGTCCTCTTCGCCCAGCGGCCCTTCACCCAGGCCGGGGTTGACATAAGCGGGCGTGGGGAAGGTCTGCCCGGCGGGTGCGGCCACGACGCCGCGACGCTCCGCCTGCCACAATTGGCCCTGAGCCAGAGCGAACAGCGCCCGGCGGCAGGGCGGGCAGATCCATTGGTAGTGCTCGACTGGACCCACCATTTCGTAGCGGTAGCCGAGGGCGCGCTCGGTCTCGATCAGATCTTTGACGTGCATGTGCGAGGTGAAGGGCGCGCCACAGCGGCGGCAACGGGCCGGTTCATCCGCCATGCCTACATCTTTGTAAAAGCGGACGCCGATCTGCGCCGGGCGCTGGAAGATGTGAAAGAACTTGCCAAAGGGCAGCCAGAGAAAGGTGCCGATCACCGTGATCGCGTGCAAAATGGCGATAAAATCATACGCATAGCCCCGCAGCCAGGTGTAGCTGGCGGTAAGCATCAGCCCGGTCAGACTCACGGCAAAGAGCAGGATGAGCGGCATGAAGTCCTCGCTGAAGATCTGCAACGCGGCAGCGCTCTCCTCGCGCATACGCCGCCGCATGGCCAGCATCACGCCGCCGATCACCAGAAACGAGGACCAGACCAGACCATGAAACATGAGAAAGGCAAAGATGGAGTCAACAGGAAATGTAAAGGTGGGAAACCCGAAGATGTAGGCCTGGTACCAATGCAGATCGCCTGGTAAGGACTCAAAGTGCAACCAGCCAAAGACCAGCGGGAACGTAATAGCGACGGCGAGGATGCACCCCCACATGATCAGCAGATGCGCCGCGCCGCGCAGCCAATCCCGCACCAGGATAAAGCGATTGAGCAAGATGTCGTTGACCACATAGCGCACCCAGTTGGCGGCATTGCGGGCGTAGTGGCCGCGCTTGAAGAACGCCTGCCAGCCGCGCCGCCAGTAAATGGCCGTGGAGGGGCGCTGTAGCCACATGGCGTAACGGTAGGTCAGACCAAAGGTGGCAAAGAGCGTTGCGGCTGTGTAGGCAACCAATGCGGCGTCAAAATGGGCCAGGTTGCGCGAGCCCACGACGATCATCCCCGCCAATACCACGGTGACAAGCAAGCCCCAACTGGTTGCAATGATAACTTCGCGTTTCATAGTCTCTGTCGTCGGTTTGCTTTTGGGGGGCACATTGGGGTTGTTGTTCAAGCGTCTAGTTTTTATACCAGGAAGTGCCGGTTTCTCCAAATTGACCCGGAAGCGCATACCGGCTGGCCTGTTTTGACCTTATTCCCAAAGAACATTCGGACAGGGTAGCGCCGCAGTTAACCGTGGCGTACGTCGCACGGGCCACAAAATGGCTGGTCATACAGGGGATCTGATGGCCCGTGCGACGCACGCCACTGCCCGACCACGGTTAAGGGTTGCGCTACCTCGGACAGATCAACTGGGATCATAGTATAATAAGGGGAAATCTTCTTGTTTGAAAAGGGAGAACTCCATGATTCACTTTGGTATTGATGCCCTGCTCAGCGACCGTCTGCCCGACCTTGCTGGCCGTCGGGTTGGCCTGGTCACCAACGACGCCGCAACGACTGCCGCGCTGCCGCGACCGCTAACGCCCACGCGGCTGGCGTTGCAGCAGGCGGATGTGAACCTGGTCGCGCTCTTTGCGCCCGAACATGGCCTGGGCGCCGCGGCCGCCGACGGCGCCAAAATCGGCGACGCAACCGACCCGCTGACCGGGCTGCCCGTCTTCAGCCTCTATGGCGCTACTTTCCGGCCCACCGCCGAAATGCTTGCCGGGCTCGACCTGCTGCTCTTTGATATCCCCGACATTGGCGTCCGCTTTTACACCTATATCTGGACGCTCTCGCATCTGCTCGAAGCGTGCGCCGAACATGATGTTCCGCTCTGGGTACTGGACCGGCCCAACCCGCTCAGCGGCGAGCTGGCTCTGGCCGAAGGGCCGATGCTGGACGAGGCCAACGTCTCCAGCTTTGTGGGGCGCTGGTCGATGCCCATTCGCCACAGCCTGACCATCGGCGAACTGGCGCGCCTGTGGAATACCGAACGCAACCTGGGCGTGGATCTGACGGTCGTCCCGGTGCAAGGCTGGCGGCGCACTGACTTTTGGGATGCGACGGGATTGCCGTTTGTCCCTACCTCGCCGGCCATGCCCAGCGCCGAGACTGTGTTGGTCTATCCGGGAACCTGTCTCTTCGAGGGGACCAATCTGAGCGAAGGCCGGGGTACGGCGGCCCCCTTCCGGCAGATCGGCGCGCCCTGGCTCGATGGCTATCAGGTGGCCGCGTCCTTCAACGCCTTTGGTCTGCCCGGCGTAGTGGCGCGGGTTACCCAGTTTATTCCGTCATCGAGCAAGTTCACAGGCGAACTCTGCCAGGGCGTGATGCTGCATCCGCTCGACCGGGCCACTTTCCGCCCTGTGGCGGCTGGTCTGCATCTGCTATTCGCCATTATGCACCGGCACGAGATTCGCTTTGCCTGGCTCCCCTACCCGACGGCCGCGGCCGGTCAAGGTCACGGCCACTTCGACCGGCTTATCGGTGACCTGAGCATTCGCGCCAGGCTGACCGCTCTGCCCGAGGACAGCGCAAACCAGATCGCAGATTGGACTGCCACACCCGGCTGGGCGGAACGAGTGCGGCCTCACCTGCTCTATCGCGGCTGAGTTGGCGGATTGCTGAGAAATAGTACCCGGATTGCACGGGTGAACATGGATGTTGCAATCCGTACACTTGTTCTTTTTCTACCCGCCGTACAACTCTACGATCAACTGGTTGCCTCGCAATGGGGAGACCAGGGCGATGTCACCGTGAGGTTCGAGCGCCATCTCATGTCCTGAGGTTAGAATGCGGTCGCGTGCGGCTTGGGTGACGAAGGCGACGCCATCCACAACCCGCAGCCGCTGATAACTGGCAGGCACCCGGTACAGCTCGCCACGATAGAGCAAAAGCCGTTGCGCCAGACGCGTCTTCTCGTTTGACGAAGAACGGGGCGCTAGAGAGAGTAGCGTGTTCACGGTCAGTCCCTTTTGTCGCTATGCCTGTAATAAGACGAAACCTACTTGCTGCTCTCATAATAACTGGCGAGTGTTTTCGTAGCGTCCATTCATGCGTCTCTCTTGTGTCTATTTTCTCTTACTTTAGACGGATGCGGATTCCCTCGCTGCCGGAACCATGCTAGCATCGCCCGGATGCCTTCCTCATGAGGTGTGGGGTGAGCGCCAATTACAGCTCTTCGCCGGTGGCAATGGGGCGGTTGGGGTCGGTGATCCAGTCGCTCCACGAGCCGATGTAGGCGCGCGCACCGTGTAGACCGGCGTGTTCCATCGCCAGTAAATCGTGGTGAAGGCTGACACCCGAACCACAGTAGAAGACCGCTTCCTCTGGCTCGCTGTCGCCCAAGAGCGTCTCGTAGCGCTGGCGCAACTGCTCCGGCGGCAGAAATTTGCCATCTAGGCCGAGATTATGGCCGTAGAAAGCCGAATACGCCCCAGGAATGCGGCCGGCTACGGGGTCCAGCCCAGCCACCTCGCCACGATAGCGCGCCTCGTCGCGCACATCGAATAGCTTGTGTCGGCCGCTTTTTATGTTCTCCAGCACTTCCTCCACGCTCACCTGCATCTCTGGCCGCGGTTGGGGGACAAAGGTGCGCCGCGGGCGCCGTTCTTCACCGCTTGCGACGGGCCGCCCCTCCTGTTGCCAGGCGCGGAAGTCGCCGTCAAGCACGGCCACGGCGTCGTGCCCCAGCCAGCGCAACATCCACCAAAGCCGCCCCGCCATTGTCCCGCTGGAGTCGTCATAGGCGACCACCTGCGTCTGGTTGTCGATGCTCCAGCCAGAGAGGGTTTGGACAAAGGCGGCAATCTCCGGCAGCGGGTGGCGGCCGGTCTTGCCCGGGACGATGGGGCCAGAGAGGTCCTCGTTCAGGTGTGCATAGACAGCGCCGGGGATATGGCCGGCCAGATAACTTTGCCGGCCCGCATCCTTGTCGTCGAGCTTGAAGCGGCAATCGACCAGCGCCCAGTTTGGGTCACCCAGATGCAGCGCCAGATCGGCGGTGGAGATGAGGGTGGTGTACATGTAATCGGGCTCCTTCGTATCGAGAATGTATCGGTTCAGGTTCACAGAGATACAGAGTACGGCGCTGTGTATCCATCATATCAGAGCACAGAGAAGAGACAGAGCGCCACAGGGAGAACACGGAGATTCTCGTCTACTGCTCTCTTCCGTGCAGCAATTATCTGAATTGTAACGCGAGAATCAAGCATATCGAGATCGGGCACTGGTGATTATGCAACAGAATCCGGCGATTTCCGAATCACCAGCCCTCACCAAAAGAATCCTGATTTGGTATAATCAGTAAACTTCAACTTGCTCTCGTTGGCCTGCCAAAGCCGACGGGCATGACTATCCGTTGTGAGCGTTTGGCAAATTCTGAGAGCCCCAAATCTGCAACCATCTTCTGTTCCTACTCTCTGTGGAGGATCGCATGACCATTTCGCAAGATGAACGTTTTCTCTTTGATGTGGCCGGTTATCTCCATCTGCGCGGTGCGCTGACGCCCGCAGAAGTGGCCGAGTACACCCGCTGGATGGATGAGGCAGAAAAGACCGATGTGCAGGCACTCAATGCCGACTTTCCCGACGGCATCAAACAGCAGTTGAACCGCCCGGTCTCGCGCGTCTGGGACGCCGACCCGCGCTTTGCGCGCTTTCTCGACCATCCCGTGGTTGTGCCCTATCTGGTTGAATTCCTGGGTGAAGAGTACCGTCACATCGACAACGATCTCTACTACACGTATCCTGGCTATGGGGGCGGGCACTGGCATCGCGGTGTGCGCGCCCACCCCACCGGCCATGTCGTGGAGGGCAAGTTCGTTTGCCCGATGGTCAAGGTCTTTTATTGCATGACCGATGTGGGTCCGGGCGAGGGCGAGTTTGTCGTCATCCCCGGTTCGCACAAGGCCCAGTTCAAACTGGAGTACGAAAGCCGGGTTGATCTGCCAGGGCAACGTATATTTGATGACGTGAGGACGGGCGACATTATCATCTTCAACGAGGCGCTGATCCACAACGGGCGGCCCAACCCCAGCCAGAAGACACGCAAGACCATCATCGTCAACTTTGGCCGCAAGGAGGCAGGGGTCTGGCGCGGCTACCGGCCCAAGCCAGAGACGTTGGCCGCCATTACCTCAAACCAGGCTCAGATTTTGAGCAACGAGAATTCCGATTTTTGGAAGGAACCAAACTTGCCCGGCGTAAGCGTGTAAGTTCTGGGAATACTATGTTAGAAACGAGGGTTTTTGTAAAGACTTGGCTTCTCCGCCAAATATGGAGTTTCTGAGTAGTACTACAACGAGACTTCGCGTTACGAGCCAGAGGCGCAACGCACTTTGCCAAGTGCATCGCACCTCAAGAAAATCTCGTTATAGTGGTAGCATCTGACCAAAAAAGTTTGCGGAGTGCGCACGTGGGCGTGCGCACTCCGCAAACTTCAAAAATCGTTCATTGGCCAGAGAATAATTCAAACAGGGGTTGTTTGAATGGCCGGCTATCGATTATACTGTAGTTGATTCAGCAGTTGAATTAGCCCAATCAGCCACACAAAGCGCGGCAAGGAGGAACCATGATCCACGATACAGCGCGGCGACTGACTCGCCGCGAGCTCATTCAATGGATGGCTGCCGGCGCTTCCGGCATGGCGTTGGCAGCCTGCACCCCCGCCGTACCTCAAGCCGGCGGTGGAGAAGCGGGCGCTGCACCGGCCAGCACAGCGGCGCAGGAACTCACCCTGCTGGTCTGCTGTTACACGCCCCCGGAAACAGAACTGCGCGAACAGTACAACGCCCGCTTTATGGAAGCCAATCCCGGCGTCGCCATCAAGATGGAACTGCTTCCCGCTGGCCAGAATTATTTCGAGAAGCTGCAAACGCTGATTGCCTCGGGCACGGTGCCCGACCTCTTCGACATGTGGGAAGGCTACATCCAGCCCTACGCCCGCAACGGTGCGTTGCTCAACCTCGACCCGCTGCTCGAACAGGATGCCGAGGTCAATCGCGCCAATCTGCTTCCCGCCGCAGTCGATGCAGCCAGTTGGGACGGCAGCCTCTATGCGCTCTCGATTGGCTTTATGCCTGGCCCCATCTCGCTCTATTACAACGTCGATCACCTGGAAGCTGCCGGCGCAGAGACACCCAGCCCAGAGTGGACGTGGGATGATATGCGCACCGCCGCCCAGCAACTCACCAAAGATGAGAACGGCGACGGCACGCCCGAACAGTGGGGGCTGGCCTTTGACCTCTGGTTTGTGCCCTGGCTCTACTGGATCTGGTCCAATGGCGGTGATGTCTTCGATGCCGGCGAGACAAAATCCACCCTCACCGACCCTGCCACGGTCGAAGCGCTGCAATACTGGGCCGACCTAGTCAACGTGGACAAGGTGGCCGTCTCTCCTTCCACATTGGCCGCCATGCAGGGCGGGCTCAACTCTTTCCTCACAGGTGCGGTCTCACTCTATCTCGGCAATACATGGGATGTTGCGACCTTGCAGGAAGCGACCGACCTCAACTGGAAGGCAGTGCTCTCGCCCAAGGCAAACAACGGGGGTCGCATCTGGTATGAGCACTTCTGGTGTTGGGGCATCGGCGCCCAGACCCAACAGCCTGACCTGGCCTGGAATTTTGCCCGCAACTTTGTGTTGGAACGGGTGATCGACCCGGCGACGCCCACCATCCCGCCGCTGCAACAGTTGCTCGACCGCTTCGACACCCCTACCAATGAGGAGTTGGGCTATACGCCGCTCATCACGCTCGCCACCGAACCCAACCAGTTCCGCATTCCCGGTTCGGGTGAGAAGTGGGACAAGATCAGCGGGCTGATCCAGGCCGAGCTTGACCTGGTCTTTATCGGTGAAAAGAGCGCAGCCGATGCCGCCGCGGCCGCGACCCCGGCGGTAGATGACGAATTGGCGCGTAGTTGAGGAGAAATGGAGATTTGAGGAGATTACACAACCATACGCGCTAAATCTCCTCAAATCTCTTAATCTTCCAGCAAAGGAAATCCAGTGGCCAGTACGACCGCCAAACCGACGCCGCAATATGCACCTCGCACCCTCTTGCGGATGACAAACCGCAGCCGTGAAACCTTGATGGGCTATCTCTTTCTCAGCCCGTGGCTCTTGGGGTTTCTCGTTTTCCTGGCCGGGCCGATGGTGGCGTCGCTCTATTTTAGCTTTACCGAGTACAAGGTGATCCAACCGCCGCGCTGGATTGGGTTGGGGAACTACACCCGCATGTTTGGCGACGATCTCTTCTACCAGGCGCTGAGCGTGACGGCACGCTATACCGTTGTCAGCGTGCCGCTGGGGATCATCGTGGCGCTGGCGTTGGCGATCCTGCTCAACCAGCGGATTGCGGCGCGCGGGCTGTTGCGAACGGTCTTTTACCTACCCTCCATCATCTCTGGGGTGGCCGTAGCGATTGTCTTTGCCTGGATTTTCAACGCCCAGTTTGGGGTGCTCAACTATCTGCTCTCGTTGGTCAAGGTCCAGGGGCCAAACTGGTTGGGCAGCCCGCGCTGGGCGCTGTGGGCCTTTGTGTTGATGAGCCTGTGGGGCGTAGGGGGCAACATGGTCATCTTTCTGGCTGCGCTTCAGGGAGTGCCCAAGACGCTCTATGAGGCCGGCGAACTCGATGGTGCAACCAACTGGCGACGCTTCTGGCATATCACCCTGCCGCTGATCTCACCTGCCATCCTCTTTGTCGCCATCATCGGTATCATCGGCAGCTTTCAGACCTTCACCCAATCCTACATTATGACCGGCGGTGGCCCGGCCAACTCGACATTGTTCTTTTTGCTCTACCTCTACAAAAATGCGTTCAACTGGTTCGAGATGGGCTACGCCTCGGCGCTGGCCTGGTTGCTCTTTCTGGTGATTATTGCCTGTACGATTCTGCTGCTGCGTTCGTCCACCTGGTGGGTCTACTACGAGGGCGGGCAAGAACGAGCGCGATAAAGAAGCCGCCCGGTCATACTTCGAGGGTCCAGGATGCAACCCATTCAATTTGGCTTTATGATGCCCGGCGGGCCAAGCGATAAGGGGGCGCGAGCCACATTCGTCGCTGACCTGGATCGCGCCCTCGCTCTGATTGCCGGGCGCTTCGACTCAGCCTGGCTTGTCGACCACCTCCAGTTTGGCGACGACGATGTGCTCGAAGGCTTTACAGCGTTGAGCTTTATGGCCGCACGCCATCCGCAACTCAAGTTCGGCCATGCAGTCCTCTGCCACTCTTTCCGCAACCCGGCCTTGCTCGCCAAGATGGGCGCGACCCTTCAGTTTATGAGTGGTGGGCGCTTTATCCTCGGCCTTGGGGCGGGGTGGCATGAGGAAGAGTACCGATCGTATGGCTACACCTTTCCATCCGGCGGCGTGCGGGTAGCGCAACTGGAAGAGACAGTGCAGATTATCAAAGCGCTGTGGACCAAAGAGAAGACCACCTTTGCGGGGGCCTATCACCAGGTAAGCGAAGCCTACTGCGAACCAAGACCTGACCCGCTTCCGCCCTTGATGATCGGTGCGTTCAGACCAAAAATGCTGCGCCTCACCGCTAAGTATGCCGACTGGTGGAACGTTTCGTCGACCGGGCTCGCAGAGTACCGTTCTATCGCCGAAGAGTTGGAACGCGCCTGCGTCGAGATTGGCCGTGATCCGGCAACGCTTAGGCGTTCGTGGGTCGGCGGGTGCGCTTGTGCGCCGACAGAGGAAGAGGCCAAACGCCTGACCGAAGGCCGCTACAGCAGCACTTCCGCTGAGAATTTTGGTTTTGTCGGGACCGCACAACAGCTTGTAGAGCAGGTACGCCCCTTCATCGACCTTGGCGTGGACTACTTCATCTTCGATTGCGGGGGCTTTCCAAAACCGACCACGCTCGAATTGCTGATCGACGAGGTTCTGCCTGCGCTGAACAGTTGATGTCCCGCCGTCGCCCTGGTAGGGCGACCTACTTCAGCGCTTCAGCATTGGATAGTCATTACCGAAACAATTTGTTAACCTTCATTAGCCCAAGACAGGCCAGGCAATTTCGTGGATTTTCGGAACGTATCTCTATGACCGCAAAAACTTCTGGTCAGCGCTTGCTCAGCACCCTTGCTCAACAACTGCTCGTCTATAGCTTGCTCTTTGTCTTTGGGCTGGCTTTTCTATTGCCGTTCTTGTGGACCGTCTCGTCTTCGCTCAAACCACCGGGAGCAGGCTTCAAATTTCCACCCGAGTTTATCCCCAAGGAGTTTGTGTGGGAGAATTACCCCAAGGTATTCGAGATGATCCCGTTTGGCATGTTCTTTCGCAACAGCCTTTTTGTCACCGGCGCGGCGCTCTTGGGTGAGATCTTCTCGGCTTCGCTGGTGGCTTACGCGTTTGCCCGGCTGCGTTTTCCAGGGCGCGATGCCCTCTTTCTGGTGCTGCTCGCCACCATGATGATCCCCTATCCGGTGACGATGGTGCCGACCTTTATCCTCTTCAAAACGCTGGGTTGGGTGAACACCTATCTGCCGTTGATTCTGCCGCCGTGGTTTGGACCGGCCTTTTCGATCTTTCTGCTGCGCCAGTTCTTTCTCACTATCAACACCGAACTAGACGAAGCGGCCAAGGTGGACGGTGCGAGTGAATTCCTCATCTATCACCGCATTCTCTTGCCGCTCTCAAAACCAGCGTTGGCGACTGTGGCGATCTTTGGTTTTGTCTTCTACTGGAACGACTTTCTCAACCCGCTCATCTATCTGAGCGAGAGTAGCATGTACACGCTGGCGCTGGGCGTCAATTTTCTGCGTTCGTTCCGCGGCGGCGGTGAGTTGGCGGTGCAGATGGCGGCCAGCGTTATGTTTGTCGCACCCTGTATTGTACTCTTTCTGGTTGCCCAGCGTTTTGTGGTCGAGGGGATCGTGACGACAGGGCTTAAGGGATAAGGGCTCTCCAGCCTTGGACGGGAATACGATCTTCCTGGATTTGGCAATCCAGGGGTGCGACGGCAGATTTGGCGATCCGCCAAGAGCATTTCCCGGTAAAATCGGGAGAGCCGGGATAAGGTAAGCCGGCGGCTTACCCACCATCTCGTTGTAGCATTGAAGCAAACGAAGGACAGCCACTATCCATCAACGCTTGTGATGGATTGCCAAATTCGTTGCTGGATTTTACAATCCGGCAAGATCAGGCTGCGGCCTGCTGCGAACCAAAGACGATCCAAAAAGGACCACACCAATGTTTGAGCAACTCGCCCCGGCGCCGCCGGACGCTATTTTGGGGTTGACAGAAGCCTTTCGCAAGGACCCAAACCCCCGGAAGATCAATCTGGGCGTCGGCGTTTACAAAGACGCTGCCGGCCGCACACCGGTACTGGCGTCGGTCAAGCGCGCCGAAGAGCGCATCCTGCAAAACGAAGCCACGAAGAGCTATCTGGACATCGACGGCTCGCCAGCCTATGCCGCCGCCGTGCAAGAACTGCTCTTTGGGCCGGGGCACGAGGTGTTGACAAACAAACGGGCAGTCACAGCCCAGGCGCCGGGCGGCACCGGTGCGCTGCGCGTCGCCGCCGACCTGATCGCCCGCCTCATGCCCGGCAAACGAGTCTGGATCAGCGAGCCGACCTGGCCCAATCACCCCAACGTCTTCCGCGCCGCAGGGATCGAGCTGGCGACCTATCCCTATTTCGACCCGGCGTTTAACGGCATCAACTTTAGCCAGATGATGGCAACTGTCGAGCAAATCCCCGCCGGAGACGTGCTGCTGCTCCACGGCTGCTGTCACAACCCAACGGGCAGCGACCTTACGCTGGAGCAGTGGCAGCGGGTCGCCGACGTGGTGGCGGCGCGCAGGCTGCTCCCCCTCATCGACTTTGCCTACCAGGGCTTTGCCGACGGCCTGCGCGAGGATGCCGGTGGCTTGCTGGCGATGGCGCGCCCTGGCGCCGAACTGTTGATCGCCAGTTCGCTTTCCAAGAACTTCGGTCTGTACAACGAGCGTGTCGGGGCGTTGACACTCGTGGCCGCCGACCAGCAGGCTGCCCAGACGGCGCTCAGCCACATCAAACAGACCATCCGCGCCAACTATTCCAACCCACCTGCCCACGGCGCCGCCATCGTCACCACTGTGCTCAGCGACCCAGAATTGCGGGGCTTGTGGGAGCAGGAGGTGACCGAAATGCGCAACCGGATCAACACCATGCGCCACCTCTTTGTGGAGACGCTCAACGAAAAGGGAGTGCGCCGCGACTTCTCGTTCATCGCCCGGCAGCGCGGCATGTTCTCCTTTTCGAGCCTTAACGCCGACCATGTCAAGGCGCTGCGTGAACGCTTTTCCATCTACATTGTGGGCGGCGGTCGCATCAACGTGGCAGGGATGACGGACGAGAACATGGATTATCTATGCAGCGCGATTGCGGAGGTATTGAGAGATTAAAACGATTGAAGAGATTTACGTTGGCGGCTTCCACTCTCCCAGATCTCCGCAAATCTCTTCAATCTCTTGTTCATCCCAATGAAGACCTCGTTCACCGTTGCCGGTCTTGATAAACCAACCCGACTGGATCGGGCGCTACGCAACCATTTCCCACAGTGGGGACGGCAGGCGGTGCAGCGGCTGATCAGCGGTGGCAAGGTGATGGTGAACGGGCGGACGGTCTGGCTGGCGTCGTGGGAGATCAACAACGGCGACCGGCTGGAAATCGCCGAAACGCCGCCACCAAAGCCACAAGCACCTGATCGCTTTGACGATGCCTGGATCATCGCCGAGACACCGGAGTTGATCGCCGTCAACAAGCCGGCCGGTCTGCTCTCCGAACCGACGCGCTGGGGGAAAGGCGTCAATTTGCTCGACCTGGCGACGGCGCGCTTTGGGTCGCTGGTGCTCTTTCACCGGCTGGATCGGGATACGTCTGGTGTGGTGTTGCTGACCCGGCCAGGGCCGATCAACCAATACCTGGATCGGGCGTTTAAGAGCCGGACAATCGAAAAAGAGTATCTGGCCGTGGTGCGTGCGCCCAACCGGCTGGCTGCGGCAGGCGTCATTGACACCCGTCTGGCGCCTGACCCCAAACGCCGTGACAAGATGCGCGTCGTTGGCCGTGGCGGTCAACGCGCAGTGACCCGCTACGCCGTTGAAGCTGAAGCGGATGGGCGGCAACTGCTCCGCCTCTGGCCGGAGACAGGACGGACGCACCAGTTGCGTATCCAGCTTGCGCACCTGGGCGCGCCGATCCTCGGCGACCGCCTCTATGGGCCGCTGTTGGGCGAGCGCCTACTGCTCCACGCCTATCGAATTTCTCTGCCGGGCGCGGAGGAATTTCCGGCCTATACTTTCATCGCGCCGTTGCCAGTATCGTTTTGGTCGAGTGAAAAAGATGAGTAAAACAGAATCGCGCTGGCATTCGATCAATGAGAATGCACAATCCTCTTTGCACTCAGCCAGGGCGCAATTAGCGCTGGCCGAGATCCTACAGGAAACATGTCTGCTCGCCTTGCCCTGGCTCTTTGGCGCCGGCTTCCTGACGATTGTCTGCGCACAGCTCTTTACCGAACCGCTCCAAGGGGGGCTAGCCGGACTGGTCTTGTTGCTGCTCAGCGTTGGCGTCTGGGCGCTGCGCCGGGCGCCCTACCTGGTGGTCGCCTGGACGTTGATTGGCGGGCTCTTTCTGGCTGTGCTGACGCCAGCCTTCTGGGGTGAGACCGCCGTGTTGAGTTTGGCAGCATTGCCCATCGGACTGGCGACCTTGTTGGTCGGCGTGCGTAGTGGTTTGTTGATGGCTGGCGCCAGCACACTGGTCATCGTTTTGTTGTCGAACTGGTTGCCCGGCCTGAGTGCCATTGCGCAGGCGGTTGTGCTGGCCCAGGTCTGGGGGGTGGTCTGGTTGGTCTGGCTGACCTCGCGACCGTTATTGACAGCGATGGAGTGGTTTCAGATTCACTATCAACAAAGCCATCAGTGGCTCGAACGCAGTCGCGACTATCAGCAGGAGTTGAGCCAGACGCTCAAGGACCTGGCCGATGCCAATCTCCAATTGACCCGACTCAATCGTTTGGCCCAGGCCATGCGCCAGCGCGCCGAGGATGCACGGCGGGCAAAAGAACAGTTTGTTGCCAATGTCAGCCACGAACTGCGCACACCGCTCAACATGATCATCGGCTTCATCGAAATGATGATGCAAACGCCAGAAGTCTACGGGCGCAACATCCCACAGCCACTCCTCGCTGATCTTGCCATCGTCCTGCGCAACAGCCGCCATCTCTCCAGCTTGATTGACGATGTACTGGACCTGAGCCAGATCGAGGCTGGACAGATGGCGCTCATCAAAGAGCAGATCAAGCTGGAAGAGATCATCGAGGCGGCCATCACTGCTGTGCGCCCGTTGTTTGCGTCAAAGGGACTCTACCTGAAGACAGACAACCCGGCCAGGCTACCGCCGATCCTCGGCGACCGGACGCGCATCCGCCAGGTCGTGTTGAATCTGCTCAGCAACGCCGGGCGGTTCACCGAACGGGGAGGCGTCACCCTGAGCGCCTGGCAAGAACAGGAGAGTCTTTTCGTCAGCGTTGCCGACACCGGTCCCGGCATTGCGCCCGAGGCACTGCACAAGATCTTCCAGCCCTTTCAGCAACTCGACGACTCGATTCGCCGGCGGCACGGCGGCAGCGGTCTTGGCCTGAGCATCAGCCGCAGCTTTATCGAGTTGCACCACGGCCAAATGTGGGTGGAAAGCACCGCCGGCGCGGGCACAACTTTCTTCTTTTGCCTGCCCTACACCACACCAGCGCCCGACCACGCCAACGTCGCTCGCTGGTTTTCGCCGGAGTGGGAGTACCGCGAGCGGACGCACCGATCACTCGCCCCGCTCCCCACCGATCGGCCACGCCTGGTCGTGCTGGAACGGGGCAAGACATTACAGCGGCTGTTGGCGCGTTATCTGACCGACGCAGAGATTGCGCCCGCTGCCAGCCTTGAAGCGGCCCTCCAGGAGCTTGGCCGCGAGCCGGCGCAGGCGCTTCTGATCAACGAGCCGGCGGTAGCCGAAAGTTTGCAACAACTTGAACTGAGCGCCAGGCTGCCCTTTGGCACGCCGGCAATTGTCTGCTCGGTGCCGAGTATTCAGGAGTCAGCGGATGCACTGGGTATATCTGACTATCTGGTCAAACCCATCGCGCGCGAGGCATTGCTGGGCGCCATCGACCGGCTGCAACTCCGCGGCAAAACCGTGCTGCTAGTGGACGACGAACCGGATGCGCTGCGCCTTTTCCAGCGGATGCTCATCGCCGCCGACCGGGAGTATCGGGTGTTGCGGGCGACCAACGGCCAACAGGCCCTGGAACTGGTGCGGCAACAACAGCCCGATCTGGTCATCCTGGACCTTATCATGCCGGAGATGGATGGCTTTGAATTCCTGGCGGAGAAGAGCCTGGACCCGCAAGTGCGCGACATTCCGGTGATCGTGATCTCTGCGCGTGATCCGGCCGGCCAGCCAATCGTGAGCAAGGCGTTGGCCGTTTTGCGTGGCGGCGGTATCTCGATCCACAGGCTGTTGGCTACCCTGGAGGCGATCATCAAAGTGTTGTCACCCTATCCCCTCGACCTGGGCATCCAGGGCGGCCAACAAGATGGGGCGGCTCAACGGCTTGCGCAAGAAAGTAGCAGCGCCCAGGGCCAGGGCCAAAGGCTCTTCGGGCAACACCGTACAGACAACGACAGGCACATGCCCGATCTTGGGGTGCGCCCGCAAACGTCCCAATAGCTCCCAGCCATCGATGCCAGGCAGCATCACATCGAGGATGATCACCTGGGGGTGCAATTTTTCGGCCAATTTCAATGTCTGCTCTGGCTCGCGCACGCCGACAAGGTGGTACCGTGTACCCGATGTGTAGCGCTGCAATAGCGCGAGCGTGTCGGGGTTGTCATCGATAGCCAGCACAATCCACTGTTTCACCGTGGGCAGCGCGATCCGGATAGCAAAGGCCGCTCTGTTTCCCGGGGCCAGCGTCAGCTCGAGCCGGCCACCAGAGAAACTAACAAGTTGTTGTGCGATCGCCAGCCCCTCGATGCTCTCCTCCTCTTGTCGCCGCAGCGACGGCAGGCTCTGTCCCGTGCCGCTGATGCAGAGTTGTACCTCCTGGCGCTGCACCTCGGCGGCAACCGTAATCCGGCCGCCGGGCACAAGGCGGATGGCTGTCGTCAGCGCACTGAGCAGAGCCTGGCGCACAGTCACGACCTGTACGGCCAGCTGCGGCAGCCATTCGGGGATGGAGTACTCTATCTGCACCTGCAACAGCTTCGCCAGGGGCAGGACCGTCTGCGCCACCGCCTGGAGCATGGGCCCAGCCTCGGCAGATTCGCTGGGGAACGAATTTTGGGACCACGCCAGCTCCTCCTCGCGACTTACAGTAATGGCAGTTGTCGCATTCGTGTTCGCTGTCTCCATCCGCTCGGCCAGGTGGTAGTGCGACCAGAGATAAGCCGCCAGTTCGCGCAACGCCTGTGTTTCCTGCCGCCGCAGTTGCCGGATGCTGAGACCCAGTGTATGCGCCACCTCGCGCTGCATAAACTGCTCGACAAAGCGGTGTAGCAAGATCTGGTAATAGCGCCACTCCTGCGACTGCGCGGGCGCGGCTTGACTGGGCTTGAGCGCCTCGATTGCACTCAACAGAAGCTGGCGGAGCGCAGACACCTCGTCCTCGTCTGGATCAAGGGAGAACAATTGTATCAACGGGTTACCGCGCAGCGCGGCTGGATCATAAAGATGGTTCAGCGCCCGTCGCACATCCGCCACAAATGGCGCGCTGATGGTCAGATGCCTGGCTTCGCTCATGACCCCTGCTTGTCCTGTACATGGCTTCTCGATGGCCGCTTTTGCCGTTACAGCAGAGAGTGATTGTGCTATACTCAGTTCAGCTCGCAAGGGAGTTTCTTTTCAGGTGACTCGCATTCCGGGCAAAGGCGGGTGAGTCCTCTCAGCGAAGAAGCATCGTCGCCCTTGCCCGGAATGCAGTCCACACCTATTTGCCGCCCGGTGATTCGGTTTCTGCTGGATACGGTCTATTATTCAGCAACTGCGTTCAATTTGGCAAATCGTGGTTCGCTCTCCCCCAATGAAATGTAGAAAACCCAACAACAGGAGGAAACCCATGCTCACGGCAAGAATGTCGCGCCGGCAATTTCTGCATGCCAGCGGCGCAGGGGCGATGAGTCTGGCGCTGGCGGCTTGTGTACAGGCGCCGGCCGGGCAGCAAGCGGGCGGTGGCGCAGCCCAGGCGCCGGTCGACCTCAAATTATGGAAGGCACCTCATAAGCCTGCCGGCGAAGAGGTGAAGATCGCCGAAAGTGTTCTCGCCGGTTTCCACGAGCGCCATCCTGACATCCGCGTCGAATACTCCGAGGTGCCGTGGGCCCAATATGGCGAGGCGCTCACAGCCGGTTACGCCTCCGACGACCCGCCGGATGTTGCGTACCAGACCGAAGGCATCTCGCGTTATGCGTTGCCCGGCCAACTGGAGGCGCTGGATGGTTGGTTTGATCTGGAGCCAGAGCTAAAAGACAAGTTCCAGCCACAGGCATTTGGCCCGGCCACCATTGAGGGAAAACTGTACGGTGTACCGTGGGTGCTTGCCGGCAATGTCCAGCTATGGAATAAAACGCTCTTTGAGCAGGCTGGACTTGACCCCAACAAGCCCGCAGATACCTGGGAAGAGATCATCGAATACGGCAAAAAGCTCACGAACCCTGATGCGGACCAGTTCGGCTTTATGATTGGCCCGCGCACGGCGCTGGAATTTCATGGCTGGAACACCGTCTTTTGGCCGCTCAACGGCGGCGGCAAATGGACAAATGAGGACTTCACCGAAATCTACCTCGACGACGAGAAGGGCATCCAGGCAGCCGAGTTTTACTATGACCTGTTCAACACCCATCAGATCACCCCGCCGCCGGACTTGGGGCAGGTCACCGGGCAGTTGATGTCCATGTTCCAGGCCGGCAAGGGCGGCTTTGCCTTCGAGGTCAACACCGCCATTGCCGTGATCCGCGACGCCAACCCTGACTTCGATCTGGGCGTTGGTCCAAAACCGGCCGGGCTGGCCGAGGACCCCAAATGGGCGCGCGCAGGCTATGGCGCCGCCGGGTACGCCGCCATGGCCGCAAATTCACGGCATCAGGAACAGGCGTGGGAGTTGATGAAGTATCTGGTCGAGCCAGAGTCGCTCAAAGGCTGGATCAAATTGCTGGGCTGGCAGCCGGTGCTCAAAGAACTCTCCTTCGCCGATGGTGACCCCATCATCGAAGCCGTCGAGGCGAACCTGGGCAACGCCGTCATGGCCAACGACTACATCCCCGATAAACCCTACCGTGGTGATGTTATGGGGGAGTTCCTGAACCAGTACGAAGCCATTGCTCTCGGCCAAAAGAGCGGCAAGGACGCCATGATCGAAGGCGCCCAGCGCATGCGCGAGTTGATCGCCGCGCGCCAGTGAGTCTGTCACCAGCCCCGATGGATCGCTATCAGAAATCGGTCAACAGGGATCAGCGCCAGCATTCCGGGAAAGGGTTACGACCCTTACTCGTTAAGAACCCTCAGCAGCCCTTTCCCCGAATGCGAGTCTCTCTACTGATCTTTGATGGCCGTTCACTGCCAGGAGCGGAGTCGTGATGAGCACAGGCAAGACAGCAAACCTGCGCCGGGAATCAAGTACGGCAGGGGGACGCCCCGCGCGCCTGACCATGCGGCAACGGAATATCCTGACTTCCTATCTGTTCATTACGCCGTTCTATCTCTTGTTTGTCACCTTTGTTGTCGTACCCTTTGTGTGGGGGTTGGCGCTTTCGTTTGCCCGCGGCGGCATCCTTTCTGCGCCGGAGTTCGTTGGCCTTGACAACTATGCGCGACTGCTGAAGGACTTTCGCATCCGCATCGTGCTGGTCAATTCGCTACGCTATGTGGTGACCATTGTGCCATCGGCGCTCGTGTTGGGGATGATCTTTGCCCTGCTGATCAACCACCGCTGGACGCGCTGGCCCGGCATCTTTCGGGCGATAGTCTTCTTTCCCATCCTGGCCTCGGGGGCCGCCGTGGCGCAGATCTGGGGCTATATTCTGTTGCCACGGTATGGGATTTTGAGCTATCTGCTCACCTTGCTTGGTCTCCCGGACGTCAAATGGCTGACGGACCCCAACGCGGCGCCATTTGCTGTCTCCATGCTCACGGTGTGGGCCGGCGTCGGCTTTCAGACGCTGGTCCTGGGTGCGGCGCTGAAGGGGATTCCGGAAGAGTTGATCGACGCCGCCCGCATCGACGGCGCTGGCGGTCTGAGGCTCTTCTTTCGCATCATTTTGCCGTTGATCCAGCCGGTGATGCTCTTTCTCGTGGTGATCGGCACGATCGGCGCCTTTCAGATCTTTGACACGGTCTATGTCCTGACCCAAGGCGGGCCACAGTATTCGACGCAGACCATCGTCGGCATGATCTATGGCTTTGCGTTCCAGAGCTACGATAGCGAAGGGCTGGCCGCCGCGCTGGGCGTGATCCTGTTTTTGATTATCATGCCGATCTCGCTGATTCAGATGCGCGTGCTGCGCACAAATATCGAGTATTAACATCAGGAGTTACATCTTGGCCTCTGCAACTGGCCCGCTGATGGAGCACTCGCTCCGGCAACGTCGCCGCTTTCGGGTCGTCAAAAGTCTGTTTGGCGTAAGTCTGCACTATGCGGCGCTGCTGGCGATGGCGACGTTGATGTTCTTTCCCTACCTCTATGTTATCTCGGCTTCGTTCAAACAGACGACGACGCTGTTGAGTTTTCCGCCGACGATTTTTCCAGAGCAGCCAAATCTGGACAACTACATCTATATCTTGACCCAGTTGCCCGTGCTGCGCTGGTATCTGAACAGCACGATTATTGCCGTCGCCATTACCCTGGGCGAGATGCTGCTGTGCGCGATCACGGGTTATGCCTTTGCCAAACGCAACTTTCCCGGCAAGAATCTGATTTTTGTCCTGACGATGGCAACGTTGATGATTCCCAGCGGCCTGACGCTCTTTCCGGCCTTTATGGTCGCACGCAATCTAGGTCTGATCGATACCTATGCAGGCGTGATCCTGCCGGGGCTGCCCAGCGCGTTTGGCGTCTTTATGCTGCGCCAGTTCATGCAGACCATCCCCGATGAACTCGGCCAGGCGGCGCTCATCGACGGCTGTTCGGATTTCGGCGTCTTCTGGCGCATCATTCTGCCGGTGAGTACACCGGCGCTGGCGGTGCTCGGTATTCTGGCCATGAACTGGAGTTGGAATCAGTTGCTCTGGCCGCTGGTGATCCTGCGCGCCAAGTCGCTGACCGTCCTCACCGTAGGTCTGGCCAACATGCGCACGGAATGGACGGTACACTATGGCTACTTGTCGGCAGCGGTCTTTTTATCTGTCATGCCGCTGATGGTCGGGTTTTTGTTCTTCCAACGCTATTTTGTCGCCGGTTTGACGGCGGGATCCCTGAAGGGATGAGAGATGAGTGAAGTCATCGAGATCGAAAACGAGTACTATGTATTGCAAATTGGGGCGCAGACGGGCGTGATCGCTCGCATCTTCGACAAGGTCGGCCAGATTGAGTTGATTGCGCAACCCAGGTTGGCCGAAAATTTCCGCCTGCTCCTGCCGCTGCCTGATCTGGAAGCCAACTATATCCTGGG
>QEUW01000493.1 GCA_003577005.1 Chloroflexota bacterium | reverse complement strand
GTCGTGCGCGGTCCACGGCGGGCAAAGAAAAAGGCCGGCGTCGCCGCCGGCCTTCCTAGCCCGTTTAGCCCCTGCGGCTTACGCCGCCGGTTGGTTCGCCGCCAGCTTGGCCTTCACCTGGCGCTTGATGCGCTGGGCGCGGGTCGAGAGCTTCTCGTCCTTGGCCTTGACCAGGTAGGCGTCCAGGCCGCCCTTGAAGTCCAGCGTGCGCAGGGCCGCGTTGGAGATCTTCAGACGGAAGGTCTGACCCAGCGACTCGGAGGCCAGCGCGGTGTCGCGCAGCGACGGCAGGAACCGGCGCTTGGTCTTGATGTTCGAGTGGCTCACGTTGTGGCCGACCATGGGGCCGACACCGGTGAGTTCGCAACGACGCGACATCGTCTGATCCTTTGCCCGCGCGGCGTCCCGCGCTGTGAAGAATGCGCCGGGGCGCAGAAACAATTGCGCGCGGGAACTTGGCCCCCGCGCGAGAGGGGGCGGTATAGGCGCAGGCGCCTTGCGCCGTGTCTTCGTGGTGGCGCAGGTGGCGTTGGCACTGCTGCTCAACAAGCCGATCCGCTTTCGGGGGATCTATCGCGCCTTGGCGCTGATACCCTGGGTTATGCCCGTTGTGGCGGCTGGCGTGGTCTGGCGCTGGATCTTTGACGGTGGCTATGGCGTACTCAACTATATCTTATACCGCCTCGGATTCATCGACCAGTATGTGATCTTCTTGGCCGAGAAAGCCTGGGTCTGGCCGTCGATCTTTGTGATCGCCTGGTGGAAAGGCTACCCGTTTGCCTATGCCGTGATCCTTGCCGGTCTGCAGGTAATTCCGCGCGAGGTCTATGAGGCCGGCGAAATAGACGGCACATCCCCTTTGACCTCCTTCTGGCATATCACGTTGCCTTTGCTGCGCCCCGTTCTCTTTGTCTTGGTCTTGTTGGAAACCATCTGGACAGCAAATGACTTCACCAGCATCTGGATCCTGACCCAAGGTGGGCCGCCACCCGACTATACGATGACACTCACCCCCTTGGTCTACCAGACCTATAGCCGCTTTGACCGGACGGGCTACGCCGCAGCAATCGCCGTGATCCTGATGCTGATCATGATGGTCTTCACCGTGATCTATGTGCGCCGTGTGCGCGCCGACACGACCTAGAGGGCTTATTGGGGCCGAACTCTACGCAATTGATCGAGAGATACCAGGTGATGAGTACTGACAATCAAGCCTTGACCACACAGCTCCCCCAAAGCGTCGCGCAGCGTAGACGAGCAGCACGCCTGCGTCGAGTGGCCGCGAGCGCGCTCACCCACGGCGCCATTTGGATTTTGCTGGCCTTTGCGATCTTCCCGTTCTACTGGGCCATTGCCTCGGCTCTCAAACCGTTCGACCAGCTGTATACGTTGACGCCGACCTTCTGGCCTAAGCAGATTACCTTTGACAATTTCCGCGCGCTAATGCACCAGAGTATCTTTATGCAGACACTGCGCAACTCTATTATTGTGGCAATCCTAACGCCTCTAGTTTCGATTGTCATCACCAGCATGACGGCCTACAGCCTAGCGCGTTTTCGCTATCGATTCAAAGATGCTATCACCATCTCTTTGGTCGTGTCTCAAATGTTGCCTGGCGTTCTGCTGGTTATCCCGCTCTTCGTTATCATGCGCCAGCTACAAGATCTGCTGCATATTCGGCTGATCAACAGCTATACTGGGTTAATCATCGGGTTTGCTACCTTCTCTGTGCCATTCTGCACACTTTTTCTGCGCGGGTTCTTTAGCAGCTTCCCAGTGGAGTTGGAGGAAGCAGCACTCATCGACGGCTGTAACCGGCTTCAGGCGTTCCTGCGCGTCGTGTTGCCCTTGTCGATTCCTGGGGTACTCACCGTGGGTCTATTCGCCTTTATCTTGGCCTGGAACGACCTGCTCTTTGCCATGGTCATCACGCAGGGGCCGGCTGCCATGACGGTGGCAGTCCACATCTCGCAACTGGTGACGTCGCAGGTGTCGAACACCAACTACGCACTGCTGCTCGCGGAGGGGATCGTGATCACGATCCCGGTGGTGGTCGTGTTTGTATTGTTGCAGCGCTATCTCATTGCTGGCCTGACAGCGGGTGCGATAAAAGGCTAACATAGGGTAGGGCCACTCATCTCCGCCTAGTAGGCGAGAGGACGGCGGCCGCACCATGCTCCAGTCATGTAGAGCGAACGTGTCGTGAGCAAAAAGCCACATGGACAACTGAATGCGCAAGCGAATGCGCCGTCCCGACGCTGGTCCGGAGCTGCTCTGCAGGAATTGGCTATAGGCCACTTCATGGTCGCGCGCGCGCTCCAAGTGGCAGCCGAACTCGACCTCTTCACGCATCTAGCATCTGGGCCAGTGCATATGCGCGAACTGGCGACTCGACTCAAGGTGGATCGGCGCGGACTGGAAGCGCTGCTGGTAGTCTGTACATCCTTGCACCTGATTGAGAGGACCGACCGCGGCTACCGGACGGTAGATTCGGCTGCCGATCTGCTGGCCGCCGATCGTCCGGGTAATCTCAGCCCGTTGCTGGCAGGCGCGTCGGGTCTGTATCGAGACTGGGAGAGCCTCGGCCAAGTCATCCGCAACGGCGAAGCGGCGGCCCCCTCGCAGCGCGAAAAAGGCGCAGAGGCATTGCGCGCCTTTCACATGGAAATGCACCGCGCCGCCATTCCCGTGGCCCAAACCGTCGCCGGCGCTGTGGATCTGCGTGCGGCCAAGTTGCTGCTTGATATTGGCAGTGGGGTGGGAACGTTTGCCTTGGCCTTTTGCCAGCGCTATCCAGCATTACATGCGACGCTGCTCGACTTCCCCGACGTGATCGCTGTCGCCCAAGATCTCCTGGCACAAAGCCACCTTGCCGGGCAGATTCAGACGGTGGGCGTCGACTATCATCAGCATCCGCTGCCCGCGGGCCAGGATGTCATCTTGCTCTGCAATGTCCTCCATCAGGAAGATGACGAGCATGTGCAGCAGCTCTTGCGCAAGACCCGTGCGGCGCTGCACACAAAGGGCATTTTAGTGGTCTTGGATGCCGTGTTGGATGACGACAAGTGCGGGCCGTTGAGCGTAGCCCTGGGCGCGCTGAACCAGATGATCCATCATACCGGCGCAACGTACTACACTGCGGCAGAGTTGATCCGGTGGTTAAAAGGGGCCGGTTTCACACAGGTAGAGCGCAAACCATTTCCTTTCCCAAACCAAGCACTCCTGATCGCTAGTACAGCGTAACTGCAGTATCGGCGCAAGCGCGCCACCCAAACGGATGTCAACATACAAGAGGGAGAACAGATATGCGTGGTGTCGTCTTTTTAGGAGGGCGGCAGGCTGAAGTGCGCGACTATCCGGACCCGATGGCGGGTCCCGGCGAGGTCGTGGTCCAACTGCGGGCTGGCGGGCTGTGTGGCAGCGATTTGCACCTCTACCGCCAGTCGGTCGAGGAGCGCGCCGGCAACGAAACCATCCCCGGTCACGAACCGAGCGGCGTCGTCCAGGCGGTGGGCCCTGGTGTGACCCATGTGCAGGTCGGCGACCGCGTCTCAGTCTATCATTACCGCGGCTGCGGTCACTGCCCCCAGTGTCTGGGCGGCAACTTGATGTGGTGTGCTGAGCGCCGTGGCTACGGCGGCCCGATCCACGGCTCGGACGCCGACTACATCCTCACCGATGCGCGCAACTGCTGCCCGCTGCCCGACGAGCTCAGCTTTGCCGTGGGCGCGATGATGGCATGCAACGCCGGCACCGCCTTCTCGTCCATCAGCAAGCTCAGGCTGTCGGGGGCGGACACAGTGGCGATCTTTGGCCAGGGGCCGGTCGGGCTGGCGGGCACGCTGTTTGCCAAGGCCATGGGCGCACATGTGGTCGTGGTCGAGCCGGTGGCGCTGCGCCGTGACCTGGCGCTCTCTCTGGGGGCTGATGCCGCCATCGATCCTGCCCAGGACGATGCGGTTGCTGCCATCAAAGAACTCACCCACGGCGAGGGCGCGCACGCCGCCTACGAAACCTCGGGCAGTGCGCCTGGACAGAATGGCGCGGTCGAGTCGCTGCGCCTGGGCGGGCGTGCCGTCTTTGTGGGCATCGGCAGCCAGGACAAGACGCTCAACCCGATGCAGATCATTGGCAAGCAGGCGACGCTGATGGGGTCGTTCGTGCTGCCGCTGCCCATGTACTGGGAGATGTTGCGCTTCGTCCTGGACCACCAGGTGCCACTGGAGGCGATTATCACGCACCGCTTCCCCATCGAGCGCGCGCCGGAGGCGTTCACGTTGTTTGACAGCGGGGCCACCGGCAAAGTGGTCTTTGAATGGGCGTAGTTGCGCCAGAGCCGGCAACAATGCTGTGGCGACCTCCCCTGCGGCCCCTATCCCCGACGCGTGGCTGACAAGGAATGAGGCCACAAAAAGCCATGGTTCGCACTCCATAGGGGATGGAGTGCGAACCATGGCTTCCCAGGCGCATTTCCTGCCTCAGCACCACATGAAGTACAACGGACGCTGCACGCAAGTCTCAGGCCATTGACGAGCATATGAAGCAGAGCACTCAGCGCGTAAAGACCAGTTCAATTTCGGATTTCAGTCAAGTCGTCTGAGCAGGGGCAAGAGCAGCCGTACCTCACCGGCCTCCGGCTGCTCATTCGTCGCGCTTGAGCAGATGGACCACGGTGAGCCGATCTTTTCCGACGACGGTGAAGCCTACTATCTGCCGGTGGATCCGGGGACCGACGAGGGTGAGCCGCAGTGGCTCGTAGTCACATCTGCGCCGCCGCATGACGAAGAGATGCTCAGCTTCCGTCTAGCTCAGCCTGCGATAGACGCCGATGGTGAAGGCAAGATCGCCTGGTATTACGCCGGCCTCACGTCCGGGTTGCCTGCTGACGCGATATCGCTGGCCGAGCGGTCATTCGGGTGAAAACCATCGTTCAGGTAGACGTCGAAGAACGATGCGCCCCAGATCCCGGCCACCTCTTCTTGGACGACGTAAAACATGTAGGTTGTGCTGTCAAACGTAGGATGCTCGCTGGCACAGGTCCATTGAGTGAGCAGTTCGTAGTTGGCCGGCTTCGTCCAGCCGCCGGTGGGATCGTCCGAGACCAGATAGAGGCTGTTATGCACTTGACCGAGCGGGGAAGCTTGAGGGATGAACCGCAAAGCATACCCGAGTGACGTGAGCGATGACGAATGGGCGCTGGTCGCACCATACCTGACTTTGATGACGGAAGAGGCCCCGCAGCGCGAATACTCGCTGCGTGAGGTCTTCAACGGTTTGCGC